>JAGYOK010000062.1 GCA_018399685.1 Alphaproteobacteria bacterium | reverse complement strand
TAGCGTTCCTCCGATTGCTACACGCGTTATCATGAGTATTGTGTACACTGCAAATAGCGCGAGCAACTATGCTCAGTTTTTACCTTATGGTTCAAGCGCTACCAATGGCATTGTGTGGTTTGGTGGTGGCGTAGCGGCTACGCAACAGGGGCAAATCGTAGTTCCATGTGAGCTGGACTCTGGTGTTCCTACTATCCAGTATAAAGTGGATACAAGTGATTCATTAATCTTGTTAACTGCAGGTTATTACGATTACCTATAAGGTGATATAATAACGACTAGGGGTTGGGTGGTGCCTTCTCCAACCCTTTATCATCCAGGACGGAGGAGTTATGGCCTACACAACCCGAGAGCTTGTAACGAATGCCTTTTACTTGG
The DNA here is from genome assembly GCA_018399685.1 of Alphaproteobacteria bacterium. Taxonomy (GTDB): domain Bacteria; phylum Pseudomonadota; class Alphaproteobacteria; order Micavibrionales; family Micavibrionaceae; genus UBA1672. Next base: position 4,169 of record JAGYOK010000062.1, on the reverse strand, counting down.
CTAACATTGTAAGCCGTGACTTTGAAACTCCGACTGGTGCTCAGATTACTAATGGCGTCAGTATTGTTAATGACTTATTAGCGGATAAAACAGCTAATAGCTCAATGATTCCATATAGCACTCAGTATACCACCACCGCCATCGCTGGGACCGCGGAATACTTTATTCCAAATTTAATTTACGCTGAAACTTTCACCTTTTCTAAAGATAATGTTCGCTATCAAACAACCTATCAAGGTCGTAAAAAGTTTTTTGGTTCTTTTCGCGTAACCGATGTCCAGAGCTTGCCATTTAATTACCATTTTGAGCGAAAATTAGGCGGCTCTACACTTTATTTATATTTTATACCTGATGAAAACTACCCTTTAGAAATATGGGGGGAGTTTGCTTTAGCTTCAGTTACTATTGACCAAGATTTAGAGCTCACATTAGACCGTTTTTATATTAATTACATGAAATATGAGACGGCAGTGAGAATGTGTTTAGAGTATGGTTACATGGTGCCCCAAGCCGTTCAGAACCAGCTCGATGAATACTATCGCTGGATTAATGCCAGAACGAATACCATGGATTTGAGTCAGGGAAAATTAAGCACATTACAAAATCAACAAGGTATTAATTGGGCGTGGGTGAACCTGGCACGGGGATGGACAGCGTAATGGCGCTAACAGTTAATAATGCGCAACAAGTCCCTATTGAAATTACGGGAGGATCTACTTTTGATGGTTTTAATACCGTGGATGCTTCTCGAACTTATAATATGTACATTACACAGTCTGCTGATGGGAAAGAGCAGTGGCTCGTAAATTTCATGGGCTATGAAGCCATTAAAAGCTTTACTTCCTCATCGGGTCCTGTTGGGCGAGGATTATTCAGAAGTATTCGAGGCGGCTTTATTATTGCGGTTATTGGGGATGAAGTTTATCGGCTCAACAGCCCAACCAGCGTTAAGAGGCTTATTGGTAATTTATCGACGTCAATTGGTGAAGTGTCGATTGATGAAAATTTAGATTTTCAGATTTGCATTGTTGATGGGACTAAAGCTTATATTTATAACTATGATACCGATACATTTGGTGACGCTGTTTATTCTTCTACCCCTGTAAACTTCACACCCAATTATGTCGCTTATCAAAATGGTTTTTTTCTGTTTGGTAACGCTAATACGGATAGTACTGGCGATACTTGGTCTGTTTATGCTTCGGGTTATTCTTCAGGCTCACCTGCCACTGCTTTTAATTTAGAATATCAGGTTCAATTGAATCTAGAAACAAAGCCTGATTATGCGTTGGCGGTTGTTCCTATCCCTGGGGCATCTAATACGGTCTTAGTGTTGGGGTCAACCGTTGCCGAAATCTGGCAAGCAGTTCCTAATGTTAATACCTACCAACGTAATGCTAGTATCAATATTGATTATGGGTGTGCATCGGTCTCTACGATAGATGGCAGTGATACTTTTGTCGTATGGCTTGGGATTAATGAAAATTCTTCTCCTTCATTATTGGTGACCATGGGTGGTCAAGCGCAACGTATCTCCACAGATGGAATTGATAATTTATTTGATAACATCAAGCACCCCGGTGATTCGACTGGGTTTTTGTTTCGTGAAGATGGACATTTGTTTTATCAGCTCACATTTTTTAATTCTGAAGATAATCTTTCTATTGTTTATGACTTTAACACTAAATTATTTTTCGATTTAACGGATTGGGATTGGAGTTACCATCCCGCACGGTCGATTGTTTATTTTGACTTAGAGCTTTATTTCGTCAGTTTAAAGGATGGAAAATTATATCGCACCGACAGTGAATTAAATACGGCGACCACCAGCATTACTCCAGGACTTGAGCAATATGAAATTCCGAGAGCGCGTGTTACTAACACCTTTCGGCTACCATCTCCTGAAAAATGGCGTGTTAATTTATTTAGTTTTTGGTTGGAATCAGGTGCTATTCCTAACGTGACCGGTGTAAGTCAATGTAATGGTTATGTAATTACCGAGGATGCTGATGCGATTATATATACAGAAGATGATGTACCTATTATTACTGAAAATGCGACGTGTCAGGTGAATCAACCGCGTGTAGATTTGCGTATTTCAAAAAGTGGTGCATTAAATTGGTCAAATACAGTAAGTTACAATATGCGTAATACAGGTCAATTTAAATGCCAACCCAGATGGAGTCAGCTAGGTTTTGCCAATCAAATTACATTAGAGCTCAAGTTTTTTGCATTGGGAAGAGTGCTGATTCACACTGGATTATTAGAGATAGGTGAGTAATGGATATTCCTGTTTTTTCTGTCGGTGCAAAATATGTAGATAACAACGGGTATCTCATGCCACAATATCAATTATATATGGACCAGTTAAATCAATCCTTAAATACAGGATTAGGTATCAATGGTTTTACTGTAACGCAGGCTACCACTGCTCAAATTACAGCTCGTGAACCTGACGCACCACTGGGAGCGATTTGGTTTGATACTGATGCCGCTAAATTAAAAGTAAAAACTGCCGCTGGTACAATTGAAACAATACAGAGTTCATAGGGAGTATGATATGAGTTGGTTATCGAAAGCCTTAGGCTTAAGTAAAAACCCTGCCAGTGCCGCTAATCCTTATTTATCCCAAATACCTGGTGTTGGTCAGCAATATTATAGTCCTTATGTACAACAAGGGCAGGAAGCCGGTTCTCAGCTGCGTGGTGAATATCAAAAGCAACTTAAACCTGCTGAGTTTTTGTCTAGCCTGCAGTCTCAGTACGAGCCATCCGACCAATACAAGTTTAACCAAGAAGAGTTGATGCGTGGTATGCGTTCCTTAACGGGTGCTGGCGGCTACCGTGAAAGCCCTGAAGCAGCGAAACAGTATGGGCAGCGGGCGCGTCAGTTATTAAGCGAAGATGAGCAACGCTATTTGCAAAATGCACTAGGCATTTATCAGCAAGGTATTGGTGGGTTGCAAGATGTATATGGTAAAGGTGCGAGTGCGAGCAGTGCGTTAGCTGATTATTTGGGGAGCGCATTAGGTCAACAGGCTGGAATGGCTTATCGAGGTGCCGCACAAGATATGGGCAGAAATCGTGACTTGTTAAGTTTAATCTCCCAATCATTGGGCGGTGGTGCTGGGTTTGCAATGCAGCCCTCTGGTTCATTATTTGGGCGAAAACTGTGGGGATAAATTATGGCGCTTCAAACATTTAATTTTGCAGGTTTACCTACAGAATCGACCGGTTTGGCTGATGTGCTGGGAAATGTGCTACAAGGTTATAAAATGCAACGCGAACCTACGCGCATTGCTCAAGAAGAAGAGCACCGTAATTTACAGAATGCTATGGATGCGATTCGCAAGCAATTTATGCCTCAAGAGCATCAAGCCCAGTTGGCGGCGCATGGTCGAGCTGCCAAGAAATTTGAGCAAGAACAACAAGACCGGGCGTATCTTGATAAAATTTTAGGTATGGGTGGAGAAGGTTCAGAAGCTCCGGGCTTTGGTGAAATGCCGGCCGACTATGAGCCTGGCAAAGGTCAAGCACCATTTTCTCCTGAAGCAGCTAGAGCTGCACTGGAGGAGAGGAAAAAAGCGGGGCAGCCTAATCTTCAGGCTTTAGAATCTAATCCATTAGCTAGAGCTTTATTTAAGCATCGTTATGGGTTCGATCCTGTCAAGCAAGAATTATCGTTTATTGGTCCAGCGCGAGAAGCCATGGATTTAGAGCGCCTGAGAAAGCAAGTAGGAGAAGAAAGCCCTGTCTATCAGAACGCATTAAAAACTTTTGAAGGGAAACAGCAAGGGCGCCAAGATTTAAGTGAAACACGCAAAGCGCGCTTAGAAGGATTGGGGTCTGGAGAAACATGGCTAAGAAATGAAGAGGGCGATATTGTAGGCAAGCAAACAAAAGTTTCCCCGCAAGATAAAAAAGAATATAAAGGACGCGGCTACTTTGGATATGTTTATGGTCCTATGGCAGAAGGTTTGTCTCATTATAGCGGACAAGGTTCGTGGTCAAACTTTCTTGCAGATGTTAATGAATATGGAACAAACCCCGAAGCGACACAAAAAATTGATGATTATTTGCTCGGAAAGTTTCTCGTGACCTCAACTACTGTAAAAGTCATCGAGACCCTGCGCGACACCTTCGGCGACCGGATCCAGACCTACGGGCCAC
>JAGYOK010000061.1 GCA_018399685.1 Alphaproteobacteria bacterium | reverse complement strand
TGTAGGCAAGAATTTCTAAGTTTATTCTTATTTTCAAAATCCATTGGTTACTCCTTTTGATTCAAACCATAACAGGATGGTAAGGGGCGGCGGCCTTTTTGCCATCCCCTGAACCAGCAAGGTTAGCCAATTTTAATGCCTGTATTACAGTTTTTACAATACCTTCGCGCTCGTAATATTCAATATTATTCGCCTTTAACTGGTTTTTCATTTTCCTCCCATTTTAGATATTTTTCTTTCCGGGTGATATTCAACCATATCTTCCTCAATGTTTAAGGCTAACGCCTGCCATGACGCGCTGAGGAAAGCGAGCCTTCTGCGCGGATTATTCAGTTGCCACCGACCGGCTTTGTAATGCCTTTCTTGAAAACAGATACATATTTAATGGCGTCAACGGGACAGACATTCAAGCAACGGCCTCAACTGAAACAGTCCGCTGGCAGTTTGTTCCCATAAATACGGCCTTTAGCCGCCTCCAGGGGGCATGCCTTTATGCATGCACCGCATTGGGTGCACTTCTCTTTGTCAACACGAACACGGACAATGCTGAATCGCTCAGCAATCCAGGAGAGAAACCCGAAGGGGCAAATGAACTGACAAAACGGACGATATATAACTAAGGACCCCAAAAGACAGAGGATGATGGTCAGCAGAATGCTGACTGTCTCAAATTCGAGATTGAACAGATTAAAAGGATTCAGATAGTGATAGATAACCGTTCCTTTCCGGCCTTCTGCAATACCGAACAGAAAAAGCAGCATGATCGCAAAAAGGCTGCCTCGGATTATGTTCGTAAGAGCGAAAGGAAGTTTTCGTTTCTTGATCCTTTTCAGAACCGGAAAACTATATATCAATTCCTGAAGAGCGCCAAAAGGACAGGCCCAGCCACAGATGAGTTTGTTTCCGATGACAGCAAGCGCGATGAAGTAAATAAAGGCTGTCACTTTGGCTACAGGATCAGCATATAATCCTACCATGGATTTGAACACCTTCACTGCCCCTTCCATGGGGTTGGGTGATTTTCCCAGCAAAAACCCTGCAATGAATACTGACAAGAGAAGAGAGGTAATGTAGGGGGATCGGGGATACCATCGCTTTCTATGCTCGACACCACACAGATCCGGGCGCCCCAGCCTGGTAAGGAACACAAGGCCTCCTAAAACTAACGCTGCATACAAATAATATTTTAGTTTCGTATCGTGGTGAGAAAGCAGGTGATGTGCCGCATGCCGGAGCGTTTCCGGTTTAATACCCAGCGTGCTGAGGGGCTTTGATTTGGAAACGTCAATAGGCAGACCGAGTTCGCGGGCCAGGGCCTTTCCTGTGACGTTCAGTGTTGGCGCAATATCCCGAATCGACATTTCAACGCTGACATTGACCGTCTTTGCCGGTTCCGCAGGTGGATTTAGGAAAATGCCGGCAGTGATGAGGACAAGCATAACAGCGACAGTCCCGAAAAGCCATATACGCTGTTTATATGAGAGTAGAAGGAACCATTGATGCAGTTTCATTGTTTTGTTCATCACTTTCTATATTTGGCATAACTCCGCGCCTTACCGGCACGCGGCGGGCAACCGCGCGTCCGAGTACAGACGCTGGTTGGCAAGTCTTTTATCGGATAAACCGATCCAACAAGATATCTTCGACATTCCGCCTGGAATCAATGACGGATAAAACAAAAACAGTTGAATCTGATATCCTGTAAATAATTCGCAGGGGTGGCACAATTATCTCTTGATAGATATTAATGCCCTGTTCTTTTAATTCCGGTACAATCCTACCACGATCAGGCAAAGTGTAGAGGTCTGAAGCTTTTTGCTTGATCCTACCTAGTACTTGTAATGCATTGCCTGGGCTTTCAAGCGCTATATAATCAATGATTTGCTTTAAATCTGTTTGTGCAACTGACGCCCACATCACATGGTATTGCTTGCTCATCAAAGGCTTTCTTTCAGCGCTTTTTCAATTTCATCAAAAACGGCTTCCTGCGGTTTTACCTGCCCCTCCCTGATGTCGGACTCTCCTTTTGAAATTAGTTTTAAAATACCTATGGCATTTCGCATATTTTCATAGCTTTTAGGGTCTTGTAGCACAGCGCGTGGCTCCCCGTTTTGGGTTATTATAACGGGTCGGTGCGTTTCATTAATTTGATTGAGCAGGTCAGCTGCTCGTGATTTTAAAAACGTAACCGGCTTGATATCATGCGTAATATTCATAATTTATTTCCTCCAGTTCGAATAAGGTACCACATTCAGACCGCAAGTCAAGTTTTAATGCAAGCGACAAGCTCACCGGTACCGGAGGCGAAGCGAATGCGGAGATCACGGTGTCAGGTGCAGCGACCAGTTGGCGAAATGTCGATATCCTTGCATAATGTCAACTTGCGCCCTAATCACACAAATCAAGGTGTGCCCCCTTTCAGTTAAAAGCAATTCTATCCGATTGTACCCCGGCACCGTCCAACACCTCTACCGGGCCCTGTAGCGATTCTTTGTTGTTCTGAACGCTGTTGTAACGGTGAAAGGCTCGAGGAGGATTCTGGATATGATTGTAAAAGCAACTCATAATGGTGACTCCAAAGACTAGTTGGGCGGAAAAAATAAACTGGGTTGTGCAGTTGCCAAGAGCCGCCTGTCGGAGCAGCGCCCCACTGGTCAACCTGGGGTGCGAATACAAATGTATTTGCTCTATTGGCTAATGTTTGGCAGAAGGAATGGTTTCTACCAATCGAGCAAGATCTCAGTATAATACTAGGTATAAAATAGCGTTGTAAATGATGAACCTCCTCCCCTCTAATTACCGTGTGGCCAGGTACTTGTTCACGAAATTGTGAAGCATGGCGCGCAATTATAGCTTGTTGATTCACTTCACTTATTACAACATGTGGCGCAAAACTACGACCTGCAGGATTTATCGCTCTATTGCTTATGTTTCTAAAATAAGTAAGATCGCTTTCATAAATATTAGCTCCACCTATTCTAATACCGGCTGGAGTTCCAGCTCCTACACCCCTAACAGTCCCGCCTTGAGCGTCTATGGAATGACAATTGAACCAGAGTAATTCAATGCTGGAAAACTGTCTGATTATATTGACAAATTGCAATGGAGTATCACAAGCGTATTCAATGAGTGCATTCGCTGGATTGCATACGCTCTGAGGATCACCCGGTCCGCGGGTGCACGGGCCTATCGTAATTAGTCTTCCAGTATTGCCCCTGGGTAAGGGCCAGTGAAGACTACCAGCCATCATGTCAGTATCTTCAAGATATAGTTTCATGAGGACTCCTTTTTATTTGTAGGTCAAGTTATAAAAGTTTATTTGTAGGTCAAGTTATAAAAGAAAAAACGAATTTCTTTCGTATTTCGACCAATTTGGCGCCCAGCATTCAATTTCCTCAATCAAAATGACATCATTCCACCTCGTTGGTTGATGCCAACGCCAAGCTAACCGGACGCAGGGGGCTCGAGTGAAACAAAATCCCCCTGTGCTCCGGTTGAGCGACGGGTTCGGCTTCGGCTTACCTTCTCGATCTCGATTCTTTTATTGCTTCAAGAATATCTTTAGTGGTAGCACGGGTGTTAATACCGGGAACATCAAAAGGCGATTTATCGCTTTTTTTGAAGGTTATAGAAAAGGATTCACCACCTTTCCTTTTTATTATAACTTCTTCTGTTCGTGCGATATTAAGCACCTCAGAAAAGCGTTGCCTTGCTTCAGAATATGTATAAACTTTCATAATGCTCACTCCACAACCAGGATGCTTCGCGAACCAAAGCGCTTAACGCAAACCCGGAGGCTGCTTCCGTTAGCTTAATTGGCTGATTCTGTCTTCGATTTTTTCATATGATGCTACCACCTCGAATACCTCTTCATCGAGGATTTCCACAACAGTACCTATTTGGCCGGCTACCAACCTGCGATCTCGCATATCCTCAAGCAGGGCTACAACATCAAACATTTTTATTCCTTTCTTCATGATTTACTCCTTATAACTTCATTTCACAAAACAAGTCGTCAATCTTGGGTGTATCTCGTTCCGGTAGACGATCCAACCTGTCTTGACCATCGCCTTCATGTCGCCTCTTTCGATTTCAATGTCAACCGTGTATTGTTGACCATACCGTACTGAATTAGATAGGCAGAGTCAGCAGCTCTTCGTTCAAGGCAGTTTCGTAACGTTTGCCAAAGAACTATGGGTGAAAATTCATTATCCGGCTACGGCTCGATAGCTTAAGTGAACCGCTTACTGCGGAGCCGCTTGCTATGTGGTGTGGAGGCCGGGGGAAAACCCTCGGCTACCCGATTAGACTGGGATAGAGCGTTATTTTTTTATGACCCGGTACAAGATCAAGAGAAGAATAGCGCCACCGATAGATAGCAAGAAACTGCCAACATTAAATCCAGTAATCGTCCCAAGCCCCAAAAAGGACCCGATAAACCCGCCTACGAAGCTGCCCGCTATTCCTATCAAGATTGTAATAATCAGTCCTCCAGGATCTTTGCCGGGCATAATGAATTTTGCAAGCAAACCAACAATTAATCCCATTACGATCCAAGATAAAATTCCCATTGATAGTCTCCTTTCTCAATTTGTGTTCAATTTCATGATCTAACAAAAAGCTAAGCGACCTGCGGGCTCAACCAATTAAAGATTTATATTCACCTTTCGGAGAAGTAAAGACGTAGTAAAAATTAATCTAACCTGCTGAAATAATATTGATTTATAATTTGAATAGTTCTTTCGAGTAGTGTACAGTTTGCTTTCGGACAAAAAACCACAACCATCGAAAGGACTTAAAATGAAATCTACCAATCAAGCATATGAAACGCAACAAGATTCAGCCAAGATTACCGGAGCTATCGAGTATTTTTTTCAAAATTTTCGGTTGGGAACAATTCTGAATCAAAGTGGCATACGGAAAACCAAGGC
>JAGYOK010000060.1 GCA_018399685.1 Alphaproteobacteria bacterium | reverse complement strand
GGACATCGTAATTTCAGCACTTTGTTTTGTTAAGCAGATAACGGCCTCGCTTTAGTGAGGTTTCTATCCTTATCTTTCTCACTTATTATTCCAAAAGATCACAAAGGACCCTACCGCTCAAAAAATCCAAATATTTGATTTCCATACGACTTTTTGGTAAGAAGGGGTATGTGCGAAACGGAAAATAATCAAAGATTCATTTCAGGTCAACTTGAAATATTTTCCATGCTATTGCCGAGTAATTTTAATAGGTGGAAAAATAAACAGGAAATGTTCCGCTTTTATTCCCTCCATATCTTTATATATGGAAAAACTTACATGATATATGGACAATTTGATGGAAAATTTTCAAGCTTTTAATACTACTCATAAAGGAGAAAAACGAGATGCCTGTCAGGAAACCTCGATATTTTCGGGTCATCTATTACGACCGTGATAAATCAACGTGCAATGTCTCTGAGATCATTTCTGATGACACGGCGGTAACCAATCGTACTTGTGAACTGCAAAAAGCTGGGCGGAACGTCAATATTTCCGCAACAAATCCGCAAGTGGATAGAAAAAAGGTGCCTTCGTTCGAATATCTTTTGAAGACACTTCCCGCTGGGTACCGGCATGACCCAAATTTATTTTGGTAGAAATCATTGCAATACCTATAAAAGAGAGGTAACGCTTTGGATAAGATATTAATGACTCTCGGCGCAGGCATACTTTCGGGCGTAATATCCCCATTCATAGTTTCTTGGCTCCAGCATAAAGTGATCTGGAAGTCACAAAAAAAGTTGGAAATCAAATATTCAGTCTTCAACAATGCAGTCAAAGCATTAAGCCAATTTGCTACTGATGCATTAGATCCGGCAATGCAAAAACCACTACCGGATCAACCGGTTCAACGTAAAACAAAAACAAGGAAAGAGACAGATGAAATGTGTCAAGAAGCAAGAGATATGATTAAAGCATTTTTTTCAGAAGAAGCGCATTCCTTATTAAATAATGCAATGAGAACAAAAATTTCAATTCAAAATGCGCCCAATCAAGAATTTGAAGAGAATCGTGTCAAGGCGATTATAGCAATGAGTAATGAGCTTGGAATAAGGTGATATTCTATAACCTGCGCCTGCACAAGGGCCTCGCGGCCTGTGAGGCGCGGCCTTATGCTTAAATAAATGAAAGACGTTGTATTATGTTGATATGATTTTACAGCAGTGGGAAATTACAGTCATTCTTGTAGGTAGCATTGCGCTCTTGATTGGCTTAATAGCTTCAATTTTGGGCGGTATTATTGATGCTTCGGTAGCTGTCGCAGCAGGCGCTACGCTTCTATCTGCGTTCATTGGGGCTTATCTTGCATTTGCATTAAATGATAGAAGAGAAGCTGCCAAAAAGAGCCGCGAAAATAAAGCTGCAATGAATCGTTCCTTATTTGTGCTTGCAAGGCAATCAAACGCGGTTGAAAACTACAAAAGGCTTATGGCTGAATATAAATCAAGCGAGGAGCGCGCATTTAGCATGCCTGCATTTACTCCTCCCAGCTATGCAGAATTATCCCATGACTTCGATGGATTGGCTTTTTTGCTTGAGTCATCGGAACCACAATTGATGATGGAACTTAGCATCGAGCAAGAGCGATTTGAACAGACCATTAAGGCTATTCAAACCAGGAATGATTTCTACGTTTCTGAAATTCAGCCAGCGATGACTCACAAGAATCTCATGGAACGTATGTTGCATATTAACGCCATTCGTGAAGCTTTAGGTGAGCGACTATTTGGCGGCGCAATGGACAGTGCAAAATCAGTTTTCCAACATGTGACATCCACAAGCGAGTCCTTACCGGAAATGCACAATCGTCTCCATAACATAGCAAAAGATCTATTTCCGGGCGCAAAGTTTATATCATTCAGTATCCTGCATAACCAAACAAATTCAGACGACTCGTAAACTCGCGGCTGATTTACCGCGTTCGATAATCAAAATGCAAAGGCCTTTTTTCTATGGATGTTAGTGCAACTGTTATTGCTACCGTGGTGGCTTCAATAATCGGTGCGGCCAGCGGTGTATTTGTTGGGCTTTATTCACTTCGAGATCAACGCAAGCAAAAATTGGTTGCCCAAGTGGATCGAGTTGTTGATCTTGGAATCGAGTACCCTTATCTCGAAAACGATGAGTTTTGCAGGAATTGGCCCGCCGATGAAATTAATGATGAAAAATATATGAGATATGATAATTACTGCTGCCAAGTATTTAACCTTCTCGAACGAATTTGGCAATTTAGTAAGGGCCAACCAGATTCTATGCGGGACTTTATCTATTTTGAAGAATTGATCTTTCGTCATAAAAAATGGTGGTTTTCAGAGATTGAAAATAGAGAGGGCTATGAAAAGGGTTTTTTATTTTTTGTAAAAAGTTACTTGGAATGAAAGGAGACAAAGGAAATGTTTACAAGGGCAGCAATATTGATAGAGTCTTCAGACATCCCGGGAGAACAAGATCTCCCAGGCGCAAGAATTGATGTAGAGAACTGGCGTAAACATTTACTTAGTAAACAAGGGGGAGCATGGGAATCATCTGAGATAACTGTTTTAAATAAGCCTAATTGGAGTACTTTACATAAACTTTTAAAAGAGCACAACGAAACTGACTATGTATTCATAACTTTCTCAGGTCACGGCTATCACTTATCAGGGAAAGACATCGAAGAGACAAAAATATGCTTGACAGCCTCGGATGAAATAGCAGTAATTTCAATAAATCCTGGGAACCCTCGATGTACTTTTGTCATTGATTCATGTCGAGGTGTGGTTCGAGAAGAGGAACTTTTGCATGAGGCGGTTGCAGCTAAAGCCTTAATGAAGAAGGAGGCTTCCGATAAATTTGAATATCGCAGAATATTCGATTCAGCAGTCCAACAAGGAGAAAGAGGTGTCATTCGGCTTTTTTCCTGTGACCTTGATGAAGCTGCTGGCGAATCAAAGCGTTCCGGAGGTTATTTTTCGCGGTTCTTAGTTGACTGCTGTGAGGATTGGTATCGTGCGGCTGAACACGGCAACCGTCTTTATTATCCAATGAATTACGCCCATAATGCAGCTGCTAAAATAACTACGTCCAAAAACCCTCAGCAACATCCCCAATATGAAGGGGGGAGACGACGCAAGCACTTTCCACTAGCCGTTTGTCCTTAGGATAATTGAAAAGCCGAGGATTTAAAATCGAACTTCGCTGGTACAGGGGACAGCAAAAAGCGCGCCGCCCTGACCAGCCAGTTATCACGCAGATTTGAGGTATGGATTTGGCTAACGAAAATGATTCCACAGTTATTTCTCCGACTGTTCTTCGCGTGATTGAACAATTCATTGATGTAATGCATGCTGATTCTTCTATTGAAGATAGCGCTATCGACAGACTTGAAACTCTATTGCGCCAAGGAAGCGTACCTAAACCCGACAAAATCGATGCGGTATTGTTCAAATCGCCGTCGGAAGATCAAGAATGATAAGAATCCAGACACTTCATATCGAAGAATTTCGAGGAATTCGTAAACTTGACCTCAGCCTAAAAGGGAAAAATTTTGGCATATGCGGTCCTAACGGCACTGGCAAAAGTGGTGTTGTCGATGCCATCGAATTCTGCCTGACAGGTGATATTACCCGCCTGTCAGGGCAAGGTACAGCGGATCTTAGCGTTAAGCACCATTCACCCCATGTTGACCAACGCACCAATCCAGAAAAGGCGAATGTCACTATCACAGGCGAGATTCCATCTTTGGGCAAAACCATTAAGATTCATCGGACGGTAAAGAACCCAAAAAAGGTTGAGATTACACCAAATGATAAAACTGTGAAGCTCATAGTCGCTGAACTGGAAACCCACCCTGAATTCGCTCTCTCCCGTCGAGAAATAGTCAAATATATCATCACTCCACCCGGACAACGCTCTATCGATGTCCAAACACTGCTTCGCCTCGACCATATTGAACGCTTGCGAAAATCGTTCACGACTTTCAACAATAAGCGCAGGCGTGAGGCGCAGGAAGCGGGGCCTAATCTCCGTCAAGCCGAAACGGATTTTAAAAATGCCCTGAAGATTGATAAAGTGGAAAGCGCCCTCATACTCGAAAAGGTGAACGAGAAGCGTCTTGTACTCGGGTTATCCCCACTGACGGAGCTAACCGAGGACACATCTTTTAAATCAAGTATGGAAACGTCTAAAACTGAGGATAAGAAGCCAGCCTTGCGCAAGGCTGCAGCCTTGGATGACCTTGAAGAGCTACAAGCAACACTTCAGTCCGCTGAACCATCAGACCTCATTAATAGCCGTGAGGCGGTGAAAAAAAGTCTTGAAAAGTTAAAGGACGATGAGCAAGCATTGAAAATAGCCCGCCGGCACGGCTTCATCAAAACGGGCCTTGACCTTATCAGCGATGATGTTTGCCCTTTGTGCGATACGCCGTGGAAGGCAGATGAACTACGCGAACACCTAAGGAAAAAGATTCTAAGTGCGGAGGAAATCAATAAGCTACTTAACCAGCTTCGCCTCAATATAAATACTATACTTGAATTTCTTACTGAGCGAATGCAGGCAATCTCGCGTGTCATTCAATATAGTAAGGAGCTTCGACCTTCTATACCATACACTGAGATTGATTCATATCTCAAAAGTCTCAAAGAATCAGAGACGGCTCTTAATGATTTCCTCAAAGATCATTCCCGGGTCGCCCCAGCTCTCAAGGCCGCAACCGATTCATGGTGGTCACCGGTGGCTGCACAGCAAGCACAAATTAAAGGATGTACAACCGCTGTTAAGGCTTTGCCCGACACGTCGGCTGAGGACGAAGCCCGTGACACCCTAAGTGTCGCGCAAGACCGTTATGAAAGGCTATTAAAGGCAAGGAAAACCGCTAAAGATAAAAAAGATAGAAGCACCGTCGCGCAGAAGATCATGGACCACTATAACATCACTGTCACCGAGGTTCTGGAAAGTATCTACGATCAAGTTGCACAAAACTTTTCGTCTTACTATCGCGCAATCAACCGTGAGGATGAAGAAAAATTTGTCTGCAAACTCACCTCAGAACC
>JAGYOK010000006.1 GCA_018399685.1 Alphaproteobacteria bacterium | reverse complement strand
TTTTTTAATTAAGAAGAAAGAAAAATGAAGGAAAACAAGGAAAAAACAACAAAAAAGAGAGCAAAGCAACCACAATCTAATCTTCCTCTGATTTGCGGCGGAAGCCCTCAATAGCAATCTCATCAAGCTCTTGAGACTCTATGGCGTCTTCTTTTGCTCTTTGAGCATCCTTGCGGCGTTTATTAATAATCTCGATTTTCTTTTGCTCGGCAAAGGCCTCCCGCAGTTGTTCCTGAGCGAGCTTAATTTGCCGTTCCAGCTTCTCACGAACAAGGTCGATTGCATCAATGGTTTTGCGGGTTTTATCTACATAAGCTGCAAAAAAGCCCAGCATTTCGGGTTGCAGATTATAGGATTTTTCGCTTTCGATCGCCAGTTGAGTTTCCAGAGCGTCGTGCTCGGCCTTCATTTCCTCGGCTCTGCGGTACAGCTCGGCCAGTGCTTTTTGCCTTTGCTCTACATCGTGTTTGCGCACGCGTATCAGGGAGTCAAGTTTTGCCGCCATGTTTTATACTCCCCTCTTTTCTTTATCATTAACTCTTACCAATATTCAGGCTTATCAAGAGCTTTAACACAACGGGGGGTGCCGAGAATAGGGGCAATTCGACTGCCGTTCAATGATTGACATAGCCAGCCTTGCGGATAGGTTAAATCACAAGGGGCTTTGATAATATTTTCGCTAATGCTCTGGAACCCCGATTTCGAATAAAAATTTGGATCACCATACGTAAAAACAAGTTGAACTCCCTTTCTCTTCAGTTGTTCAATACCGTAATCAATCAGTTTCTGACCAATGCCTTTTCCCTGAAATTTTGTGATAACAGCTACGGGAGCCAGAATAAAGGCCTCTATTTGTGTATCGAAAAATAATCTTGTAAAAAATATTGCACCTGTTAATTTTCCTTTATCCTTGGAAACAAAGCCAAAAATATCCCGATCACTTGTATTATTCATCAGATCATTAACTAAGTTAGCAATCAAAATTCCTTCTTCCAAGCCTTCTGATTCTGAAAAAACATTTTCGAAAAGATGTTTTATTTCTGCTTTATCTGATTTCAAGTATGAAGATAGTTCCATTTTCAAACCCTAGCTGTAATTCATCCCAAGGATTTGGGAAAGCTGTTTAAAGCCCTCTTCGATATGTGTGCTTTCTTCCTTGTCCTGCGTCAAAAATCGCTCCAGCTCCGGGTAAAGCAATATCGCCTCATCGACGAGGGGATCGCTCCCTTTACGGTAAGCGCCAAGTCTGATTAGCTCGGACATATCTTCATATGTTGTAATCACCTGTTTGGCGCGGCGGAGAATTTCGTTTTGCTGTTTTGTGATTGCTCCGGGCAATGAGCGGGATACGGACTTTAGAACATTAATAGCGGGGAAACGCCCGCGGTCTGCGATCTCTCTTTCCATCACAATATGGCCATCGACAATACCGCGCACCGAATCCGAGACCGGCTCGTTATGGTCGTCCCCTTCCACCAGAACAGAGAACAATCCAGTGATCGAGCCTTGCCCCTTTTCTCCGGGGCCAGCCCGTTCCAAAAGGCGGGACAGCTCTCCAAATGTTGTTGGCGGATAGCCTTTGGATGTAGGCGGTTCGCCTGCGCTAAGGCCAATTTCGCGCTGCGCCATGGCAAAGCGGGTCAGTGAGTCTATCAGGCAAAGCACCTGTTTGCCCTGACTTCGGAAATATTCTGCCAAAGACAGAGTGACATAGGCGGCCTGCCTTCGCATCAATGCCGGTTCATCACCCGTAGCAACCACCACGACGGAGCGCGCAAGCCCCTCTTCTTTCAAGTCATCTTGAAGGAATTCCTGCACCTCGCGCCCACGCTCTCCAACCAGCCCGATGATGGAGACATCGGCCACCGTGTAACGAGCCATCATGGAAAGGAGAACCGATTTACCAACGCCGGAGCCGGAAAATATCCCCATACGCTGTCCCTGACATGTTGCCAAGAACGAGTTTACGGCGCGCACTCCCAGATCAAGCTGTTTGCCGATGCGCTGTCTTGAATGCGGAGCGGGAGGTTTGTTCCTTAAAGGGACTGGATCATTTCCATAGATTAAAGGCCCCTTCCCGTCAATGGGCTGGGCAAGCGCGTTCACAACACGCCCCAGCCATGCCTCACTTGGGAAAATGGAAGGTACGTCGGGCTGCACCACTGCGGCGCAGCCAAGGCCTATACCTTCAAGCGCGCCAAATGGCATTAGCAGCGCCTGCTGATTGCGAAAGCCTATAACCTCGCAAGGGACAGCCGCCCCTTTTTCAGGCATCAGATGTACGTGAGAGCCGATGGTCAGCGCCTCGGAAACTCCGCTTATCTCTACTAACAGCCCTAGTACTTTTGACACACGGCCATATAGCTGCTGTTCTGGCAGCGCCATAATGGTTTTTTCGATTTGCTGTGCCATGCGATCCATATTAAACAACCAGATATTTTGATTAGTTTTGATTTAGCCAAACCCTGAATTTCGGGCAGTTGATAATAGCTCTTACTCTACCCTTATTATACAAAAATATAAAGGCACACTATTGTCGTTCCACGCGCTTTATATTTATCTTTTTTATGCGGTGCGCAAAAAGTTAATAAATTACCCTTTGCACGTTAAACCGTTTGTTAACCTTTTTTATATTTGTTAGTATACCCCACGATATTGGGCGATTTACTACATAGTAATATTCTTTTCTCGCCTGTACTTAAAGGGGATAATATATGCGCGTACTACTAGTTGAGGATGACACCTCCACCGCCAAAAGCATTGAGTTAATGCTCAAATCCGAAGGATATATAGTCGATATGACCGATCTTGGCGAAGATGGCCTGGATCTGGGGAAGATCTATGACTATGACATTATCATACTGGATTTGATGCTGCCGGACATGGATGGTTATGAGGTTTTGAAATCTTTCCGCGCGGCCAAAGTGGAAACGCCTATCCTTATTCTTTCCGGCCTTACGGAGCTTGACAATAAATTAAAAGGCCTTGGCTTTGGCGCGGATGATTATCTGACCAAGCCGTTTGACAAGCGTGAGCTGGTTGCCCGTATTCAGGCGATTGTTCGCCGCTCGCAGGGGCATGCTCAAAGCATCATAGAGGTCGGCAACATTAAGGTTAATCTGGACTCCAGAACGATTGAGGCCTGCGGGAAACCGCTTCATCTTACCGGTAAGGAATACGGCATATTAGAGCTTTTATCTTTGCGGAAAGGCTCTACCCTGACCAAGGAAATGTTCCTTAATCACCTTTACGGCGGCATGGATGAGCCGGAGGCCAAGATTATCGACGTGTTTATATGTAAGCTACGCAAAAAACTTGCGGATGCTACTGACGGATCAAACTATATCGAGACTGTGTGGGGACGGGGCTATGTGCTGCGTGACCCGCATAGCAAGAACAACAAGGACGACAAGAAGGTTGCTCGCGCATAGATACAGATGATAATTGATTTCAAAGGTAATATTGCGAATATTTTAACCATAGCGCGTATGCTTATGCTGCCTGTTATGGTTTTCTTGTTTTATATGGAAGATAGCTGGGGCGCAGGTGCTATCAAGGCTTGCTTCGGGCTTTATTTTATTTCTGCTGTCACCGATTATCTTGATGGTTATCTGGCCAGAAAATTAAAGCAGACCAGCGATTTTGGAACATTTCTTGACCCCATATCAGATAAAATTATGGTCGCGGTTGTCCTTATTATGCTTATTGCAACAGATCGCCTTGGCATGTTTGGCGTTATCCTGACACTTTTGATTTTTACACGCGAGTTTTTAATCTCTGGCTTGCGGGAATATATGGGGCCTAAAAACATCAAGGTTCCTGTAATGAAGCTGGCGAAATGGAAAACTACCGTTCAGATGGTTGCTTGCGGCGTTTTGATCCTGAGCGGTCTTGTTCCATTTGCTTATGAAGGCGGGATGGTTCTTTTGCTGATTGCTACGGTCTTAACCTTAATGACCGGCTGGAAATACCTGACCGTAGGCTTTTCCAACATGTAGGCAGTGTCTTGCCTATCGAGCAAAGGCCAAAAATATCCATATTATTTAGGGTCGGGATCTATTAATTATGCACACCATAAGAAACGTGGATTTATTTATATATGGCTTATAACACTTCTCTAATACAAAAAAACTCTTTGCTACTGCTCTTTCTTTTTATTGCCCTGGGGGTTATAAGCGCTCCCCTTCTGGCAGGAAATGCGCCGGAGCTTACTCTGGAAATTGGCAAGAAGCATGAAGGAACACCCGTGCACGCTATCACCTTGCATGGGGAGCCAAAATATCCCGCTGACTTTAAGCATTTAGATTTTGTGAACCCTGATGCTCCCAAAGGCGGTACGCTGAAAATGCATGCAACAGGCACGTTTGACTCTATTAATCCTTTTATTGTTAAAGGAGTTCCAGCCGCCGGCTTGAATTACCTGCGCAGCGGTCTTTTGTATGAGAGCCTGATGCAAAATTCCTGGGATGAGCCGTTCTCTTTATATGGCGTGATTGCCGAAAGCATTACTGTTCCTGAGGATAAATCATGGGCGAAATTCAAGCTGCGCGAAGAAGCACACTGGAGCGACGGTGAGCCGATTGTTGCTCAGGATGTTATATGGACTTTCAACACTCTGGTTCAAAAAGGGCAGCCCTTCTTCAAGGCTTACTGGAATGATGTAGAAAGCGTTGAAGAGCTGGACGAAAAAACAGTGTTGTTTAAATTTGCTGTTCGGGGAAATGCAGAGCTGCCGCTGATTATTGCCGAAATGCCTGTTTTGCCAAAGCACTATTGGGGCGAGGAAAAGAATAACTTTGAAGAGACATCTTTTGAAATTCCCGTAGCCAGCGGGCCATATAAAATTGGCAAGATTGTTCCCGGACGCTCTATCGAATATGTCCGTGATCCCGATTGGTGGGGTAAAGATCTGGCTTTCTTTAAGGGAATGAACAATTTTGACAAGATCGTTTACGATTATTACCGCGATGAAAACGTTGCTCAGGAAGCTTTTCTGGCTCATAACTATGACGTTAAGCAAGAGAATGTCGCCAAAATCTGGTATGAGGGCTATAAAGTCGCAAAGGATAAAGCCGAGAACCTGATTAAAGAGGATATAAACAACACCCGACCGGCGGGAATGCAGGCTTTTGTTTATAATATCCGGCGTGAGGTTTTCAAAAACAAAGACGTTCGGGCAGCTCTTGCTTATGCGCTGGATTTTGAATGGTCAAACAAACAGTTTGCCTATGGCGATTATGTCCGCACTAACAGCTATTTTGATAACTCGGAGCTATCTTCCTGCTGTGATTTACCCGATGAGGACGAGCTTAAAATTCTGGAACCCTTCCGCGGCAAAATCCCTGAAGAAGTGTTTACCAGCGTGTATAAAGCTCCGGTGAGCGACGGCTCCGGTAATAACCGTCAACAACTGCGTGAAGGCATTAAGTTACTCGAAAAAGCCGGATATACCGCGCTAAATGAAAATGGTGTGCGTTATAAGACATTAAAGAACGGCGACGTGCATACTCTGGAATTTGAGATATTGCACTACTCCCCTACCTTTGAAAGATGGGTTTTGCCCTTTATTAAAAATCTGGAACGCATGGGCGTGAAAGCAAATTTCCGCATTGTTGACACAGCGCAATTCCAAAGTCGCACAAACACTTTTGACTTTGACATGCTGATTGGAGGATTTGGGCAATCCGAATCTCCGGGCAATGAGCAAAGGGAGTTCTGGGGCTCTGACAAAGCGGATATACAAGGCTCCCGTAATCTGATCGGTGTAAAAGATCCGGTTGTAGATTATCTGGTTAAAGGCATTATTCATGCTAAATCACGCGAAGACCTAGTAGCCAAAACCCGTGCCCTTGACCGCGTTTTGCTTTGGAACCATTATGTGATCCCGATGTGGCATTACCCGAAATGGCGGATTGCATACTGGGACAGCATAAAGCGGCCAGAGAATCTTTCAGGTATAAGCCCGCTTATTGCGCAAACATGGTGGTCTACAGAAGCTGAAAAAGTGGCCGAATAAAAGGAATTAATTAAAGATGAAACGTTTTGCGATAGCAATCCCCGCCCGCTATGAATCAACGCGGTTCCCCGGAAAACCGCTTGCCAAAATCGCTGGAAAAACCATGATCCAGCGCGTTTTAGAGATTGCGCGTAAGGCTGCCGAGCCATATGGCGATAATATGGATGTCTTCGTTACCACTGACGATAAGCGCATCGCAGACCATGTCCAGCAGGATTTGGGTGCTCCTTGTATCAACACGCCGCCAAGCTGTAAAAACGGCTCTGAACGTGTTTTATCCGCTTTGCGCCAGCTTTCGGAATGGCCGGATTTTGTGATTAATCTGCAAGGTGATGCGCCTTTTACTCCTCCTGTAATCGTGCAGGATATTGTAGAGGGATTTAACCTCAATCCCAAAGCCGAGGTTATAACGCCCGTTCACCGTTTGAGCTGGGAGGCTCTGGATGCGCTCCGCAAGGCGAAAGCCAAAACCCCTTTCAGCGGAACAACGGCTGTTATTAACTCCAAAAATCAGGCTTTGTGGTTTTCTAAAAACATTATTCCCGCCATGCGCAATGAAAAAGAACTGCGGGAGCAATCGCCGCTGTCTCCGGTTTTCCAACATATCGGGCTTTACGGTTTTCGCAGCGATGTTCTGGAGCGATTTTGTTCTTTACCTGAGGGGATATATGAAAAGCTTGAAGGGCTGGAACAACTACGCATGCTGGAAAACGGCATCCGCATCACAGCAATAGAATTTCGACCGGAGCACGGCACAGTCCAGTCCGGCATAGACAGCCCCGAAGATATCAAACGCGCAGAAAAATTCTTTGCCAAATATGGTGAACCTTTCTAGGGTCAGAACCTATAATGACTACACTAATTATCGCAAGACACGGCAACACCTTTAACCCCGGAGATACCCCAACGCGTGTTGGCGGGCGCACAGATTTGCCTTTGGTAGAAAAAGGCGAGACACAAGGGCGGGCTTTGGGGCGTTATTTGCGCGAGCACGATTTGCTGCCCGATGTGGCTTATAGCTCTACCTTGCAGCGCACACGTAAAATGGCCGAGCTTGCTTTGAAAGAAGCCGGAATGTCCCTGCCCGTTTACGCCCTTGATATATTCGATGAAATTGATTACGGCCCGGATGAGAACAAACCGGAAGATGAAGTTATCGCGCGCGTCGGGAAAGAGGCTCTTTTACTTTGGAATGAGAAAGCTATCGTACCTGATGGATGGCGTGTTAACCCTGATGAGATTATTCGCAACTGGCGACGTTTTGCCCACCAGATAACAAAGGTCGATGATACACTCACAAACCATCTTCTGGATATTGATGAAACTGTGCTGGTTGTGACCTCAAACGGCATCGCCCGTTTTGCTCCTCATATCACAGATGATTTTGAAGATTTTTTGCAGAAATTTTCAATTAAGCTAAAGACCGGAGCTTTAGGTATTCTGCGTTTTTCCCAAAATAAGTGGAGCGTTGAAGACTGGAACATAGTTCCGATATTGGACTAGCCTCGTCAAAAAGCTTGTTTTTTATCTCCAAAAGCGGTACTATCTCACATAAGATAAGGTAAAACCTTACGTTTGTGATATTTTAAAAGGGTTGAAAACAGATGTTACCGGACGAGGTTTATGCAGGCAGTGGGAGTGCTCCCTCCTCATCAAATTTCAAGTACGCTCACCCGCTCAATCATGTGCCGATTGATGATGGTTCCATGCGTGCGCATCTGGCTTATGACCTTATGACCTTTATGGGGCGTGAAGACTGCGGATATTATATAAATCCTGAAATTACAGAGAGCTATGAACCCCAGCACAGCGATGATGAAATCGACATCATGATAGTCGATGGTTTTTATAAAGAAGCCGAAATCCTTGCAGATCAGCGTTTACAGAAGAATCCGGATGATGAAAAAGCCCAGTTCCAAAAAGCTTTCATTGACCAGCTAAAAGATGAATACAGGCGAATCATAGAGCGTGAAGACACAATCCTTGCGACAGACCCGAAAAACGTAAACGCTTTGATTAACAAGGGTTTTGCTTTAGCCAATCTGGATCAGGAAGAAGCAGCGCTGGAAATCCTTGATAAGGCGCTGTACCACGATCCTGGAAATGTTATTGCGCTCAGCAACAAAGCCTATATTGCCAAGATGCTATGGCGCGATAGCGATCGCGATATATTCCTTAAACAAGCCTATAACGCCTCGGCCAAACAACGTCATGAGCAGATTGCAAGCGAAGAATCAAGGCTGCTCCGTGATCTGGATGCGGCTATGATGCGGATTGACACTCCATCGGCCTTTATGGAATTCAACCGCCGCAGCGGATTTGACGGCTCTGAAGCTATTCATTAAATTAAAAAACCACTAGGGTCAGGACCTAAGATACAAAGTCACTAAGATTTTAACGGCTTTTGTTTTGAAACGCATGAATCAGGAAAACTTTGTGCCTTCGTGCCTTGGTGGTTTACTTGGCATATGCTCCTCATTATGATGTTCCCATGCTATCTTATATTCTCAAACGCCTGCTTTTGATGATCCCGACGCTATTTGGCATTTTGCTAATAAGCTTTGTGATTATACAGTTCGTGCCCGGCGGCCCTGTCGAGCGGATGATCGCCGAGTTGCAAGGCCACGGAACATCGGCTACTGCGCGCTTTGCCGGTGGCGGTGTAGGAGAAACAGGTCTTAGCGCAGCCTCGAACAGCAGCAACAGCTCTTATAAAGGGGCGCAAGGGCTTGACCCGGAATTTATAGCAGAGCTGGAAGCTTTATACGGGTTTGACAAACCTGCGCCGGTGCGTTTTGCAATCATGCTCAAGAACTACCTTACCTTTAATCTGGGAGAGAGCTATTACCAAAATGTTGGCGTGTTATCACTGATTGCCCAAAAAATGCCTGTATCTATGTCTCTTGGGCTTTGGTCAACGCTGATTATCTATTTAATATCAATTCCCCTTGGTATTAAAAAAGCCGTCAAAGACGGGACACCTTTTGATATCTGGACAAGTGCGGCGGTGTTTATCGGTTATGCCATCCCTTCTTTCATGTTTGCCATACTGTTGATTGTTCTGTTTGCCGGAGGGCGTTATTATAACTTTTTCCCATTGCAGGGTCTGACCTCGGATAACTGGGAAGATCTAAGCACGCTTGGCAAGATCAAGGACTATGCATGGCATATGGTTTTACCAACAGCCGCCATGGTGATAAGCGGATTTGCTTCCCTTACCATGCTCAGCAAGAATTGCTTTTTAGACGAGATTAACAAGCATTATGTCTTAACTGCCCGCGCCAAAGGCCTGTCCGAGCGCCGCGTACTTTACGGACACGTCTTCCGTAATGCCATGCTGATTGTGATTGCGGGATTTCCTGCTGTGTTTGTGGCTATTTTCTTTACCGGCTCCCTGCTTATCGAAGTTATATTCTCGCTCGATGGGCTGGGGCTGCTCAGTTATAACAGCATTATGAACCGCGATTACCCCGTTGTTTTAGGTACGCTTTATATATTCTCTTTGATGAGTCTGGTAATGCATCTGTTCCGTGATCTGGTCTATGTGTGGATAGACCCGCGCATCGACTTTGAAAGCAGGAGTGTGTAATCCATGATCCAGCTTCATCGTCATTGCGAGCAAAGCGAAGCAATCCAAGCAATGCTGCTATTTGGCTCTTGGATTGCCGCGTCGCTAACGCTCCTCGCAATGACAGGGAGAAAAACATGATCACTCTTTCCCCTATTACCATACGCAGGCTTACCCAGTTCAGGGCTAATAAGCGCGGGTTTTGGAGTTTGTGGATATTCCTTGCCCTGCTGATTATTGCTTTATGCGCCAATTTTGTAGCAAATGACCGGCCAATAATATTGAGCTATCAAGGAGATTTGTATTTCCCTGTTTTTGTTGATTACCCGGAAACTGCTTTTGGCGGAGATTTTGAGACTTCCGCCGAATACCGCGATGAGTTTGTGCAAGAGTTGATAGTTGGAGAAAATGGTGATGAGGGATGGATGCTCTGGCCGCCTATTCGCTACTCCTATGATACGATTAATTATAATCTCTCAAAGCCAGCGCCGACGCCGCCTGATAGTAGCAATTACTTAGGCACAGACGATCAGGGGCGTGATGTTGCGGCGCGGGTTATTTACGGTTTTCGCATATCAGTGCTTTTTGGGCTGGTGCTTACCCTTGTGAGCACATGTGTAGGCATTACAGCCGGAGCTATTCAAGGGTACTATGGTGGCAAGCTTGATTTATTTATGCAAAGGATAATAGAGATCTGGGCGTCTTTGCCTTACCTTTATATCCTTATTATTTTTTCTTCTATGTTCACTCCGGGGTTTTGGAGCTTGCTGGCTATTTTGCTGCTTTTCTCGTGGCTCAAGCTGGTGGATGTGGTGCGCGCAGAGTTCCTTAGAGCGCGGAATTTCGATTATGTGCGCGCGGCCAGAGCGCTTGGCATCTCTGATCGAACGATAATACTGCGCCATGTTCTGCCCAATGCAATGGTTGCGGCGCTCACCTATATGCCATTTATCTTAACGGCCTCTATTACCTCGCTCACCGCGCTGGACTTTCTAGGGCTTGGTATGCCGCCGGGCAGCCCTTCTTTGGGTGAGCTGCTGGCGCAAGGAAAAAACAATCTGCACGCTCCATGGCTGGGAATTGCTGCGTTCCTTACGCTGGCTACGATGCTCTCGCTTCTGACCTTTATCGGGGAAGCGGTGCGTGATGCATTCGATCCGCGCAAAACGAGTAACTGAAAATAAAGCGATAACACGCCTATGCTCTTTTGAAAGTTTGCAAAAAGCAAAAATATACGGTTTATTAATATCAAAAGAGTATTCTTTTAAAAAAGGTTTAAAGAAAAGGTGATTGGGTGAATGATAATGGCAGGGTAGAGGTTGATGTCGCCTGGGACGGGCAGCTCGCCGGAACAGTAGAAATAGAAGGAACCAACCCTGATGACTGGGGCTGGAAAAGTAAAGGCACCCTTGCTTCCCGCGTTATTGAAAACACTCCCGGCCAATTACCAAACTTCCTGAAATACCTGACCGTGGAAGGTGAGCTTGCAAGAATTCTAAGTGTAGATGCCGAGCAATCTCAGCTTATCAAAAAAGGGTTGCGCTTCTTATGTAATCTGCGCATGGGGATTACAGAAAAATCCTTGTTAAGCATTGTTGCTGACGAGCATTCGCACCATCTGGATGAATACACAAAAGATGCCATGTTCACAGGAGATATCAGTCTTCCTCCCTCTTGTTTTACGGATAATCCTTGTGCAGCAACAGCCGCGTCATGCGCCGAAGTCGGTTTGTCAGATGCTTTTGCCTGCGCTCTTGAAAAATGTCACGAAGACCCTTTAACGCCAAAGTTCTCCGGCATGCAGCTTAAAATGCCCATGACGCTAACCCAAAATACCAAGACGGGTAATCCCGAATTAATAATTGCTCAGGAAACCCCCTTCACCCATATTCTAAAATTTGGCAAGCCACAAAGAATGCAGGAAACCATACCGGTTGCAGAATGGGCTGGCTTGGAGCTTTCACAGGCCAGCGGTCTGGATACTTGTGACCACGCGTTGATCCGGCTGCCCAGAAATCATAATTATGAATCGGATGTCTTTGGACTTGTCGTTGAACGTTTTGATATTCGCGAAGTGGGCGAGACTCTGGATACGGGATATTTTATGGCTGATATGTGCAACATTGCAAATATTCGTCCGAATGCTTCCGACAGCAAAACTCCTGACAAATACAAAACTCCCGTAGAAAACATGGCGCGTGCGGCATTGGTTAATTCTTCCGCTCCGGAAGAAGATGCCCGCATCTTGTTTAGACGGGTAGTCTTTGGCTATTGTCTGGCGGATATGGACATGCACCTCAAAAATATCTCTATGCTAAGTAAAATCAATAAAGCTACGGGTGATATAAAAATAAGCATGGCGCCCACTTATGATGCTGTACCGACGCGTGTTTATCCGGATCAGGAATATAAAGAGTTGGATCCTTTAACGGGCGGTCATAAAACCTGTTATGAGCCGGATGATTCCTTCTCCCTGCCTATTAACGGGAAATATAAAGATATTACAGAAGAGGATTTTTACGCTTTTGCTGAAGCTATAGGTATTGATCCCGGCGAAGCGCAGGACATTATTTTCGATGTGGCCGTTTCATCTGTTGAGCGTGCCATTGAAATTGCAAAGAACCCGCCGGAAGTTATGAAAGATCATATGACAGCCAGATTTATTCTTTGGAGGATAGCTTCCGAAGTTGCCGATCAGGTCAAAAGTCTTACTCAGATGGAATATCATAATGATCTTGAAGGGAATTACTACACCTACAAAGATTATGACACTTTCTGTAAAAACTTTGAAGCCAGAGATCTTTGTCATGACAATACAATGGAAGATCACATTTTTGGTTAATCTATTGTTTTCAAATCTTTAAATCCTGAAAACCTAGTATATCGGTGCATTAAATATCAAGAGGGGCTAGGGAAGCTTGCGTTTTTATGGCATGTTGTATTTATGACCGAAACACTTCTTAGTATTAAGCAACTTTCCGTTTCCTTCAAAATCCCGGGGAAGGAAAATTTTGAAGCTGTTAAGTGCGCAAGTTTTGATATTGCGCGCGGGCAAAGCGTTGCTCTGGTTGGGGAAAGCGGCTCTGGCAAATCTGTCACGGCTCTTTCAGTGATGCAGCTTTTGCCCTATCCCATGGCCTCTCACAGTAAAGACTCCTCCATTGTTTTTAAAGGGGAGGAGCTGATCGGCAAGGACGTACGGTTTATGCAAAATCTACGTGGGCGAAAGATCGGGATGATTTTTCAAGAGCCGCAAACCGCGCTTAACCCTCTGCACACTGTTGAAAAGCAGATTGGTGAAGTTTTAAAGCTCCATCAGGGGATGGATGACAAACAAAGCCGCGCGCGCATACAGGAATTACTGGATCTGGTCGGGCTGCCGCAAATGAAAGAGCGGATGAACGCCTATCCGCACGAGCTTTCCGGCGGGCAGCGCCAGCGGGTTATGATTGCCATGGCGCTTGCGAACAACCCAGATTTGCTGATAGCCGACGAGCCGACCACGGCTTTGGATGTCACCGTGCAAGCCCAGATATTAGAGCTGTTGCAAGAGCTGCAAGACAAGCTTGGTATGGCTATGCTGATAATTACCCATGATTTGAGCATTGTCGAGAAAATGGCGGATTATGTATGCGTGATGCGCCATGGAGAAATCGTAGAGCAAAAAGATGCAAAAAAGCTTTTTGCCAGCCCGCAGCATGAATACACAAAAATGCTGCTAAGCACTATACCTCGCGGCAATGCTCCGGCTTTTGAAAATAATGCTCCTGTGTTGCTTGAGGGACGGGGGGTGAAAGTCTATTTCCCCAAGGATCTTGATTTCTTTGGCAAGCCCAAAAGTTTTGTAAAAGCCGTTGATATGGTGGATATCACAATTCGCCGCGGCGAGACTTTGGGCGTTGTGGGAGAAAGCGGCTCTGGCAAATCCACGCTTGGCTATGCCGCTTTAAGGCTTCTGGATGGTCAGGGGCGGCTTTTATTTGACGGGGCGGATATTTCCTCTTTCAAGAAAAAGCAGATGCGCCCTCTTCGCTCCCGCATGCAGATTGTCTTTCAAGACCCGTTCAGCTCTCTTTCGCCGCGCATGAGTATCGCCCAGATTATTGAAGAAGGCCTGAAGCTTCACCACAAAGAGATGAGCGCACAAGAGCGTGATGCTTTGGTTGTGCAGGCTCTAAAAGATGTGGATATGGACCCGGAGACACGCCACCGCTATCCGCATGAGTTTTCCGGCGGGCAGCGTCAACGCGTGGCTATTGCGCGGGCGATGGTTTTACAGCCAGAGTTGGTGGTGCTTGATGAGCCTACCAGCGCTTTGGATGTATCTGTGCAGGCGCAGATCGTTGATCTCCTGCGTGAGTTACAATCAAAGCATGGTCTAAGCTATATGTTTATTTCTCACGATTTGCGCGTAGTGCGGGCGATGAGCCATTCTCTGGTCGTTATGAAGGACGGGCGGGTGATTGAACATGGCAGCGCTGCTGAAATTTTTGATAATCCGCGCGAGGAATACACTAAAGCCCTGCTCGACGCGGCTATGAATTTAAAAGCGCGTAGTGCATGAAACCGCATTTTTCCTTTGATTTTTCTTTCGTGGCCTGTTAAACACTTATCTACTTTTTCAAGGTAACCTTGAAGAACAACCTTTAAACAAACTAGAAAGAGGTGAGCACTGTGGTCAGTGTGAACGTTAGAGATAATAATATCGATCAGGCTTTGCGCGTTTTGAAAAAGAAAATGCAGCGCGAAGGTATCTTCCGCGAAATGAAGCTGCGTCGTCATTATGAAAAACCATCTGAGAAAAAAGCACGCGAAGAAGCCGAAGCAATTCGTCGTTGCCGCAAGATGGATCGTAAACGTCGCGATCGCGATGGGTATTAATATCGATATTTTAAGCTGTTAAAGCTAAAAATTCATAACTGCCGACACAAAATACATCTGTGACGGCAGTTTTTTTTGCCCGCTTCCTGTCTTTTTTGGATATATAATTTAAAAAATAATTATGCTAGAGTGGCTTTGTTGCTGCTTTTTACATGTTCTTTTACTCGCATATAGCTATTCACATTTAACAAGACATAATTGGAAATCATGATTTCGTCCTTTCACGTGAAAACCTTTTTTTCAGGCTCCATAAAATTCTGTCTCTTTGCTTTTTTGACCCTGAATATTCTTTGCACCATGCCCTTTATAGCGGCGGCACAAACTGGATCCAGCGCCGTGGAAGAAACGACAAATGATGAGTGGGAACGCCACTTGTCATTATCCGGAATTTTTGAAGTGAAATTCCCGCAAAAATATAAATATAAGCTTTATCCCTTCCGCTATAGCGATGAAAAAATTGCTTTTAGTGTTGAAATACTGGGCTCACTTGATAGCAATGATGAGAACAGCGATAGAAACGTTATGGTAAATGCTGTGCAGACTTTTGGGGAATATATTACCCTGCGGCAAGCCAAAAGCATTCTGGCGAGGGAAGTTGCAAAATATGCCCTTTCAGCAAAAAAAATTGGCGCCTCTGTTCTGGCTAAAGAAGATATTGAAAGTCGTGGTTTCCCAGGGAAAAGGCTGTATATTACATATAATGATAATGGTAAAAAATATGGTATGCGAATTCACATTTATATTACCGAATATGCCAAAGTTGAGCAGGTTATTACAGCTCCGGCGGATGTTGTGTATTCCTACCGCTCTGACAGCTTTTTTGACTCTCTTAAATTATATGACGGAATTACAACTCTTGAGGAGCCTGTCGAATTTGCAAAAGGATGGGAAGAACACACAGCTAAAAACGCAACATATACCGTTAAGCTTCCTCCGCAAAATAGTGTCTACACGCCTTATCCTCCCCAATTTTCTATAACTCCGGCGATGGAAACCATGCGTTTTAGTTTTGTTGACCCCGTGGTAGAGGAAACTGTTTTTTACAACGTCTACTCGTACAAGCTTAAAAATAATATTGATTATGATACGGCCAAACGCATTTTATTCTCCCAGCATGTGAAGCAATATGCTGAAAGTGCCTCGATTGAAAATTTTGAAACAAAAAGCTCTATTAGTAACCATATCTATGAAATGAACTCCCGTATGATTATTTCCCCTCCTGAAGACAAACCTTATATTTCGTCCTTGATGCTGAAAATATTTTATGCGGGAGATACTGCTGTTGTGCAGGAAATATTATCAAGCGGGAATCACACCAAGGCGGGGCTTCCGGATTTATTATTTAATGAGATATTGACTTTCCATCCGGAAAGATACAAACCGCCTCAGATTGAGTCTTCACCAGAATAATCAGGGACGGGAATCGTTGATTTGGCTGGCTAGCCATGAGCGCTCATCATCATTCAGATATTCGGATAATAGCTCTTTTACCGTGGTCAGATATTTCAAAAGCCATTCTTTTTCTGAATTATCCAGCATATCTTTTACAATCAGCTTAGGATCAAATGGCGCGAGGCTAACTGTTTCAAAGCAATAATATCCATGCTTATCGCTTTCCTTCACAAGCACGAGGTTTTCTATACGGATTCCGTATTCGCCTTCTTTGTAATAGCCCGGCTCATTGGAAACCAGCATCCCCGGTTCAAAGGGCTTTTCAATGCGCGCGGAAATACCTGTGCCAGCTTCATGAACACATGAATAACATCCCACGCCATGCCCCGTGCCATGAGCATAATCCAGCCCCGCTTCCCGCAGGGCTTTTCGTGCGCGTACATCAATTCCGGAGCCGGTTGTTTCTTTGGGGAAAACAGCGCTGGCCACGGCAATATGCCCTTTTAGAACGCGCGTATAATTTTCCCTCATTTCCTGCGTCGGGGTGCCGATACTCCTGGTGCGCGTTATATCGGTTGTGCCCCAGCGATATTGCCCCCCGCTATCGACCAGCAAAATACCGTTGCCTCTGATTTCTTTACAGCTTTTCTCACTGGCGCGGTAATGCACAATAGCGCCGTTTTCAGCAAATCCGGCGATTGTCGGGAAGCTTGGCTCGATATAGTTTTTTCCCTCTTTACGAAATTTCTCCAATCTAGCCTCAACAGAAAGCTCATCCATTTCAAGGTCTATGTTTTGGTTCTCGTCAATCCATTTCAGAAAACGCGTAAGCGCTACGCCATCTTCGATATGTGCCTTGCGAATAGCTTCTTGCTCGGTTCCGGTTTTTATAGCTTTTGGCATGACGCACGGATCGGCTTTATCGAGAATATTCAGGCCTGCCTTTAAAGCAACATGCTCGAACCATATGGGAGCCGAGCTGCGATCAAGCCAGATGCTCACCTCTTCCTTTTGTGTAAGCAGCGCATTTAACCGGCCCTCAAGGGCATCAAAGCCGAAGACACGTAAACGCCCTTCCGATTTTTCCATGATTTCATTTGTGATCTTTGCCGGATCAATAAACCAGTCAACGTAGCCATCCTCGTGCAGCAAAACATAAGACAGGCACAAGGGGGAGTATTCAATGTCCGTACCGCGGATATTGAGCAGCCAGCCGATGGAATCTCCGGCGCTCAGCAAACATGCCTTCGCGTTGCATGTCCTGATTTGTGCAGCGATCTGATCGCATTTTTCTACGGCTGACTTGCCTGCTATCTCATCGGGGAACAGGATGATCTTGCCTTGCGGGCGCTGCGGCTGATTATACCATATTGCATCTATCAGGTTTCGCTCACACGGCTTTAACCTGATCTTGCCCTCTTTGCAATATTTCTCAATGTCTTCAATTTGTCCTGGCGTGTGGAGCCGGACATCATAGCCTATAGTGCTGCCCTCAGGTGCATTCTCTTTTAACCACCTTCCTAAAGATATAAGCGTAATGTCTTCAAGCTCAAACAAGCTCCGGTCTACTTCCTCGCGCAGTTGCAGTGTATAGCGACCGTCACTCATGACCACGGCCTTTTCAGGCAGGATAACCGCGCTACCCGCGCTGCCGGTAAAGCCGCTGATCCATTTGAGGCGCTGTGCATAATCAGCTAAAAACTCACCTTGGAACTCATCGGTGCGCGGAATTATGTAACCATCAATCCCCTCCCCGGAAATTTCTTTGCGCAAAGATGATAGTCTTTCTTGATATGTTAGTGTGTTTTCTGGCATTATCACTGATCTCAACTTTAAAAAGTGAACGTAAGTACTTTTTGTCAAAAGATAAGGTAGCGCGCTATTAATGAAAAAAACAGCCCATATAATAGTTTTCGGCAACGAAAAAGGTGGATCAGGTAAATCTACCACCGCCATGCATACGGCTATTGCCCTTTTACGGATGGGATACCGCGTCGGCACTATAGACCTTGATGCGCGTCAGGGCACACTAACACGTTACCTGAAAAAGCGCTTTGATTATATAACCCGTAATAACGAGTCCCTTCCAAGCCCCGCTCATATGTCTATTGAGCGCAGCCGTCATGAAAGCGTACGCCAGAATAACGACGAGGAAGAGGCGTTCTTGCTTATGGCTTTGGATGAGCTTAACCGGGTGAGCGACTTTATAGTCATAGACACTCCCGGCACTGACAGCTTTTTAAGCCGCCTCGCCCACAGCTACGCCGATACGCTGGTTACTCCGATGAATGACAGTTTCATTGATCTGGATTTGCTAGCCGATATTGACATGAAGCACTATGAGATCAAGGGGTCGTCGATTTATTCTTCCATGGTCAATACCCAGCGCAAGAAAAAGAAAGCGCGTGATGGAACGGGGATAGAATGGATTGTTATGCGCAACCGTATGACTCACCTTAACACGAACAACAACAAGGTTATTGCCGATCTTTTAGACACGATCTCCAAGCGGGCAAATTTCCGGCTGGCTCCGGGATTTGGAGAGCGCGTCGTCTTCAAAGAATTGTTCCTTAAAGGCCTTACTCTTTTGGATCTAAAGGAAGATCAGGATGGTGGCCTTACGCTTTCGCAGATCTCCGCCCGTCAGGAAGTTCGCAACCTGATTGTAGAGATTGCACCGGAAACCGCCAAAGGCTACGCCAAGCCGCCTTCCGGAAAAACCAAGAATGTTGCTTAACGTGCCTTCTTCTATTTCTATAGTTACTTGATAGTTAATTATGTAACCTCTTGCATTATTTACCAAAATATGCGATTTCTCTACGCGGATTTAACTAATAAAGATTCAAAGAGGACAATTTATGAATGTAAGCTCCAAGCCTGTTAGAAAGGCTGTTTTCCCCGTAGCGGGTCTGGGCACGCGGTTTTTGCCAGCAACAAAGGTTATGCCAAAAGAGATGCTGCCGATTAATGACCGCCCTCTTATCCAGCATGTTTATGAAGAAGCGCGCGATGCAGGTATCGAAGAATTTATCTTTGTAACCGGACGTTACAAAAACATGCTTGAGGAACATTTCGACTATCAGCCAGAGCTGGAAGAGACACTTAGTTCCCGCGGCAAAGAAGACATGCTCGCTGCCGTACGTGATTCCGAAATGCCGGAAGGTAAGCTTTTTACTACCCGCCAGCCCAAACCTCTTGGCCTTGGCCATGCCGTATGGTGTGCACATAAGCTGGTCGGGAATGAGCCTTTTGCGATCCTGCTGCCCGATGACATTGTAAATCATGAGAAGGGCTGCCTCGCGCAGATGATTGAAACCTATAACGAGTTTGGCGGGAACGTCGTTGCAGTGAAAAATGTCCCGCGGGAAGAGACTAACAAATACGGTATTTTGGATATCGGAGAAAAAAAAGGTGCGGCTGTTTCTATTAAGGGGTTGGTCGAAAAGCCAAACCCTGAAGATGCCCCTTCCACGCTTTCCATTATCGGGCGCTATATCCTTCAGCCGGAGATTTTTGAACATTTATCTGTGTTTGAGCGCGGCGCAGGTAATGAAATCCAGCTAACAGATGCTATGGCCAAACTGCTCGGCGTACAGCCTTTCCACGGGCTGCGCTTTGAAGGCCAGCATTTTGACTGCGGCAGCCGTCTTGGCTTTATCGCGGCGAACCTTGCTTACGGGCTTAAAGACCCTGCTGTCAGCGCAGGCGTGCGCTCTATCATAAAAGACTTGTTATAATTAAAACGGAGACATTATCATGAGCTATCAATTTGACCCCGGAATATTGCGTGAATATGACATTCGCGGGCAAATCGGTAAAAGTCTGTCAGAGAAAGACGCTCATGCTCTGGGTAAGGCTTTTGGCTCTTTTGTCCAGCAAAAAGCTCCGGCAATAGGAGATGTTTATACGGTATGCGTTGGCTATGACGGACGGACAAGCTCCCCTTCTCTATCAAAAATTCTGTGTGAGGGGCTGAAAGAAACCGGCGTGCGTGTTATCAATGTCGGGATGGGGCCTACGCCTATGCTTTACTTTTCGGTCAAGCACCTGAATACCGATGCTGGAATTATGGTGACCGGCTCGCACAACCCACCTGATTACAATGGCTTTAAAATGACCTTGAATGCCGAGCCTGTTTTTGGTTCAACCATCCAGGCTATTGGCAAGCTTTCCGCTGATGGAGAGCTTATGGATGGCGAAGGCTCTATCGAAAATCTGGATATTCAAGATGCATATGTAGAGCGCCTGCTTAAAGACCTTGCCCAGATGAACCGCGAGATGACCATTGCATGGGACGCCGGTAATGGCGCAGCCGGTGAAATCCTTCGCAGGCTTACTGCCAAAATTCCGGGGACGCACCACCTTCTTTATGACGAGATTGACGGCAACTTCCCTAATCACCACCCTGACCCGACGGTTGATGCAAATCTTGTGGATCTACAAGAGCTTGTTGCACGCGAAAAATGTGACCTTGGTATTGCTTTTGATGGAGATGGCGACCGCATCGGCGTGGTTGATGAAAAAGGTACAATTCTTCGATGCGACCTGTTGATGGCCATTTATGCACGCGAGGTTCTCGCTAATCATCCGGGAGCGTCAATTATCGGCGACGTGAAATGTTCTCAGGTCATGTTTGACGAGATCAACAAAATGGGTGGCAAAGGCGTTATGTGGAAGACCGGACACTCTCTGGTTAAGGACAAAATGCGCGAATTGAACTCTCCATTGGCCGGCGAGCTGTCAGGGCATATCTTTTTTGCAGATAAATATTATGGCTTTGACGATGCGCTTTATTGCAGCGTACGCCTTATAAATACGCTATCTGCGGTTGAAGGCGGCTTATCCTCGTTAACTGCGCATATTCCACAATTATACAATACCCCGGAAGTGCGTTTTGAAGTAGATGAAGCAGAGAAATTCGAGCTTGTCCCCCGCATTGCGGCAGAACTTAAAGCTTTGGCCGCAAATGATGAAAGCATCACACTGAATGATGTTGATGGAGTGCGTGTCTCAACCCCTGATGGATGGTGGCTCTTACGCCCTTCCAACACCCAGAACGTTCTGAGCGGGCGCATGGAAGCAAACAGCCCCGAAGGGTTGGAACGTTTAAAGAAGATGGCACGTGAAGCTGTTGAAAAAATAGGCTATACTTTAGACGTTTGATACCGAATCAAAAATAATTATGTCGTTTTGATCCGGTGTTATTCTCTTTGACCCACATCCGGGTTGATACAGCTTTTTATATTTTTGTTTATATTTTTGGGATTTGCATGAACGACCGAGATACAGCTCTTCTAACCGAACTTATTGCCTCTAAAATTTGTCACGATCTTACCAGCCCCGTTGGTGCCATTGCCAATGGTATAGAGATCATGGAAGAAATGGGAGCTGATGATAATGTGATGTCTTTGATATCCTTTACCGCTACACAAGCCGGAGCCAAGCTCAAGACACTGCGCATGGCTTATGGGCTGGGCGGCGCTGATGAGAGCATCAAGCTGGAGCAAATCCACCAGACCTATAACGAATTTATTGTCGGGGACAACCGGATAAAACAAGATTGGAATCCGTATATGGATATCGGTTTTGAAAAGAATCGCGGCTTTCCAAAGCTTTTAATGTGCTGCCTGATTTTGGCCGGTGATGGCCTGCCAAAAGGTGGCATGGTGAGCGTAAAAGCTCAGGAGGATGATTCCCTGCTGATCTCGGCAGAGGGCGAAAAAGCCAATTTAAAAGACAATATTATTGAGGCTTTAGCTCTTAAAACACCGGTTGAGGATCTCGATCCGAAACTTGTCCACCCCTTTATTACACGGCTGTTTGCCAACAAATATGGCTATGAAATAACGGTTTGCGATGCTCCTGAAAATTTTATTTTCTTGAGATTAAAACAAGCTGTTGTATCCTAGTTACCGACTGCCCTTACAGGGCTTATGCGTTTAGCACTTCTTTGTGCGTTATAGTCTGAGTATTCTATATAATCTGCGTATTTTCCGTTTTTTTTACATCTGCGTATCTCTGGTTTTTGCGTATTTATTTGTGTGTTTGTTTGTGTGTTATCAACAAACCGGAATCATTTACGTGAAGCTTGTTCGTGTAGCTTGTGTACCCATCTTGCATACGTAGGCGTTCTACCCACATTCTTTTACAAGAAAGCGCCTGTTGTAGTCCGGGGACATTATGAACCAAAATAATAGTTAAGGAATATGTTTTATGGATGATCTTGTTGTCGAGTTTTTAACAGAGACTAATGAAAGTATTGACGAGATTGATGTGGATCTGGTTAATCTGGAGCAAAATCCCAATGATACGGAGCTTCTGGGTAAAATATTCCGTCTGGTGCATACCATCAAGGGAACCTGCGGATTTCTTGATCTCCCCCGACTGGAAAAAGTAGCGCACCACGCGGAAAATGTTTTGGGGCGTTTCCGCGACGGGGATCTGGAAGTTATCCCTGAATATGTAACCCTGATCTTTGAATCTATCGACCGGATCAAATTCATCCTAAAGGAACTGGAAAAGACCGGCAAAGAGCCTGAAGGAGATGACTCCGCTATCATAGCAAAGCTTGATGCCGCCTATGAGGGAAAAGTTATATCTGATGATGAAGCGGCGGAAGAAGAGCCTCTTGCTGCTGCCGAAAAGATTGAGGAAGTTGAGGCTGAGGAAGCGGTTGAAGAAGCTCAGCCCGAAGAAGAAATAATCGAATTGATAATTAAAGAAAGAACGGATCTGGCTCCGGGGGATGCCTCCATGGAAGAATTGGAGGCAGCTTTTGCTGCGGCGCCGGGGATGGAGGGGATTGTTAATCCCGCTGATTTGGAAAAACAGAAACAGGCTAAACAAACGACAGAGGCTAAAGTGAGCGAAGAACCCAAAATAGACGAAGTATTAGTTAATGAAACCGGGAGTGATTCTGGCGATGACGAATATACAAAAACCGAGACAAGGGCAACTGCAAACCAGACTTTGCGTGTCAATGTTGATGTGCTTGAAGACCTTATGACAATGGTCAGCGAGCTTGTTCTTACCCGGAACCAGCTATTGCAGATTGTTCGCGCAGAGGGAGAGACGGCTTTCACAACACCGCTGCAACGTTTAAATCACGTTGTTTCCGAGCTTCAGGAAGGCGTGATGAAAACACGGATGCAGCCCATCGGTAATGCGTGGTCAAAGCTTCCCCGTATTATCCGCGACCTTTCTATCGAGCTTGGCAAGAAAGTAAATCTTGATATGCATGGTCAGGATACAGAGCTTGACCGTCAGGTTCTTGAAATGATTAAAGACCCCTTGACCCACATGGTGCGTAACTCCGGCGATCACGGGATTGAGCTCCCGGCAGAGCGCATAGCCGCAGGCAAATCTGAAACGGGTACAATCAAGCTTAATGCTTATCATGAGGGCGGGCATATCATTATAAAAATTTCCGATGATGGTAAGGGCTTAAATGAAGAGAAAATTCGTGAGAAAATTCTTAATAACGGGCTGGCAACTGCCGAAGAGTTGAAAGAAATGTCTTCCCAACAAGTCCAGCAATTCATCTTTAAGCCTGGCTTTTCGACGGCGGAGAAGGTTACTTCTGTTTCCGGTCGCGGTGTTGGAATGGATGTTGTGCGCACTAATATTGAAAGGATCGGCGGCTCGGTTGAGTTGAAATCTACGGAAGGTAAAGGCTCTATCTTTACGATCAAGATCCCTCTTACCCTCGCGATTGTGCATGCCCTTATAGTTGAAGCGGCGGGCGAGCGTTTCGCTATACCCCAGCTTTCCGTTAGCGAGCTGGTCATGGTTTCTGACCATGGCGATAACCGGATTGAGTATATCAAGGGCGCCCCTGTATTCCGTCTGCGTGACCGATTGTTGCCACTTGTCTCGCTGAGCGAGGTTCTTTGTCTTGCTTCCGAGAGCATCTTAAAACCTGAAAAAGAGGAACCTAAAGAAGAAGTTATAGAAAGCGCAGCCGAAGAAGAACAAGAAGAAGCAGTAGAAGAAACAGGTGAGGCTCTTGATGCGATCGGGCCGGAGCAGGAAAAAGCACTTGTAAAATCATTGAAGCGTGCCGCTGAGAAAACTAAAAAAGAGAAAAAGAAAGAGAAAAAGAAACTCGCGCGCAATCTTTACATTGTTATTGCAG
Source organism: Alphaproteobacteria bacterium (assembly GCA_018399685.1). Classification (GTDB taxonomy): domain Bacteria; phylum Pseudomonadota; class Alphaproteobacteria; order Micavibrionales; family Micavibrionaceae; genus UBA1672. The sequence continues at coordinate 55,664 of JAGYOK010000006.1, read as the reverse complement.
AGGTTGGCGGCTATCAATTCGGTATTATTGTTGACCGCGTATTTGACACAGAGGAAATCGTTGTCAAGCCAGTAGCGCAAATGCTTAAAGGCTTGAAGCTCTTCTCTGGAAATACCATTCTTGGCGATGGTAGCGTGATTATGATTCTTGATCCTAACGGTATTGCGAACGCCTCCGGCGGTATAGATAATATTGAAGAGGATGCAACAATGCAGGGAACCAAGCATCGCGCGGATTCTGAAAAGAAGACATCTTTGCTGCTATTCAATGTTGGGGACAATACTCCAAAAGCCGTCCCTCTATCGTTGGTGGCTCGTCTGGAAAATATCCGCAAGGAGAACATAGAATATTCAAGCGGCCAGATGATGATGCAATATCGCGGTACCTTGATGCCTCTTGTTCCGTTCAGCAACTCGGTAAAAATTGATGAAGAGCATGGCAGACCTGTGCTGGTTTTCGCCGATAAAGATCGGTCTATGGGTATTATTGTTAATGATATAGTTGACATCATAGAAGAGCATATTGACGTAAAACTCAATTCTTCACAAAAAGGCCTTTTGGGAAGCGCTATTATTAATGGTGCGGCTACTGATGTTGTGGACATTGCCCATTTCCTTAATGACGTTAACAAGACATGGTTCAGAGATCATAACAATGCGCCGTTTGGCGAAGGGGACGAAGAAGAGATAAGGGGCAAAAAGCGCGTTCTGCTGATTGATGACAGCCCCTTCTTCCGCAACATGCTTACTCCGGTGCTAAGTGTTGCAGGCTATGAAGTCACAACGCTTAACGGGCCAACAGAAGCCCTGAAACTTCAGGAAGAAGGTGTCTCGTTTGATATTATCGTTAGCGATATCGAGATGCCGGATATAGATGGCTTTGAATTTGCCCGCATGATTAGGAGCGAAGGTGGTCTTTGGGCGGATACCCCTATGGTTGCTCTATCCTCTCATGCTACGCCCAAGGATATTGAGCGGGGTATGAGTTCTGGCTATAGGAACTATGTTGCTAAATTCGACAAGGAAACATTGCTCAGCGCTATAGCCAAAACTCTGGATGGTCGCTAGAATCGCGGCGGGTGCGTATATGTTATAAAGTTTATACTATAAAGTTATTTGTACTATTTTAAGGGAGACGTATGAAGTATGTCCGAAGAAAGATCATCAAAAGAAATGAACAATGAGTCCAGAGATTACCTTACCGTTATGATTGCAGGTCAGCGCTTTGGTATACCGGTTTTACAGGTACAGGATGTTTTAAGAGAACAAAGAGTTACGCGCATCCCCCTCGCCTCAAAGGAGGTGGCCGGATCATTGAATTTGCGCGGGCGCATTGTTACCGCGATTGATGTTCGCAAACGTCTGGGGCTACCGGAAAAAGACGATGGCCTGCCAAGCATGAGTGTTGTCGTAGAGCACAAAAACGAATTGTTCAGCCTTATCATAGACAGTGTCGGGGATGTTGTAAGCTTTAAAGACAAGTATTATGAGAGCAACCCGGGAACGCTTGATCCTCTTTGGAGAAATATTTCTACAGGTATTTACCAAATGGAAAATGAGCTTTTGGTTATAATGGACGTCTCAAGGTTACTGGAAGATATTGGTTCTTATACCTGATACTCACGTTGTTAAAGCCTGCTATTGCTAAAAGACTGTTAAAAGCCGCCTTTTAAGGCCTTGCTCGCGGTGAATCTTGCGTGTATATCTTTAGTAGCCTGTGTTATGGTTTTATTGCTTTTAAAAAGCCGGAAACACTTGGGCTTGTTTTCCTTTTCGCGGCGTTGTTTGCAAATCGCTTTGTTGTAGGGTTTTAATAATAGATAAGAGGAGATTCATGAAATCTTGTTTAATCGTAGATGACAGCAGAGTGGTGCGGAAAGTTGCAGGTCGAATCGTTCACGATCTGGGGTTTGAATACCGCGAAGCTGAAGATGGGCAACAAGCATATGAGGCATGTGAAGAATTCATGCCCGATGCCATAATACTTGATTGGAATATGCCGGTGATGAGCGGGATTGAGTTTCTTGAAAAACTCCGTTTGATGGAGGGTGGAGATCGCCCTATGGTGGTTTTTTGCACGACGGAGAATGATATAAACCATATCCAGCGCGCTATACAGGCCGGTGCCAATGAATATATCATGAAGCCTTTTGACAGCGAAATCATCGAGTCCAAGTTTGTTCAGGTTGGTTTGCTGGATGCTAAATAATTATGCTAAAGAAAGGCGCTGTAGTTTTTTGAAATTGTTGTATTGTTTTACCTTTTTAAAAACAGGCCGCGTTAATTGATATTTTCCTGTTGTTTATATATTTTCTCTTTGCTGGTTGTGTTAAAATATGAGTTCTCCTTCCGATAAAATCACTGTAATGCTTGTAGATGATTCCAGCGTCATCCGCAGTATTATTGCGAGTATCCTTAATTCCGAACCTTGTATTGATGTAGTGGCATCGGTTTCCAATGGTGAAAACGCCATAATGATGGCCAAAAACAAACATCCTGATGTTATTATTCTTGATGTTGAAATGCCTGTTATGGATGGTTTGACGGCGCTGCCTGAAATCCTCAAATACTCTCCCGATACAAAGGTTGTTATGTGTTCAAGCCTTACTGCAAAAGGGGCTGACACGACAATGAAGGCCATGGCTCTTGGAGCAGTGGAGTGTCTTGTCAAGCCGTCAAGCGCAGAAGCAAGGGGGGAAGACTCTACTTTCAGGAAAACACTAATTAGTATCGTCAAATCGCTTGCGCCTAAAGACAAACCTCCTTGCGGGGTGCAAAAAACGGGTGCAGATAGACTAGTCGTGGCTCCTGCCCCTGCCCCGCTAGATAAAAGTTTTACTCTTAAAAATGATTTTGGCGCTTACAGGGGTAAGCCCGAGATTATTGCGATTGGCAGCTCCACGGGTGGGCCGAAAGCTCTATTCAACATATTGCAAGATATTGATATTCTGGATATTCCCATTGTTATTACTCAACACATGCCAGCAACTTTTACCAAACTTCTGGCCGAACACATCACGCAACAAACCGGCCTGCCCGCTTTTGAGGGCGAGGACGGTATGGTGGTTGAACCGGGTAAAATCTATATCGCACCCGGCAACTGGCATATGGTTTTTGAGCGAAAAGAGGGTCGGCTGATTATAAAACTTGATGACGGGCCACAGGAAAATTTTTGTAGACCGTCAACAGATCCAATGTTGCGCTCTCTTATGGAAATCTATGGCAATAAAGTATTGTGCGTAATTTTAACCGGCATGGGGCATGACGGTCTTGAAGGATCGAAAAAGCTTGTAGATCTTGGTGGCCGTATAATTGCACAGGATGAAGAAACAAGTGTGGTATGGGGTATGCCCGGAGCTGTTGCAATGGCTGGAATATGCTCTGCTGTATTACCAATTTCAGAAATGGGAAACTGGGTCAGGCGAGCCTGTCATCTATATTAGGAGGAGTTAACAAAACCTGCTGCCTTGACCAAGGCGGCAGATAGAAGACGGTAGGATGTACTTTAACGCCATAGCGTGACGAGCGGGCTAAGTAAGACTAAACTTTGTGTAATATTTTGTAAGAAACAACGATTATAATTTAAAAGATAAGAAGCGATGAATATAACTGATTTTGACATATACAAAGATATCCTGAAGGAAAAATCAGGGTTGGTGCTTTCTCAGGACAAGTCGTATCTTGTCGAATCACGCCTCAACCCGGTCGCAAAAAAATGGGGTTACGAGGGCATTTCTGACATGACTAAAGTCCTGCGCGGTGTGCCGCCCAAGGATCTGGTTAATGATATAATCGAGGCAATGACAACTAATGAGACATCGTTTTTCCGCGACACCAAGCCTTTTGACGTTTTTAAGAATACTGTTCTGCCCTATTATCAAACAAATCCTAATAGCTCCAAGCATCTGAAGATTTGGTGTGCTGCCGCATCAAGCGGACAGGAGCCATACTCTTTGGCCATGCTTTTGAAAGAAGAAGCTGCAAAAATGCCGGATTGGCGATTTTCTATTTCTGCTACAGATATTTCACATGAAATTCTGGCGCAAGCAAAAGACGGGATTTACTCGCAGTTCGAAGTACAGCGCGGCTTGCCCATTACGCTTTTGATGAAATACTTTATTCAGGATGGTGATAAATGGATTATAAAAGATGAAATCAAAAAGATGGTTAATTTTAAATATTTTAACCTGCTAGACGGGATGAGCAATCTTGGAAAATTCGATATTATTTTTTGCAGAAATGTTCTGATTTATTTTGACCAACCCACGAAAAAAGACATTATGGAGCGTGCGAGCAAACAAATGGCGGATGACGGGTTTTTCTTCCTTGGTGGTGCTGAAACTGTTTTGGGGATTACGGAAGACCTTAAAATTGTTCCGGAAGTGCGTGGATTATACACAAAAACCGGTAGTGTTCACTGTGAAGTAAAAACGCCTGCCGTCGCAACAGGCTAGAACTTTTAAAATATATTTTTTGTCTGGTTTGAAGAAGATTTGCAGGATAGGTTTTTTACGTTTATAAAAGCCGCATTGACTGACTATTTATCAACCATATTTCAATATATCCTTACACTAATTTAAGAATGCTTTATTATCATGAATGACACAGTAATTAATGATCCGAAAACAAAGAAGATCAAACGCGCCCTTATTTCCGTATCCGATAAATTAGGGATTGAAGCCTTTGCCAGAAAATTGAGCGGGCATGGCGTGGAAATTCTTTCAACCGGCGGGACTGCCAAAGCCCTTACCGAGGCCGGTATTACTGTAAAAGACGTGTCCAGTCACACAGGCTTCCCAGAGATTATGGAAGGACGTGTAAAGACGCTGCACCCTAAGATCCATGGCGGAATTTTGGGCAAGCATGACAACGAAGATCATATTGCTGTGATGCGTGAACACGATATTGCCCCAATAGATATGGTGGTGGTCAACCTTTATCCGTTTGTCGAAACTATACAAAGCGGTAAGCCTTTTCAGGAATGTATCGAGAATATAGATATTGGCGGGCCGGCGATGATCCGGGCTTCTGCCAAAAATCATGAGCATGTTGCCGTGGTTACAGACCCTCAGGATTATGAGTACATCATCAAGGAAATGGAAGAAAATGACGGCGCCATTACCTATAAAACTCGCCAAGACCTTGCTCTTACAGCGTTTTCCCTGACTGCAACATATGATTCTTCCATCTCTGGCTGGCTTGCCGCGCAAAATGATGAGGCAACACCCCGTCGGATCAGCTTTTCCGGCACGTTAAAGCAAAAATTGCGCTATGGCGAAAACCCTCATCAGAGTGCTGCTCTTTATTTGAGTGATGATTCAGCGCCCCGCCCGGGTGCGGCTCTTGCCAGGCAAAGGCAAGGTAAGGAACTTTCCTACAATAATCTGGCGGATACCGATGCAGCATTTGAACTGGTTTTCGAATTTGATGATCCTGCCGTGGCCATTATAAAACATTCAAACCCATGCGGTGTAGCTGTTGGCAACAATGTATTAGATGCTTATAAACAGGCTCTTTTTTGCGATCAGGAAAGCGCGTTTGGCGGGATTATTGCGCTGAACCGCCCTCTTACCGGAGAGCTTGCCGCAACAATAGTGGAGCGCTTTGTCGAGGTTATTATTGCTCCTTCCATTGAAGAAGATGCGTTTGATGCCTTGAATCGTAAAAGCAACATCCGTGTGCTTGAAACAGGAACCATGCCAGATCGTGAGCAACAACGCTCGCGCATTATAAAACGCATTGCGGGCGGATTGCTGGTTCAGGATGCTGATAGCCTGCTGATTGATGAGGAAAATTTACGCACGGTAACAGACCGTGAACCTACACAAAGAGAGATGGACGACCTGCTTTTTGCCTTTGCTGTTGCCAAGCATGTGAAGTCCAATGCTATCGTTTATGCGAAAGACCGCGCGACAGTCGGTATTGGAGCCGGACAGATGAGCCGGGTTGATTCCTGCCGCATAGCCGTCTTGAAAGCACAAAAAGCCGCAAAAGATGCCGGATGGGATGAGCCTTTGACCACTGGCTCGGTTGTTGCCTCTGATGCATTCTTCCCGTTTGCCGATGGCCTGATAACGGCTGCGGATGCCGGAGTTACAGCGATTATCCAACCCGGTGGCTCTATCCGCGATCAGGAGGTAATTGATGCTGCCAATGAGCGTGGTCTGGCTATGGTCTTTACCGGCTTGCGTCACTTTAATCACTAAAACCGCCATAGCTCCAAAAATAGTAAAGCACTGTCTTATGACAAAAAACTCGCGGATATGCCGGGTTTTGTGATATAAATAGCTTTGACGGCTTATCCGATAGCGGTATCAATCTATTTCATCCGTTTGAATAAGCATTAAAAACTTGCATTTATTGCTTTACATATTTTATAATGCTAATAACTAGATATAAAAAAGCGCGTAAAAGCGTGCTATAATAAAGGTGATAAAAGGAAAGCGGAATGTTTAATATTCCTCGCACATATGGCTCTAAAAATACGCCACCTTCTCTTACTTCAAGCAAGGGAGGGCTATAGTCATGGGTTTGTTTTTACCTTTAATGTTTACTGGCGCAGTCGGCAGCTCGATTTATGCCCTCAGGGGGAAAATAAGCCGCGCGTGGAAAGAAAATGCCTATACAGATGCGGATGGTGACGGTCAAAAAGATGACTTGGATATTAAAGGCGCGTGGGACGGAACCAAAAGCGCCAGCAAGGCCGCCTTCGGCGGTATTGGAACGGCCTTCGCCTGGACTGGGGACAGAATTGATGATGCGTATACGATTGCTACTGGAAAGAATGTTGAGGGAAAAGATGTGGGTCGTTTATCTCCAATTTTAGGAGAAAACGGTTCGGAAGATAAAAGCCTGAGACAGAAAGTTGGCGATATCACTGGTGGCATAATGGGCGGTGATCCGGGCAAGAAAAATGACGGCATCACGGATCGCGTCGCAGAGATGCTTATGGGCGATAAGAATGACGACGGTATTAACTGGAAGGGGTCTGCTGCGGCCGCAACTGGCGCAGGTCTTCTTTCATTGATATTCAAAAAATTTAGTGGGACCAACTTTACCGGCCCGTTCCTTGGCATGTCTCTTATAGCCTTTACTGCTATTAACTGGGATACGATAAAAGAATTCACGCTCGACAAACTGGGTGTTGAAAAAGCAGGTAACAGTATTTCCAATATGCGCGGAAGCGGAGTTGTCATCCCTGATGAGGTACTAAATTCCAGTCTTGGCTCGAACAACGCCGGACCTGTACCGGCAAGAAATCTTGCCATGACAGAAAATCACAACTACCCAACACTGGATATTGGCTAGGTCAGGGCTTAATGGCAGCATATAAAAGGCTACCGCTGGCGAGGGGATGATAACTTAGGAATGGTTAATGTCAGAAACCGAGCAACAAAAAAACCAGACTTTCGACCTTGCTAAAGAAAATGCTGGCTGGGGAGCGAATGTTGGCGCTCAAACCGGTAACCCTGATATCGAAGAAATCAAAAAACATCTTGATACACGCTCAACCGGGGAAAAACTCGGTGAGTTTGGCGACAAAGTTGTAAACGGCGTAAAAACCGTTCCCGCCTATATAGCCGAAGATCCTTTGAAAAACTTCGGGCGCAGCATGGGGCTGCTTGCAGAAGGCGTCGTTGAATCAGCCGCTTCTTGCGGAACCATAGTTCTTGATATTGCCACAGCTCTTACATACGATCCGGGCGCAGCATTATTTAATGCAACGACTACAGGTATATGGGGTGAAGAAGCTGCCTGGAAAGCTTGGGAAGATAAGGGCGGCTTTATGTCCCTTACGGAAGCCGCTGTTAAGAAAATTGAATTTGTTGAGCCAACAAGTCTGTATCTGAAAGATGGCGTAACGAAGAACCCGCATGCCAATACCGAGTTTGTTTTAAAAGGGATCGGCACAGGTGTTGGCGACACAGTTATGTTTGTTGGAAGCGCTGGAGGAATGGGAGCTGTTCTTGGCAGCTTGAAAAATGCCAAATATTTCGCGCTACCCAGCAAAATACCCTTAATGAATAAAATACCGGGCGCGGAATTTCTTGCTCGCGGTACAAAATCTCTTGAATATACAAAAACCGTCACCCATGTTGATGACGCTATTGAGTTGATTAAAAAATCTAAAAAGCTGACCACAAAAAGCGCAGGGGAAACCGGCCGAGCCGCGGCTGATCTTATGGAAAAATCACAAAAAAAATTGCAAAAAGCGGATGATGTATTGCACGGCAAAAAAGGTGATACTGTGATTGATAATCTTCATCGAAAAATTGATCCCAGTACAGGCGGCACGGCCAATAAACAAGCGGATCTGGATGCTTATGTCGGGGAAAAATTCTCTAGAAAAGTGCAAAAAATAGAAGCAAAAGGCCTCTCTGAAACAGCTAAAACGAAAAAGCTTGACGCCATCCAAGAGAAGCTTGATGAGGGAGTTAACAAGGTCGCCGAACGTTTGGGACTGAAAACCTATAAAGCCGAAGATGCTTTGCACCTTGCCAATAAGGTTCAATACACAAACACAGGGTCGTATCTGGGGAATATTATAGAAGGCGCGCGCGTTGGTGCAGCCAGAGGCGTTCATTTTACAGATCCTTTAAGAAATCCATGGATGGAAATCCCCGGCTTTGGTCTTGCTTCTTACCTCAGTTACAGTGCAGGCAAAGGTGAAACGCAGGAAAAAGAAGATGATGCAAATAAGGTTGTGAAGGAAATGTCTGGTGTTGGAGATACAACCAATAACCTCAAGGCTTTACTGGAAAAAGAAAAAGCAGAAGCGGCCAATAAACCTAACATTAATAGTGATTTTGGCAAAGTAAAAGGTGCGTCCCAAAGCTCATCAAAAGACCAGCCAAATCTTGGCGAAGACCCCCTAAGAAGAAACGAATTCAACAACCGTGGGCTGAATACTGTCATACCTGCGGATCCATCCGGGCAGACCAATACTCAAACCCCTGATGCAGAAGTAAGAAAAGACCCTTCCCTTTACCTCCTGCCCCAGTAGTTATATATGTAATTAAATTTGACAAACAGCCGCCATTTCCGGTACTATGTAGTTAATTTATAATTATAATAATTGTATTCGTGATAAATGGGTTGATGTGTTATGGCAAATCCTAACAGTCTTGTAAAAATGTTTAAGGGGATGATTGGATCCTCCGGCGACGACGTGCTGGACACAGCGATAGCCAAGCATCTTGATGATTTTGTCAGAACCAGTAAGGGAAACCTTGACGAATCTTTTCCCGATTTCATTAAAAAGCTTAAAGAATCCCATGATGTAAAACTGTCTCCGGCTGCTAAAGATTTTTTTGATAGTAACGCTATGAAATTCCTTCTAAGCGGAAAGAGGCTGGCCGTCTTCGACAAGTTTGGCGATGAGCTTGCTCTTAAATTGAATGGTTCTGAAGTTTTCACAAAAAGCGACCTTGACAACATGCTTACCAAGCTGGCCGATGATGCCGGATTGATAGTAAAAGATGAGGCGGTTGAGGACATCAGCAAAGTCCGCTTCATGAAAGATGTGGTTGAAGAATCTCTTGAGGGATTTAAAACCAGAGAAGAATTACTTAAAAGTTATAGAAACAATATTAGTGCAGAATTAAAAGCCGCAGGAAAGAGTCTGGACGGGGCAGAAATAGATAAGCTGGCTCGTGAAGAACTAAGCCAGAAAATGGCCAATATCGAAGCCAAGCCATCTGTGAAATCCGGGGCAACACCGGGAGCGGATATTGCTGATGACGCCGCCAGCACTGCTGCTAAGGTGGCGGATGATGGTGGTAATAAATCAACTCTAGATGTTCTTAAAACTGGTATTTCCAAAGTCTTTAACAGTTTTTCTTCCGGGGATAATTCGGCAAAACTTCTTGCAGAGCGCGAATGGTACCAAAATACGTTTGGTGCGTGGAGAAGCTATGCCGCCAATATTATGGAAGCACCTAATTTCCTTAAAGCTATAAGGGAAAATGACCGCGGCGTGCCTCTCCATCTTCCCAATTTTGGGATTAGCAGAATACATATGCGACCCCGCATCAAGGATTTTGACAATGCATTAAAAGAAACTGGGGCGCTTGATAAGTTTGTTGATCTCCAAAGCGAGCTGAAGAAAGTTACCCATGCTTTTTCCAGAAAGGGAGAGTACGAAGGTGAAGTAATTACGCATGATAATGTCGTCAGGAAAATGCATGAGGTTTTCACCAGTAAGGCTAACCAGTCTGGCTACAGAGATTCTCTTAAATCGTTTCATGACGAGCTACTCAAAATGCGTGAAGATTTTGAGAAAATCGTACCGGTTGTTAATGAGACAAAAAAATATTCATTTAAAAACGGTATGGATCATCTTCAAAAAGCACGTTTGCTTGAATGGGCCAATGACAATATTGAGCGCGTTGAATATGCTTTGAATCCGGAAGCTAACAAAGGTTTGATGGAAACTATTCAGATACAAATAGATAAAACCATCAAAAATGCTGACGGAAATACGCTTAGTATTCGTACAAAAGGATCAGAAACCCTGAATGCGATTATTGATAGCGGAATCGGGGAGCGCGTTGGGAGCTCTTATTACGAACGCAGATTTGGTAAGCAACTTGCAGATGCTGCGGAGGGCGGATTTGCCCGTGATAAAAAAGGCAACGTTATGCTTGGCGACAATGTTCTTTGGCGTGTTAAGCATGATCTTGAGGAAAGACTTACCCACGCCTATAACAATCAAACTCGTGTAAAACCTCTGCCCAAAGGGGATGAAGGAAATTTGGGAGCAAAATTATTGAGCCCCTTCAATCTGTTTATAAAACAATTGAATCCGGAAGGCTCCGGAGGGGTCACTTGGGGTGGTACCGGTGATTTAAGAAACTTTAAAGCTGCTTTTAAAAACTTTATTAAATTTGGAGGTCCTGGCGAAACCACCGCAGTTCAAATTGTAAAAATTATGAAAATGATGGAAGGTGAGCATGTCTTAAAAACAATGCCCGATGAGTTTTCATCCGCAATGGACGAGATTATAAAAAGCCTGGACAACCCTTATGACATTCGTGCTGTCGAGAATATTAAAGAAGCCGCTGTTTTTACATATGATGGTTCCTGGCCCGGTAGTCAGCGATATATGGCCGACAAATTTGGTGCTGATCCGGCACTTTACAACCTGATAAACAAAGTTGATAAAGGGGCTAGTTCTATCACATGGAAAGATGCTGTTAACCCCCTTAGTTATACTCCTTATTTAGGCAAGACCTGGAATTACGTTACAAGTTTCGGGGGAATGTCCAGTCCTGCTACCGACTTGATGTGGCAACGTATAAGGGGCGCCAGAAGCCATTATCTTGACTGGGCAATGGGTAGAAAGATTAAAGATAATCTTGATAATAAAGAGCTGTTGGACAAAGGCGGCAAGTATGTCGGCGATCGTTATATGAGTAATCTGGGGAAAAAGTCCTATACAGCCGAATTTGACAGGTATACACCCCTTCGTTTTGTCTACAGAAATTCAGGTATGTCCCTGCTTAACCCGGCGAATTGGAACAATGCTCTGATAAAATTCCCTGTCGAAGTCAAAACATGGCATCTTATGATGCCCTTTGCAGCATATGCGACTGCAAATACTGGCCTGGCGGGTATTAATTACATGCGTACAGACAGCGACGATCAGGCAAACCCCGTAGAATGGGGTGTAATTACAGCTGGCAAGTGGGCGCGGGATACAGCAACGCCGGCTATATGGTTCAGTAAAGCTGCTACATATGGCGCAGGAATAATTGGAACCGGTGTGTATTCATTGGGGCACGCTGTAGGCTCCACTATTAGTTACGCGGCCGCAGATGAAGGTGATCGGGATGACCCGCTTACATTCGGGAAAAATTTATTGGGACAGATAGGGAACGACTTCGATGCCAGCTTGGTTAGAGATCTAGTCGATCCTTATACATTTTCCCTTATAGATAAATTTGATAATGAAATTGTCCCCGGTAAAGAATTTGATGAAGCTGCCCGTGCGGAAGGGAAATCTTACGACACCTTGTTTGAAGTAATATCAACTCCTTTTTCCGCAGCTTCGAATAAACTGGAAAAAACATTCGGGGACGACACACCGGAGTGGAAAAAGACGCTTGAAGGAGAGCCTGACGACACGCCGAAGTGGAAAAAAGAGCTTGAGGGCAGCACATCAGAAAAACCGGACGATACAGACAATCTTTTAAAAACAGCGATGAAGAAAGCTTTTGAGAGTGCGCACCTTGACACAAGCACCTTGAACAATCATTTTGCTAACAAGGCTACCGGAACCCTTATAGCTGCTACTGGCAATGATGGGGCGCAGAAAAACAGCGCTCAAACAGATTTGGCTAAAACCCCGGATTTTGTGAATTTGCAAATTTAGTTATTTATGAAAAAGTTTGACAGACGCTCTCCATTTCCGGTACTATTTTATTAAGTATAATTATAATAACAGTTTATTTAGGTGATAACAGGTTGATATCTTATGGCAAAAGATCCTAGAGAATTTCATAAGGTTATTGATGCTCTCCTCCAGGGTATGAACCGGGAGGGCATGTCCGAACCTGTGCTTGACCACTTGGAAAACTACATAAAAAAGCACGAGGGCAATCTCGTTGAGGCTCTCCCCAAATGGGAGAAGACCGTAAAAAAAGATCTTGATGAAGACCTCGATAAAAAAGAGAAAAGAACTATTAAAAATGATTCTTTTGATATCTTTGAACGTAAGAAGATTGCCGAGCTGAAAGGTTTCAGTGAAGCTATCGGCAAGATGGCTGATAAAGGAGAAGTATTAACTCAGGATAAAGCTACAGCAGTAACACTGGCGCTGGCCGAAGATCTCGGTATGAGTAAAAACAAACTGCTTTTCCCTATGTTCACTTCTTTGGCAGTAGCTTCACACAGAATGCTTCAACCAGCGTCTACCGAAAATCCGCAAGTGGCAACTGGCACTATTCCCGGACAACCTGCGCCACCAAACACCACTACACAGCAGCCAGTAGCGCAGGGTGACACTACACAACAGGGTGACACTACACAACCAGCAGCGCCTCCTCCTCCGCCAAAGCCGGTTGATCCATTGGCCTCTGAAAAGGACGAGGCACAAAGGATGCTTGAAGAAGCAAAAAGAGAGCTTCAGAAAATCAATAATTATGCGACTACAATGCCGGGAGAGAGCACCGGTGTTGGTGAGCTTATCACGCTTTTGAAAATCAATGACAAGCTGGCTATTGACGCTGTCGATGGCTTTATAGAAAAAGGCCAAAATGATCTGGCAAATGTTGTTAGCAGCATTCGAGAGATGAACGTTCTTCCGGGCTTTGAGGCTTTAAGAAGCTTTCAAAGCGTGATTAAAGATATTCACGGCGACGTGAAGCCAAATCTTGATAATATCGAAACTCTGCAAAAAGAGGTTGATGCCCTTAAAACAGCCTCTGATGCCGATACGGCGAAAGCACTTCTTAAAGATATCCAAACAAATCTTGACGTTATCAAAGAAGGCTCTAAAGAGGCTGGCGGTATTTTAAAAGAAGCTGCCATTGATACAGACAAGCGAATTTCTACGTTGCAAAGTAATCCCGCTTTTAGTCATTACCATGCCGATGAGATGCTTGGCGGTGAATACGGCATTTTAAATCAAACGTTTGGCGGTGATCCATACGGTGGGAAAAGCGCTATATCAACCGGCATAAACACTGTCTTTAACGGTGTCAGTAAATTCACTGACGGGTGGCACGACATGAAAATGAATGCCAAAACCCAAAAAGAGCGCAACATTCTCAACGTGACCGAACAGGTTGCTATTGGCTTTGGTGGCTTGCTCGCACTTAATACGGTTAACAGTATGTTCTTCGGCGGCCAGATGCCCGGCGTTGTTAAATGGGGCCTTATAATTGGTATGGTTGGCTACCTTCTGCACCGCTCTGGCGAGACCGGCACAGAAATGGTGAAAGCCGCAGACGCAAGAATGGGCAATTATTATTCCGGTCAAGGTAGCGGAAGAACTGTTCCGAGCTCTCTGCCTAGACAGGGCACAGCGGATGATTACAACAAAAGCGAAACATCGAACGATAATAAAGGTCTGCTTATCAAAGATTCTCATGGCAACGTTGTCAAAAACATTGTTCTTGATTACCCTGATGGCGAAATCAGAAAACAGGCTGCGGATGGCGGCAAGCTGACTGTTGTAAACGGTAACCTCATTAAATTGCCTGAAAAAGGTGAAGTTCTGAAGGTTTCTCCCGAGATCAGGGATGCGATTAAAACAAAAATTGATGAACACATTCAAGGCGAGCTTATTGCCAGAAATCATGATGAAATCGTTGCAAACATGTCCGGTAGCGGGAAAAACGTTCCTAATGATCTTTCCTACCCCGGCGTTGTTACCATCAATAAAATCAATGGTGTCGATCTGGGTGAAAATGCTATCAAGGTTCGCTATGAAGTCGGTCAGGGATTTGTCGAAAAACTTATTGCAGGGCAGCAATCAAACCAGCTTGATGCTACCGGAACCGATGGTATGTAAATCATCGACGCTCAAGTCTTCCCATATAACAAGGTTAATGTTATGATTTTATTAAGTGTTACAGGATATACTTCCCCTGAACGCTCTAATAATGAGCCATTTATGGCAAACCTTATGATGTCAGACAAAGAGAAAAACAACAGCTCCGCCCCCTCTTCACCAAAGAGCATGGGCGATGATTGGGGCACCGGATATGGATCCGGGCGCTCGAAGCTGTTTGAAAACCCGGATGATCTTGATATTTTTTGTGACCATAAAAACGGCATAAACTATATTTTCCACGGGCCGGAGCTGGGCTGCACAATCGATCATCTTGAATATGACCCCGATACATGCCGGATTACCGTGATTACGAACGACCGGCAACGTCTGGATTTAGGTGTAAGAATTCAATGGCTGGTGCGTCCCTATATTGCCAAAGAGCAGGATTTGTATATTATCAGGACTGAAGATGGTAAGTCGATTGACGGCGTTATTGTTCCTTTGAAAATCAAGGCTCCGCAAATAACAAAAACCGTAAATTAATATAAAAAAAAGTGTAAAAAAAACGGGCTTTTTTTAGCTGGACATTATATAATATTGTTAAGGATAGAGAATAAATAAACGGGATGACAAACGAATATGTAGCACAAGACAATCATAGGCCTCCAGTTGGGAACCTGACTGACTTTGTTTATGGTGTTACAGATGATAGTCCGTTTAAGGTTGAAGTCGCTATAAATGATGACGGAAGAGTTATTCTCTTTCATAATAAAGTTTTTAAAAACGACTTGTCATGGTTAGAATTTGATTTAGAAACCAACAAGTTAGACTTTATTTTAGACGGTGGAATGGTACGTGATTTTGGT
This sequence comes from Alphaproteobacteria bacterium, assembly GCA_018399685.1. GTDB lineage: Bacteria > Pseudomonadota > Alphaproteobacteria > Micavibrionales > Micavibrionaceae > UBA1672. Next base: position 40,302 of record JAGYOK010000006.1, on the reverse strand, counting down.
ATGCCTTTAGACAAATCAGTTTCGAAGCATATGCACAATGCCCACCAGATATTAGCAGTTTTGCTAGATGAGGAAACGGGAGACGCCAAGGAAGGCCACTATATCCCCCTTATCCTGCACAGGGACTAAATAATGAGATCTGCGTATAAGCAGGCGAGGATTTAGTTTTAAAGATAAAAAACAAATAAGGAGTGAAGACATGAGAAATTTAACGGGTTCATTTAATCTGCTCGCCAGCCACACAATGGAAATGACACAGCATGGCGCTGCACCAATTTCCAGCTTGTTCGAGTCTGTTTGTGGAGCTGCCAGCAACGATGCAGCAGTCGCTACACCGGATGCTCAGCACACATTCGATACATTCGGAATGTAAGGGTTGAGAGCGACTAGACCATATAGAAATTAACACTCCTATTTTATTTAAGTGCAGGCGATAACTCCCGCCTGCCTTTCTTTTTGCGCAGCGCAGCATTGCCGCGCAAATATCCCCCTAATTCTACTTCATCATATCAACGGGTTTGGCGACCTCGTTTTGAGAGATATTGGGCACGCTACTGCGGGCGGCCTCATCTGCATCTTTCGTGGCCATCCCCTTCCATATAAAAGTCAGGATAACAAAGGCAATCAGCGCGAGGAATATATAAGGCGGCTTTTTCCCCTCTTCCTCTGATGGCAGATAGGATTTTTCAAACAATTCCGGCTCATGCGCTTTTTGCTTCTTTTTTGTTTGTTTTTTTGGAGTGCTCATAAGTTGTTCCTCATACATATTTATACTTAATCTTTACACAATTTCGTGGCAAACAAAAAGCCCTCTTATTATCCGTTCATTTTTTGATTGCTGTATCTCAATAAAATCCGTATCTTCCCTGCCATGACAAAAGACTTAAAGCACATACGAAACTTTGCCATTATTGCCCATGACCGAAGCAATGCGCAGGCATTGTTCGGCGAAATAAAAGAGACCAAATGACGCAAAAGCTTGAACATATTCGCAATTTCGCAATTATTGCCCATATCGATCATGGGAAGAGTACTCTTGCCGACCGGTTGATCCAGACTTGTGGCGGGCTGGAAGAGCGCGAGATGAGCGAGCAAGTGCTCGATAATACAGATATTGAGCGTGAGCGCGGCATTACGATCAAAGCGCAGACTGTGCGCCTTGCCTATACTGCCAAAGACGGGATCGAGTACCAGCTTAATTTGATGGACACGCCCGGCCATGTGGACTTTTCCTATGAGGTTTCCCGCTCGCTGGCATCATGCGAAGGCTCGCTGCTGGTGGTGGATTCCACGCAAGGGGTGGAGGCGCAGACGCTGGCCAATGTATATCAGGCGATGGATAACGATCACGAGATCGTTCCGGTGATTAACAAAATCGACCTTCCTGCGGCCGATCCCGAAAATGCCAAAAGCCAGATAGAAGATGTAATCGGCTTGCCTGCCGATGATGCTATACTAACTTCGGCCAAGACCGGCGCAGGGATTGATGAATTGCTCGAGGCGATTGTCACCCGCCTGCCCTGCCCTGAAGAGGGCGATATTACAAAGCCGACCAAAGCTTTGCTGGTGGATAGCTGGTACGACATTTATCTTGGCGTTGTGGTGCTTGTACGTGTGATCGACGGCACGCTGAAAAAAGGCCAGAAGATCCGTTTTATGAGCAATGGCGCCAAGCGCGAGATCGACCATGTGGGTATGTTTACCCCCAAAAAGGTTGAGCTGCCAGAGCTCGGCCCCGGCGAGATGGGCTTTATCACCGCTTCGATTAAAGATATATCCGAGACGAATGTTGGTGACACGATCACCGATGACAAGACCCCTTGCGCCGTGAAGCTCCCCGGCTTTAAACCCTCTATTCCGATGGTGTTTTGCTCGTTTTATCCGGCTGATGCCAGCGAGTTTGAAAAGCTGCGTGAGTCTTTGGGCAAAATCCGCCTGAATGATGCGAGCCTGCATTACGAAGCGGAAAGCTCGCAAGCTCTGGGACTTGGCTTTCGATGCGGGTTCCTCGGCCTTTTGCATATGGAGATCATACAAGAGCGCCTCGAGCGCGAATTTGACCTTGATCTGATCCCCACTGCGCCGAGCGTTGTTTACAAAATCAACCTGACCAATGGCGAGAATATAGAGCTTTATAACCCTGTGGACATGCCCGATGTGGTCAAGATCAAAACCATTGAAGAGCCATGGATCAAGGCCACCATCCTTGTGCCGGACGAATTTCTGGGCAGCTTGTTGCAACTTTGTCAGGATCGTAGAGGCGTACAGATAGACCTTACCTATGTTGGCGGGCGGGCGATGCTGGTTTACCGCTTGCCTTTGAACGAGGTGGTGTTTGATTTTTATGACCGCTTGAAGAGCTTGTCCAAAGGATATGCGAGTTTTGACTATGAGCTGGATGGTTATGGCGAGAATGACCTCGTTAAGCTCGAAATAAGGGTCAATGAGGAGCCTGTGGACGCGCTGGCGATGATTGTGCACCGCACAACTGCGGAAGGGCGTGGGCGGCAAATGTGCGAGCGTTTGAAGACGTTAATACCGCGCCAGATGTTCAAGATTGCTATTCAGGCCGCGATTGGCGGAAAGGTGATCGCGCGGGAGAATGTCTCGGCTCTGCGTAAAGACGTGACGGCAAAGTGCTATGGCGGGGATATTACGCGCAAGAAAAAGCTGCTGGAAAAGCAGAAAAAAGGTAAGGCCAAAATGCGCCAGTACGGGAACGTCGACATCCCCCAAAGCGCCTTCATCGCTGCGCTGAAGATGGGTGATGATTGATCATAGTTGTCATTGCGAGGAGGACGAACGTCCGACGCGGCAATCTATTCATCGTTGCACTTTTGGATTGCTTCGCCTAGGCTCGCAATGACGAAACAAAAAATGGGTGATGAGTGATAGCATGCACGACGAAAACCAAACCAGAAACTTTCATAGAATCTTCCTTATAGACAGTAAAAAAGAACTAAAAAAACACTGCAAAGACACAATTATATCAAAACGAGACTTCTCTAAACTTGTCTTTTCTGCAACCTATGGAAAAGCTCGTATAAACTGCATGTCACACTATGATACGTTTGAGCCTGAACACCTAAGACTAAATGAATTAGACCATAAAGCTATAGCAAATAATGGTGTCGGCAGTTTCAAACCAAATACAAAGAAATCTGTTAATAAAATCACCCAAATGTTCGAAGACAGAAAAATTTCTGCTGGTCACCTATTTTATAATAACGATTTTTCTAGATGGTACTTTTTTTACTTCGATCAAAGAGATGTAAGTAAAGAAAACAACAACTGGAAATGTGGAAGCCATGTACATTTGATAAATTGGCTATGGCCAACTTTTAACTCCTTTGGTATTTGGAAAGACTTTGTTTCTGACAAAAAGTGCCCTCGTCCTTCTTCCGGCCTACACATACGTTTTATAGACACCTAATTCCTTAACCATATTATAAGCACAGCGCGAATGGGGGGAGGCGGCAATCTCCCCTGTCATACCCGACGTGTTCGGGCATCCGGAAAGTCGAGCGCTCCATATTCCCAGATCCCCGCATAAAGCGGGGATGACACACGTTTTCTGGATTGCACTTTTGAATTGCATCCCTTACGCTCGTGTTAACGTATTAAGGAAGAAAACGCGATGGATTATGTAGCAATTTTGCACAAAGATAGTGAGAGTGATTATGGGGTTAGCTTTCCGGATTTTCCGGGATGCGTGACCGCAGGAAGAACGCTTGATGAGGCCAAAGATATGGCCACTGAGGCATTGGCCTTTCATATAGATGGATTGCGCGAGGATGGAGCGGATATCCCTGCTCCGTCTGCTCTGGATGATATTGCCAAAGAACCGGATTATACTAACGGATTTGCGTTTATCGTCTCTATCAAAGAGCAGGATAAGACTGTGCGGGTGAACATTACCCTGCAGGCGAGCGAGCTTGAGGCCATCGATGCGGCAGCCGCTACAATGGGTATGAAACGTTCGACTTATATGGTGAATGCAGCTCTTACTGGTCATAACTAACTTATTGGCTCACCCCTGTCATACCCTCCATTGTCATTCTCCGGATTACGCAGTACTCCTAGGGGAATCCAGCAAATACTCCTAACATCACTGGATCACGCTATAATTTTCTGAATGAAAATTCGGGTGATGACAAAAAACAGGGGGGCGTTACCCCCTAATCAAACATGCCGTCGACATCATCTTGAGATACGGGGGCGGAGCTTGTCGGCTTTTTGCTCTCCGAGGCGAACATATTATCGATCTCGCTTTGGTCGGAGGCCTCGCGCACATGGCGTTTTACAAGGTCTTCCTCTGGCATAACATCAATTCCCAGACGCTGGAATGTAGAGCTTAAACGCTCCTCAATAGAGTGCAGATTATTCAGCGTGTTGCGGATACGTTGCCCCGTGAGATCCTGAAACGTACAGGCCATAAGGATTTCCTGAACATCATTTTTGATACGCTCACGCATTTCATTGCGGGTTTCGTTATCTTCCCAGTTTTTCTCATCGCTGACATATTCGGCAATACGATCCGCAGCATCCAAAATGTTGTTCGCAGCGTTCTCTGTATCTTCGATCACGGCCTCAAGCTCAACTCCGGTATTAGCCGATGTACCACCGCTCCGCCCGCTATAGCCAATCGCCCCCAAAATTTCCAGTATCTCTGAAAAGCGCTTTGTAATAACATCTTCAGCCATATCAAATTGCTGGGACGTAGCGTTAATCTCCATCGAAAGCTCATCAAAGCGGCGGGAAATAAAATCCTCCAGCGTCTGTAGCTGTTTATTTACAATGTCAACTGTTCTGTAAACTTCTTCTTGATCTTTGGTCAGCTTGTTTTCAGGATCAGGAGTCATATAGATTGGCCTTATAAAAAATATGTTGGAGTGTATATCACGGGTGTCGATATCAAGAAAAATCCAACAAATAGATTTTACCCAAAAAATCGTTAACAAAATACTACATAAAAGCAAATAAGAATAGAACAGCCTTTATGACCTTAATGCAGACCTTCTATGGTATGTGTGGATCCTAGGGTCAGGACCTATTATCAGAATTATCGCCAGCATCAGTATCGGCATCGTCAGTATCAGCATCGTCAGCCGATGTTTCTACAGGCGGCACAGCAGCGACAGCGGGAGATTCTTTGTCTTCATCATTATAATAATAAAGATCAAATACATCCACGACTTCCAAAAGTTGCTCGATTTCTTTTTTAACGCGTAAAGCCTGATCCCGCGTTGTCACAGGCACAAACAGGCCAGAGGCCTCAAACATATCCTTATCATGCGGGATCATCATGAAGATATAGCGCTTTTTGAACAATACAGCCGTAATTGGAGCTTTATCAAAAACATCTCCGGCCTCGGCCAGTTCTTTTAACAGGCGCTCATTAACCGTGTGGGCAGCGGCATCCGGTTTTGTCGAGTAGATTTTAAACCTGTCCCAACTGGCTTCCGAGACCATAACATTTACAGGACTCATGGTTTTCCAGCGCGTTGACGCATAGGCGTTCACCATTTTATCATTGGAGGTGATAATAGTGTGCCCCTCAAAGACATCTTCGGGAGCTTCAAGCAGCACAAACAAACCGTTAAATACCGGAGCATCCTTGCGGGCTTTGGTGTATAGCCGCGCTTCGGATAAAATTACCTTCATCCCCTTGTAATTGCCCATAAAGCAGTCTTCGGCATCATAGCGGTCATACGCCGGAACAACGGCCAGCTTGTTAATCATCTTTGCACTGACACCGCGTGAGGGATGATAGCTCAACCCCCCAAGAGCCTTGGCCATTTTTGGCATAAACTCGCGTTTGTGCACCCGCGCATAGGCCTTGAGCGGCTCCCCCGCCCAGATATTAAGAAAGATCGTAGGAAGGAAAGAAGCAATCAGAACAAAGAAAGGCATAACAACTTGCGCTTCCATCATGAAGTACCAGCCGAAAACACCGGCTCCGGCCAGCACAAACAAAATGCTCAAATTCAGGGAAACCCAGTTACGCATTTGATGGCGGCGCATGTAATCAAGGCGCAGTTCCTCGGATTCTTTGATTAACTGTGTCAGATCTTTTGAAAAACGCCGTTCATCGATGTGGTCAACTTCGCTTGTTGTCTCTTTATTTTCCTGCGCGTTTTGCCGTTTTGTCTGAAATTCTGTTTTGCCTCTTTTGCTCATTTGTCTAATCTCATCTCCTGCTTTTGGTGTCTATTTTAGGGGCAGGAGCATTTGAATACAAGAAGCTATTTAGGATCAGAACCGATTCGCTAAAAAACAATTATGCCTACATTATTAGCTTACATTGTCGCCTTTATTATCCCATAAGCCCTAAAAGCCATAAACATAGGAATTAATTCGTGCTTATAAGTATTTTTATATATATTAACGGTTAAAGCAAAATTGTTTGTTCTCAAACAGTTATATAAAAAGTGCCAAAAAAAAGCTAAAAAATATGACAAAAAGTACTTTTTTTGTTGATAGTCCAAAAAAAGAGGAATATAAATCCAGTAATCCTCGGCTGTCTCTCCCCCACATACACTCCCTCCGGATGGCCGAGGCTCCCTTCTCCCCGATCTCCCTTTTTTTACTTTAGTCAATATGATGCAAAGGCATTGCCTCTATCGCGTTATAGCCGGAAATATCTGTAGCAGGAATTTCTGCACCATCCTGATATGAGGCCGCGCGCACAACGGCTTTGGAAGCGTTGATCGGCAGCATGGTAATATTGCCAAGCAAGCGTCCGGTAGCTCCGCACCCGCTTAAAATCAGGCAAACACAAAATAAAGAAAGATATTTTATAGTGAATCTCATGAATTCGAGGCTAGCAGAGGCGCCCTTGCGAATAAAGTGATTTAAAAAAATAATTTCATAGCGGGTACGATGTGAAAGCACATGAAAAAACCGCTGCCCTGAGGGAGGCAGCGGTTATGAATTTCGTAAGTAAGCAAATGATTTAAAAATGAGGAAGAAGCTGAAACCTATAAAATTTGTAACAACCTCCCGGAGACCGTCGTATCACTCCTTACAGTATGACAAAAAATTGTGACCAAATTAGGGTCGGGATCTATTATTTTTGTGAAATCCCTTCTTACGCATACCATACTTATGTTGTACACTGGCTGATCTGGGCGCTACCGCGCTTATCAGCGCTTTGTTTATAAAGGTTTTAGCATGCCACTAACCGTCAAAAACTCCCTTAAAACCAGAAAAAGTCTTATCGTGGAGGGGGAGAAATATTACTATTATTCGCTGGAAGCCGCGCAAAAAGAAACCGGCGATATTTCCAAACTCCCCTGCTGCCTGAAAATTTTGCTGGAAAATCTGTTACGCCATGAAAACGGGCGCACAGTGCGAAAGGAAGACATTATAGAGCTTGCCAACCGGCCAAAGAAAACCACCACTGCCCCCCATGAAATCGCCTTTAAGCCCGCCCGCATTTTGATGCAGGACTTTACCGGAGTGCCCGCCCTCGTTGATCTTGCCGCGATGCGGGAGGCAATGGCAGAGCTTGGCGGCAACCCGAAAAAGATTAACCCGCTATTGCCTGTCGATCTGGTGATTGACCATTCCGTGATGGTAGATGAGTTCGGCAGCCCCCGCGCATTCCAGACCAATGTAGCGCGGGAGTTCGAGCGCAACGGGGAGCGTTATGCCTTCCTCAAATGGGGGCAGCAGGCCTTTGATAATTTCCGCGTCGTGCCGCCGGACACAGGCATATGCCACCAGATCAATCTGGAACATCTCGCAAAAGTCGTGTGGCTGGACGAAAAGAGCGACCCCAAAAGGCGCATGATCTATCCCGATACACTGCTTGGCACGGATTCCCATACTACTATGGTCAATGCTTTGGGCGTTCTGGGCTGGGGAGTTGGCGGGATCGAAGCTCAGGCGGCCATGCTCGGCCAGAGCGTTTCGATGCTTGTTCCCGATGTTATCGGCCTTAAAATCTCCGGCAGGATGAAAGAAGGCGTTACCGCCACTGATCTTGTCCTGCATGTAACTCAAATGCTGCGCAGGTCATGGGTGGCCGGTAAATTTGTGGAATTTTGCGGCGCAGGGCTGGACGCGCTTTCACTGCCTGACCGCGCAACAATAAGCAATATGGCGCCGGAATACGGGGCGATCTGCGGATTTTTCCCCATTGATGAGGAAACGATCAACTATCTGAAGCTCACGGGGCGGGACGATCACCACGTCAAACTGGTAGAGGAATACGCAAAAGCGCAAGGGCTGTGGCGCGATGCACAAACGCCGGAGCCGGAATTCTCCCAAACCATGTACCTTGACCTAAGCAGTGTTGAGCCGTCTATCTCCGGCCCTCACCAGCCGCACAAGCGCATGGCGCTCAAAAATGCTGCACAGGCTTTTGACAAGCTGGAGCCGCAAGAGAAGGCAGTCGTGCCAGTCGCCGGAGCCGATTATAAACTTGGACACGGGGATATAGTGATTGCCGCTATTACCGGCTGCTTGAGCACATCCAACCCTTCTGCGATGGTGGCCGCCGGATTGCTCGCACGCAAGGCACGCGCTTTTGGACTGAGCGTCAAACCGTGGGTGAAAACCTCGCTGGCTCCCGGCTCCCGCGTGGTAAGCGAATATCTCGTCGAAGCGGGATTACAGGAAGATCTGGACGCGCTGGGCTTTAATCTGGTCGGCTATGGTTGCACCACCTGTTTTGGCAATTCCGGTGCGCTGCCCGAACCCATTGCCAAAGCCATCGAAGAGGGAAAGTTGAACGTCGCTTCCGTGCTCTCCGGTAATCGCAACTTTGAAGGATGGGTTTCCCCGCAGGTTAAATACAGCTATCTGGCTAGCCCCGCGCTGGTAGTGGCTTACGCGCTGGCTGGCTCCATGCATGTCGATATCACAACCGAAGCATTGGGCGCCGATGAAAAGGGGCGGGATATCTATCTCGAGGACATCTGGCCGAGCGCTGCCGAAATCGCCGGAACTATAACCGCGAGCCTGAACAGCGAAATATTCACACAGCAATATGCGGATTTGTTCAAAGGGCCGGTGGCGTGGCGCTCTACAGGCGCGGATAAAGGGCTGCTGCCGGATGGCGAGGATAACAAGGAAGCTGAGCCTGCCGCGGGGGGCAACAATATCTATCGCTGGCAGGAAGGCTCTACCTATGTGCGCAAGCCGCCATTCTTCGCAGGGATGGGCAAGGAAGCAGGCGCAATGGAAAATATTAACAACGCATATGCTTTGCTGGTATTGGGCGACAATATAACTACCGAGCAGATTTCACCTGCGGGCGATATTTTGCCAAGCTCTCCAGCCGGAGAATATTTGCGCGCCCGCCAGATCGAGCCAGCGGGCTTTAACTCCTATGGCTCGCGCCGCGGCAACGATCAGGTAATGACCCGCGGCACATTTGCCAATTCCGGCCTACGTAACCAGATATTGCCTGAAACCGAAGGGGGCTTTACAAAGCATATCCCAAGCGGCGAGGAGATGAGCATCTATGACGCAGCCATGCGCTATCAGGCGGACGAGCAACCCTTGATTGTTATAGCAGGAAGCGGATACGGCACAGGATCGCCGCGCGACTGGGCGGCTAAAGGCACTCGGCTTTTGGGGGTAAAAGCCGTAATCGCAGAGGGATTTGATCGCATACACCGCTCTAACCTGATTGGAATGGGCGTGCTGCCGCTGCAATTCAAGAGCGATGCTAACCGCAAAACCCTTGATCTATGCGGGGATGAGCGTTATAGCATTACCGGAATTGCAAAGGGTCTGAAGCCGGGCGGCGATGTAACACTCACCGTGAATTATGCCGATGGCTCAGAGCGCAGCGCCGATCTTACCTGCCGCATTGACACAAATGATGAGCTGGAATATTACCGCCATGGTGGTATCTTGCGCTATGTGTTAAGATATTTGGTGCAGGGGTGACATAAGGACGGCCACCCCGCGCGCCCTTCCCTCGCGGGTGATAAAAACTCTATTTATGTCATTGCGTTTTAAAAACGAGGGTTTGATTATTAATTCTGATTATTAATTAAGGAGCTTTTACATGACGATGACTATGACCGGGGTCATTTTATCAATCGTAATTAGCGGTGTTATTGCGCTTTTTATCACTCACCGGTTTTTGCGCGAACGCATGGGCGCCGGACTGGCGGTTATGTTTTTGCTTCCGCTGCTAGGCTGCGGGCTGTATGTTTATCTTACAAAGCCTCCCACAGCCGCAGAACCGCTTCAGGCTCCGGCTTATACTCCCGCCACGCAGGAGGATGTGGAAGCTCTTTCAAAAACGCTCGAAGCGGCGCCTGATGACCTGGGCTCTGTGATTGCTATGGCTGAGGCCTATATGAGCCGGGATGAGTATGATGAGGCTATCACCATGTTAAAATCCAAAGAGCAGAATTTCCCGCAAGGCGAGCTTACCGTGCAAATCGCTAAAGCCTATTTCGCCAAGGGACTGCTTTTTGCCGAACAAGGGCGGTTTGACGAAGCTTTAAAAACCCTGCGTACGGCGCGGGAAGTATCTCCTGAAAGCGCGCCTTTCCTGCCGGATCTGGATCATTTTATACGTATGATAGAAAACCGGATGGCCAAGGAATAGTCTTATACAAAAATTCGGTGATAACAAAAATGGGTGACAGGATCAGGACTTAAAAATCCATTATAAATCAAAAAATATCGATGTTTTTGATTTAAACTTTTGTTAAACGGCACAATAATATTATATAACAAGAGTTAATGAAGAAATCTAAGGCTTAAAAACTGAGCCTCCCGGAAAGGACACTTGAGTAAAATGACATCTGACGTAACACTAACTTCCGCATTACAGAACAATCTACGGTCTTTGCAAAAAACGACGGGCGCCGAGCGCATCCACAACACAGCGCCGGTAAGCGGCAATGTGTCAGAATCTGCCACGGCGGATATCATCAGGCAAGCCGCGCAGGATTTTTGCACACAAACACTGAGCAGCCGCGCGAGTGAGCTAACCCGGCTTTTAGACCATCTTTCGCAATCCATCAAAACTCTGGAAAAAGCCAGCCGCTCGATTACGGAGCTTACCGACATTATCAGAGAGGCGGAATCCCTCGCGCTTGAAGCCCAAAAAGCTGGAAGCGGCGCGGAGCAAGAAACGCAATTAGGCGCTATAAAAGACCGCATTATCTCTATTGTTAATAATGCCGAAGTGGCCGGAATAAATCTTTTAAACGGCGATGAGTTAAAGACTGCTTTTGGCGGCGGTGAGCGCAACGCCATCATCACAGAAGGCATAAACCTTTCTCCGGCTGTTTTGAATTTTGACAATCTGTCTTTTGCCACGCCCTCCTCCATTACCGATTCGATCGAGATTATTCGAAGCGCTATGGATGAAACCCAAAGCCTGAGGCTCACTGTTTCCGGCGACCTTAAAGACATTCAAACACGGCAGGCTTTCACGCAAGAAACGATAAGCACTCTTGAAGCTGGCGGAAAAGCCATTAATATTACTTCTTTGAATGAAGAAGGAGCGAACCTTCTGGCCTTGCAAACCAAGATGACACTGAGTACAACATCATGGTCGATGGCATCTCAAACGCAAGAAGATGTCCTTCGCCTGTTTTAACCTGTTATAAAAAGCAGGATATAATTTAAAGGAATACTTTATGGCTCTGGTCATTGACTTAAAACCTCAGGAAAAAATATTGATCGGCGAAGCCGTCATCACCAACAGCTCGCAGCGTACGCGTCTGCACATTGCCGGTGATGCCCCGATTATTCGTGAAAAAGATATTATGCAGGAAGATCAAACAGATACGCCTTGCAAGAAAGTCTATTTTCTTATCCAGTGTATGTATATCTCGCGAAATCCAAAGGAATATCACAAGCGATATTTTGATCTGGTTCACGATATCCAGAAGGCCGCGCCGTCAAGCTCTATTTTCTTTATGCAGATTAACGAGCAGATTATTAACGGCACACATTACAAAGCCATGAAGGTTGCGCGTGAACTTATAGAACATGAACGGGAGTTATTGGAACGTGTCTGATAGTATTATAAATGATCCTCACAGCCGCGCTGCAAGTGCCTATGATAATAGTGCGAAAAATCTCGCGAGCGACCAGCGGGAGCTTGAGGCGCAGATTTTGCTTAAATCCAATCGTATGATTCAGCAGCTCTCTTCAATGTGGGATTCGCGCCCCGGCGATTTGCTGGAAGAGACATTAAAGTATAACCGCAACATCTGGATGCTTTTTTATGATACGGCGATGGAAAAGAAGGAAAACGGCCAGCCCGACGCTTTGCGCAATAATATCATTAATCTGGCGAACTTTATATTCAAGCGCGAGATGGATATTCTGGCCAATCCCGAAAAAGCAAAGCTGGATATTTTGATTAATATCAACCGTGAGATAGTTGCCGGATTGACGGCTGGTAGTGGCGAATAAAGCGGGCACAGCAACAAGCTCCCTCCCCGTCAGGTAAGAGGACTTATACTCCCCAGAGAACGAGGGATTAAAGCCGAAAAAATTTAATAAGTCTTGCCTTTGAACGCATTCTTATAGAGCGTTGATTTCTTTTTTTCAAAGCCAGGGCACTTATCATCCACGCTTTCATACTCTTCAAGAGAGTCAACGGCGCGTTGGCGTTCCTGCCGCTCAATGCCGAGCTTTTTATATTCAAGCTCTAAAATCTGGTTTATCACCCGCTCCATTTTGCCTTGCACCTCTTCCATGCGCCAAATCTCGAACGGGCCTACAGAAAAGCCGCGGCTTTTAAGAGCGGTGAATACACGCTGGCCGATGCTGTTTGCGTATTTATTGACCACTTCACGATCCACACGTACGTGTTTCAGCTCATGCTCGATAATAGAATCGCGCATACATTTGTCACGGTACAGCTCTTTGGCTATCACGATTTCGGGGTCAATATTCAGCTCAATATCAATTGTGTCGTACCACAGGCAGCCATAGCCATGACGCTGATTTTCCGATTTCCCCAGAGTCATTTTGTGGCGCAGTTCGATCTGCCCTTTCATAAAGCCCTGAGTGATTGTTTTGCCATGAAAAGAATATGGATCGACAGTGTCGGTCTGATAGGCCTGTATCTGCTCTAACGACTGGCTATAATCGTATTTAACCTTTGCAGTGTGTGGGATTACGTTGATTTTGGTCGGCGCATGATCGGGGCATTCAGCTACGCTCGATGCTGCCAGTATCAACAAGGATGATAATGTTACGGGGTCAAATCCAATCATATTTTTAAAAACCGCCTCTTTTTTGCGTCCTTACATTATACCATAAAAGTTAAACATCTCCTTAAAATTGTGGAATAATTGTATATAATTAATAGGTTCTGACCCTAGACCTTGAGTGATAAAAGCGGTATAACTTAAAGAGATCATTCATATTTTGCGAACAACAAACAGGTAGGTAGATATTATGTGGTTATCAGGTCCATTATTTTTTATAGGGAGTATTCTTTATACGATTTTGTATTTATACACCCTGATTATTGTTTTGGAAGTCGGCTTGAGCTGGCTTATTGCGCTGGATATTGTAAATGCAAAGAATGAGGCTGCCCAAAGGCTGAGCGCTCTTTTAAGCCGCTTTACAGAGCCTGCATACAAGCATCTGCGCAAATATATTCCCCCTGTTGGTGGAATTGATATGAGCCCTTTGGTTTTAATCATCCTTGTGCAGGTTATCGGCGGGTTGTTTGTTTCTCTTTTCTTTATGTAAGATATGAACATAACAAATATAATTGACGGCAAACCTATTGCCGCGAAGCTCCGTGGCGACCTTGCAAAAGAGGTCGCCTGTCTGCCTTACCAGCCGGGGCTTGCCGCTATTTTAGTGGGCGACGATCCCGCCTCGCAGGTCTATGTTCGCAACAAAATCAAGGCCTGTGAGAAAGTGGGAATTCGCAGTATAGAGCGGCGCATTGCTGCCGATGCTTCGAACGAGGATATCGCCCGCGTGATCGAGCCTTTGAACGCCGATCCTGAAATTGATGGTATTTTACTTCAACTCCCCCTGCCAAAGCACCTGAACAGCGATATGCTGGTGCAGCTTATTGCGCCGGAAAAGGATGTTGACGGGCTAAATTTTGTGAATGTCGGATCACTTGTCGCCGGGCATGATAGCGGGATGATCCCTTGTACTCCTCAAGGGGCGATGATCCTGATTAAATCTGTTATGGAGAATTTAAGCGGCATGAACGCGCTTGTGATCGGGCGTTCTTTGCTATTTGGCAAGCCGATGGCGCATTTGCTATTGCAGGAGAATTGCACTGTGACGATGGCTCATTCGCGTACACGGGATTTGCCGGAGGTGTGCACGCGGGCGGATATTCTGGTGGCTGCCGCGGGGGTGGCAAAGCTGGTCAAGGGTGATTGGATAAAGCCCGGAGCTGTTGTGATTGATGTGGGGATTAACCGTATGGAAAGCGGTAAGCTTTGCGGAGATGTTGATTTTGACGCGGCGCAGGGTGTGGCGGGAGCTATTACGCCTGTGCCGGGCGGGGTCGGGCCGATGACTATTACCTGCCTGCTGGCGAATACGATCAGAGCTGCTATAAACCGCCGCGGGTAAAAGTGCGGCAATCCACCTTTATACATGAGCGACGAAGAACGACAGCGACGAGTAACGCTGACAAACGGAAAATATCGAAGTTCTTTAATAAACCATGATGGTAAAGGGGGGATACTGGCGTATATCCTTCAGTCTGGCGGTGCGAACCGAGAGAGCGTTGTGTAAATCCACCCGCACGGTTGGCGTTAAGGTGATAATTTCCGGATACACAACTTCGAGGTCTTCCCGCTCTTTTGCGATTATTCTCAGCAGTTGTTCGTTTGAGTCAATCCACGCTTTCAGGCTCATTAAAAATGAACGGACAGCAGCTTTGTTCTGGCGGAACGCTGTTCGCGCTTTTAAGGGGATAGTCTCGTCATTATCCATGATTTTTTGAATTTCCTCGATTTCTGATTCCAGATGCTTTTTCCAGAAATCGGCCACCACTTTTGCCTTTTTTACGTTTCTAAATTGCTCAAGCATATAGTCAGGATCCGAGTAAATTTTCAGGTTCCCTATGCGGGACATGTGAAGGCGAATCTCGTGTCCGAAATGATCGTATTCCGGCCTGATATAGGTTTTAATCCCGAAAAGCAGGCGGGCGACGCGCTCTTCTAAAGAGGTTAAAGCGGGGTATTTAATATATGTTGCTTCACCAATATTTGGTTCTACAGGCGGAGTTTCGTCACCATCAATGACTATGGATGTTGTTGTCATGACCGGGGTGTAAACTTCTTCGTAACTCGAATCATGTGCTCTTCCGGGTACTTCGAAATCTGCGAGTGCTGGCGATATGCCAAGTGCAACTATGAAAAACGCTAAAACTGAAAATTTATTAAGATAAACGGAAGACATACACACCCACCTAAAGCCGAAAAAATATTGTCCTTTGCAGATTTTAAACACAATATATTTTATGCACAAGGGCATGGGTAATAAAATCGGCGGGGCTTCCCCTGATTTTTCAAGAATTACCGGATCATGGAATAAAAGACGTGGTTTCCGATGATTGCGCAGGGTTTTCTGCCTTTGGCCCAATAGGGTTTGATGCTTTTTGTGTGATAGTGCGTGGCGCCTTTTGTTATATCTTCCAAAGTGTTAGCCTGCGCTCTTAGTGCCATACGCTTTGCTGTGGCGAAGTACAAATTTGTGGTGTCCACTCTTTGGAGCTTTTTATAATTCGGGTCGCCCCGGTTCCAGCACGAGAACTGATACGGCTTTTGGCAGACTTGTATGATGTCGTTGCCCCACCAGAAAGAGCCAAATTTTTCGGCTACGGCCACGCGGTTGAGGATTACGTTTGCCACGGCGTGCATGCCTTGCGTGCCCTCGCCTCTGGCCTCGCCCCAAAGTGTACGTGCCAGAATGTCGGCTTCTACTCCATCATAGAATTCCTGCATGGTTTTTTCTTCCAGATCGCCGGTGATGACGTGGCTTGCGCCTTGATTCAGCGCTGTTAGTGTGGGTCGGTTGTTCATGGTTTTACTCCTTAAAGTCTGGGAAAGTCCGGGAATTAATCTTTAGAATGTTTGCCCGCCAGCCCTTCGGTTTTAAGGGCGGTAGCGTCGAGTTTGGATTCGATGCGCAAGAGGTGACGGGTGATACGTTTTTCTATGGCGCGCATATCGGCTTGCGAGGCGTAGGTCTTGGCTACGTCCAGTTTGAACTCGTGCAGGGCGTCTTCCAGCTCATCTATAGAGCGGGCGGTTTCGCCACGCAGGCGCAGGATCATCCATAGCAATCCGGCCATCGCGGGAATGTCTACTACTGTGATCCACCAGATCAGGTCTATTGTTGTTTTAGTCATGTTGTTGATTTCCTTAATTTATTTGGTTTGGTTGGTTTTGCGTCACCCGCGCTCTACAACTCCCAATCGCCTTTAGCGGTGTGGGTGGAGCTTGCGCGCTGCCAACTGAAAGAGCCTTCAGGAAAGCCGCGGGCGTACCTGTCGGGATGTTGCGAAAGAGCGCCTGCCACTGCGTCCAGCGCGTCGTCCTTACCTTTGGAAGAGTGGCCATTTTTTGACGGGCGCCATTCGCGCATTTCCATTATAAAATTGGTTTCCCGCACTTTTTCGTGCACGTACAGGCGGCCAGACGCCATCAGGGCATCAAAGCCCTCAATAATGCGCAAAGCCTTGGGGCGCGTAGAGGTTAGGCCACGCACTCTGGTTGGGATCTTTTCCTTGTTCATTTCATTGCGGAGCATATTAGGCAGGAATTTGCCCAGCCCGTTAGCCTCTATTGTAATGGAGGGCAGGTAGTATTTATTGGTGATTTTTGCGACAATGGCCACTTGCTGGGCGGCTTCGGCAAGCTCGTCATGCTCGTCTACCTTGATATAAACCACATCATGGAGAAAGAAATATCCGCCCGGATCGCTATAGACCACGGCGCAGACGCTATCATCGCTGGTGGTTTTGCCAAAAGACGGATCCCACCAGCATGACGCTCCGGCCATTTCCGAACCGCCGATAAAGAGCTTTTTATAAATCCGGTCATACTCCGCTTCTCCGCGATAGCTTTTCAGCAAATCAGGATCCAGGCGCCCTTGCATGATGTTGACGGGGCGCAGCATCATCTGGGCGTCGAACTTGTTCGGGCCTTCGTCGATGCGCTTTTGCTCTATATCCTCATTGCTTAATTCCTCTGGCCATGTGCTGTCATTGTTCTCGTCCAAAGCGGGGACGCTAAGGCGTTCAAAATCTTTCAGGAACGGCTCTTTCTCGCCGATTTCATCCCGCGGCGCATCTGCGTAAATCGAGTAATAATGGTGCGGCGTGCCGACATAGAGCTGCAAGCCTTCCGATACCAGAACATAGGGGATTTCTCCCAGACGCTCGCGCAGATCCTCGCGCTTGCCCGGAGAATCGCAGGTATTGGGGACTTCGACATCGTCGCAAATAAAGACATCGGCGCGGCTGCCGGTAATATTCGAGATTATCCCTTTGGCCAGCATGGTAGGGTCGCGCAGCTCCAGATTGCGCTTGACTGTAAATCTGTCAGACGCCCATTGGTCGGCATTATCAGGCTTTAGTCCCATGGTCAGGGGGTGGCTTTCTATGATGCGTTTTACGTTGCGCACCATCTTGCCTGCCAGCATCTGGTCGGCGGCCAGCACCATTATGCGGATATTGACGTTTTTATAGATCAGCCAGGCTGCGAACAGCCCGATTATTGTGCTTTTTCCGGCGCCTCTAAAGGCCATAAGCAGCATACGGCGCTCGCCTTCGTTCCAGCACTCTTCCAGCCAACCGGCCATTTCCAGATGGATATCCGGTATGGTGCGGTCTTGCATTTGGTTCCACAAATAGATGAAGGTCTTAAACTTTACGGAGGGGATTTGTTGTTCTTTTTTCATGAGGGGGTCTTTCCGGCTTTTATCTTCTGTTTCCGTTTCTGTTTCCGTTTCTGTTTCCGTTTCTGTTTCTGTTTCCGTTTCCGTTTCCGTTTCTGTTTTTGTTTGTATTTCTGTTTTTATTGTCTTTCTTTTCTGTTCTTTTCTTTTCCAGCTCTTCTACTCCGGACTCGGCGCGCCTTATCATCTCGCTCAAATTTTCCTGAGAAATCCCGCTTTTATGCTTTTTTAAATTGTTTGGCGGGGTGGTCTCTTTTGCTATGCTGATAATTGATTTTATGTGAACAAGCGCAGAGTTGCAGGCGGCCTGATGGGCTTTGAATCCGCTGTTATCCTTATTCTCTTCGATTTTGTTTAAGTGGCCTTTATAAGAGTTAATTGCCGTTGCAGCAGCGTCGATCAGAAACTCATTTACTTGCTGTATTACTTTTTGTTCAGTCGATTCCATGGGGTTTATTCTCCTTTTCATAAGTTGGAATTGGTTGGGTTTTTTAGGGTTTTTGGGGTTTAGGGTTTTGCGTCACCTGCGAGGAACAGCTCCGTAGCTGTAGCGCAGAACATAAAAAAAACCGCCCGAATGGGCGGCTTGTGTTTTAAGGGTCAGATAATTGCAGGCTATGTCTTACACTAAATCGAGCACTTCCTCGCTCTTATCTGTATAAGGGAAAATCACGACAGTTTTGTTATCAAACATTCCTTGTCCAAAGGCCTCAGTAAAAGCCGCCTCTGCTCCTCTGGGAACATTAATTACAGTGTCACTAAAATGTCTTGCTATCTTGCGACGGATCAAATCTGCTTTTTGTTTGTTTTTGTTATTCGACATTATATTACCCTTTGCTTACTTTAATTTATGCAATTTAATAAGTGTCATTAAAATGCGCAACAAAAAACCGCCCGAATGGGCGGCTTTACGGAAAAATTTAACTTATAGTAAAAAAGCCTAAAGAGTCGGAGCGAGATCTTCGTCCTGCTCAAATCTGGCTGCGTCTTCCTTGAATTCGCCTTTAGCCATCTCTTCTACATATAAGCCAGAAATTTTGGTTCTGTCCAAACCGCTTTTTTCGCCGAAATCTTTACGGCTTCTTGTGTTATATTTCTTATCTGCCATTTTTGCTCTCCTCGTTGTCTCATCAATAAAGACTATTATTTTTATGAAATGTGAAGGATGTAACATATTCACGTATACTAATTTATGTCAATTAGTTTTATTAAGAAAACCGACTCAAGATCAACCACTTACTGCCATCAGAAACAACCGTTATCGCCGCATATTGGGAGTTTAACGGCTGGGCGTAGTTATCTGGGCCGGAGCCTCCTTGCTCGGTGACGCTAATCACATTGCTTGAACCATCGGTCTTTTTGATTGTGATTGTGCGCCCTATGGCCTGCGCGGCATTGGCGGGGGGCAGCCTTGCAATCATCGCGCCGCCATAGCTTGAGAGCAAATAAGTATCGACCGCCATATCGATATCATAAGTCCCGCTGCCATCGAAATAGCGCGTATTTCCTGCCGAGCGGTTAGAGGCAATCACATACCAGACCGCGCCATTAGATTGCATCATCACATAATCATAGCGCGCGCCGAGCATAAAGGCTTTGCCGTCGGGGCCATTCCCCCCATCTTCGGTAATGGTTATCACATTAGCTGAAGCATCGGTTTTCTTGACCACCATCATAGCGCCGGTGGCCTCGCCGGCATTGGGTAAAACCACTTCCAGCGCGCCGCCAAATGATGAAACCAGATGCACCGAATGCGATAGATCTAGGCTGACAGTTCCGCTAGTATCAATATATTCCGTGTCATAGCGCTGCAAGGTCGCATTCATATCGGTCACAGTGGTTCTTTGCAGGCGGTTTTTATACGGATATCCGGCATTATAAGCTGTATATTCCCCACCCGAGAGATCCCAAATCGCCGCCCCGTCACTCATCGAGAGCAGATTATATATGGCGGTTTCGGTGGAGCCCGCCTCCAGCTTGATATTCGGCACCTGATTAGAGCTTTCGGCATAGGGGTTTATCAGCAGGGTTTTCTCGCTTAAAGCGCCGATTATAAAACACCCCTGCGCACTTGGCGCTACATTGGCTTCACAATCGATGAAGGCGTTATTATAGCGCCCTGCTTCGATATAAAACCCCGCTCCGCTGGTATCAGTGCCATGAGAATAGGCGCGGCAGGCGGTAAATTTATTGGCGTTTGGCGTATCGCCTGCGCCGCTTTTGGTGAGGTGAAAGCCATATGTGGCGGGCTGCTCGACCAGCACGCGGGTGAAATTATTCCAATAGCATGGGTAATTCACGTTATCCCCGCCATCGAGCTGCACCCCGATATTTGCACCGATAATCGTAACGTCGGTGATAGAGGTTTGCACCACGGGGCGGGTCAGGCCGTATAGCTTTATGCCGATATTCCCGCCTTGTATGCGTAAATCAGCTATCCGCGCATAGTCTTCGGTAACTTCTAAGGCATTGAAATTGTTGGAGTTTGCTTTAATCACGCTGGCGGCGCCTGCTCCGTATAAAGACTGCCCCGTTTTCAGGGTGATTGTAGCGCTGACCAGATATTCTCCTTCGGGTAAAAATACCGCATCGCTTGCGCTCAGAGCATTGATGATCGCGCCCGTGTCATCGGTAAGGCCGTCTCCGGTTGCGCCGAAATCCTTGACGCTTGCTATATCGCTTAGTTTGTCATAAACCGTACGTGTGGCTGCACCCTCACCGATAGCGGTATAATCCGGCGAGGCAACAGAGCCTTCAAGTGGTACCGCTATTGGATTGCCCTCACCATCAAAGCCCAGAGCCATATTCGCGCGCGCATTTCTGGCAGGCAAAGTCACATTGGCTGGCGTTTCATGGTCGCTATATCGCAGCATCAGATCATTGGCACGGTTCACCTGTTGCAGGCTTGCGATAATATAATCCAGCTCGGAATTTATGCTGGCGGCAGAAAAATCTCCGCCTTCGATGTAATCGCTTACCCGCTCTATGGGCAGTTCACGCGCGAGGGTAATGATTGTTCCCGCCATTGGGGCACTATCAAAAACCACTGCTCCGCCCGCTGTCTCGCCGTCTCCGTTAATTGTGTAACCGCTGGAATGCCGCGCTCCGTCCAGATACACGGCCAGATCTTCACTGGCGAAAATCGGGAATGGGTATGTGTAGCTAGTCATAGCTCCATCGGCGTTGTAACGCACAATCGGCGTGATATCGGGCATTTTTATGTGCTCGGTCATTGGGTGTCTCCTGTTGTTGAATTATGATTATTTGTCATGCCCGATTTATTCGGGCATCCGGAGCTTTATGGCGGGCATTCCCGGATCCCCGCATGCGCTGCGCTTAGCGGGGATGACAAAGGAAGGCGCGGACAGGTATCCGGCGACTGAAAGATAAAAGCTAACTCGGCTCAATCGGCTTTATTTGTCTGGTTAAAGATGCGCTTCTTTTATCTTCCTTGAGCAAAAACTTTAACAGTTTTGCGTTGCGCGGCTCGACAAGGAAAGTTTCTCCAAACTCTTTTTTCATAAGCTTTGGAATATCCGCGCTGCCCGTTATAATTATAATACTTCCTTTGGCTACTATTGTTTCCAGACTGTGGCGATTGGCAAAATCGCACATTGTATAGAGGAAATCCTGATTGGATATACCGCTAGGAAGATAAGGGTAATCTGCCTCGGCAATATTAGTTGATTGTATTTTTGCTCTTCCATAATTCCTGACTGAGAAATAACGTGCCGTCTCATCAAGAGTTTCCTCGTCGAACCTCTCTGTGTTTGGAAGGTTTTCTATTCCTGCAACTTCATTGAAATCATTGTTTTCTGTCATGATTACAACTATTGTTTTAGTTTTATGTTTATCGTATATTATTACAACACTTTAGATACTGATCGTAAAGCTATTTTTTATGATACAAGCGAATTATGCATTCATATGTAACCCCTTGAATACACAAGGGGATAAAAATAAATATCAGAAAGATTTGTAGTTAAACAGATCGTGATTTAGAGATTATGGCTATAAACTATGAGTACATTACCAGCTCTTGAGGCTGAGCGGATTTTTCTTTTATTGCTTTTTCGGCAATCCTTATTACTCTGAAAAACTCTTCCAGTAATTCGGGGTATTTATATTCACAAAAGAATTGCTGCTGTTTAAATTCGGTTTTGAATTTGTCGATAATATCCGCGGCTCCTGTCATTATAAGGCTATCTTCTTTTGCCACGATTATTTCTTGCCCATGGCGATTGGCGAAATCCTGCATCATATACAAGAAGTCCTGATTGGACACGCCGCTTTCGCGCGAAATCCCATCAAGGGCGATGTTCTTTTTATCTTCCAATGGCTGAGAGGCATTTCTGACTTCAAAATACAGCCCGTCTTTTTCGATCGTGCTTTCATCAAAATTATCAAAGCTTGGGATGTCCAGCACTCCGGCGATGTCATCAAATTGATTTTTCATCTGGTTACTCTCCGTTTTACCCATAGTTACTGCATTTATAATCTGTCGCGATGTAGCTTAGCGTATAATCGTGTTTTTGTGCAAATTTGCCTGACACGAGGGGGTGAAGCTACAGGAATTTATCAAGCATGGACAGGTTATTTTTCTTTTGCATTTGCGTGCGCTGAAGAACGTTGAGCGCCCTTTCCTGCTCCAGATCCTGATTAATCGCGGCGAGTTTCAAAGAGTTTACATTGTAGCTTTCGAGCCGGTCTTCATCTGAATCCTTAATCATGCCCAGTAAAACCGCTTCGGATGAGCCGCCGGATGAGGAAACCCCTTGCGCTCCGAAGCCTGCTTTTTTGCTGGCTATAGCGCGGCGCAGAGCGGCTTTACGGTTTTTAGCATCGGCGGCGGTGTCTTGCCGGATTTTTGCTTTTTCCAGCGCGGCTTTATCTGCCGACTGGGCTTCTTCAAGCGCGTGCATCTGCGCCATATTATTGCTTGCCTGCTGGTTTGATGCCTCGCTCATGGCGTAGGTCAGCAGCATTGGTGTCATTGCAGCCATTTTAATTTCCTTTCGTTATTAATGTTAGAGTCAGAACCTATTAATCATTCACTTTTAATTCCGTAGAGACCATCAGCAGCGTAAAGGGCAGCGGAGCGGATTGCTCGATTTCCCAAAGCGGCGAGGTTCCTCCATCCTGCCAGCCGAGGCCGCGGATTTCGATATCCCCGCTCACAGCCGGATTAGGGGTATCGAGGATATCGTCCCTGCCGAACTGTTTGAGGCTTATATCCTTAGGCCCGCGCCCGATATCCAGCGAGAGCGCAGCGGTATCCTTTAACCTGAACAGCGCCCTTACGAGCCGAAGTTTCCGCGCTCCCCCGACTTTGGCCACTTCATTGGGCGGCAGGGGTGTAATTTTGTGCGTATAGGGCAGGCCAATCTGCACCGCGCAGGCTGGCTCACTCAGGGTCACTGACCCGCCTTGCACCAATTTCTGATCCACTAATGCACCATCAGCAACGATGGAAATGCTCTGTCCTTCAAGGTGATCAAGGCCGCTCCACACGAGTGCAGCATTTTCGACCTGACCCGTTAATGCGCTGTCCAGATTAAGTGCAGCATCCAGTTGCTCTATGAAATAGGCGCCTTCGCGCTCGATAAGCATATAAACATCATCGCCCACGACGGCTACGGATTTGGCGTTTCCTTGCGTGTCATGCTGCGTCCATGCGGAAATGCTTTCTGCTCGATAAACTGTGAGAGTTGCAAAATTCCCGTCATCGCGCACAATAAACAAGAGGCGGTTTTTCTGGTCATAGTCCTGATCCACCGGCTTTTCGACCACGTGATGCGAGAGCAGCGCAAGATCGCCGGAGGTATAAGCTGCCTCCAGATCGGTGTAGAGGTACTCGTAAATCTCGGTTCCTGAACGCGCGCAATACAGCGTCGCTCCATCCACGTTAACGGGCGGGATATAGCGGTCTGTGCGGCTGCCAAATCTTGTCTGCCTTAGGATTTGCACCGAAGCCGGAGTAAGCGGATTGCCGGTGACCATCCATTCTGCGCCGCTGGTAAAGACCTGCAAGTGGCGTGAGGAGAACACCCCGCGAATGGCGTTGACCTGATCGGAAAGTATGGAAAACTCTATGGCTTCGTCGTCCAGTCCTTCGCCCAGATCAAAGTTCATCAAATCGCCGGATTTGGAAAACCACATGCGGTTGGGCAAATCTCTGGATCCGCCAATAACGAGGCGATCCTGATGGAAAGCAACTGTCACCGGATAGCCGCGAACGGGGGAAAAAGCCTGCTCGAACCAGTCGATATTGGGCGTGGTTTCGCTCAGGGTGAAATATTCTTCCGAGCCTGAAACGCTCGCGTCATAATCGGGGTTTTTGCGCGGAATTACTGTGGCGCTGACCACTGTCGGGGATTCATAATCGGTAATCAGGACATCTACGCCCTGCACTCTTAGGCGGGTGTTTTCATGGCCTTGCGCGAATACATCTTCGCTGGCGGTTAGGGTGATATCTCCGCTTAAACCGCTGGCGGTCAATGTGGATTGGCTGTTTGCGAATTTGTAATATGGCTGATAGCTTGTGCCGTCTTCGACGTAGAAATTCCAGTCATTGAGGCTCCATGTGCCAAGAGCCGAGCGGACAAGTTTTTTCGGGGGAGTGTCCGGATGCGTGAGGAGCAGTGTATCCGCGCTTTGCGTCCATGCTATTTGCGGGATTTGATCGAGTGTCCATGGTGTTTGTAGTGTGGCTTCTTTCACGCCGCCGGAGTAGACATCTAT
Source organism: Alphaproteobacteria bacterium (assembly GCA_018399685.1). Lineage (GTDB taxonomy): Bacteria > Pseudomonadota > Alphaproteobacteria > Micavibrionales > Micavibrionaceae > UBA1672. The sequence goes on along the minus strand of JAGYOK010000006.1, from coordinate 15,678 downwards.
TTGTTCATTAGTAATCACTAATAAAGCGGTTTGTTCTGCGTTGAACTCGAATGCGATAAGCTTGCCATTGCCTGCTGCGGTATCTACATACCCCAGACCAAAGCGCCGCGTGACCCCACCTGTGGGCTTTATGAATACGTTTTGCAAGCATAGCGCCCCGTTATCATAGGCGCGCAAATCCCCACGGCCTAGAAGCTCGGGCGATACTTCACCAGCGGTGAATGTGGTTTTAATGTCGGTTATTCTGGTCATGTTTTTTCCTTATAATGTATGTGTTGTCATTGCGAGGAGCGCATGCGACGCGGCAATCCATACGATCTTTGTTAGAGATAGGTGGATTGGTATAGGCACAAAAAACCGCCCTCAGATGGGCGGCTTTGGTTTGTTTTTGTGATTTATCCAGAAAGTCTGGCTTGCTTTATATTTCAGGTTCGGGCATCACACAAGCGGCTCTAAGCACCTTTGGCATGCGGCTTTTAATCTTCTCTATTTGCTTTTCAAAGCCATAGCTTTCGAAAATCGCTATAGCATCATTGCGAACAAGATTAGAATCTTCCTCATATTCAGCGCGATTTTTAATGCACTCTGGCATACGTGATAAAGCGCGATGTGTAAGCTGCTCTACATCATAGCGCGACAATTCCACTCTCCTGCTTTTATCGGTATCGCCGCTTCTGAATCTCTCGATCAATTTCCTGTCACTTATAAGTGCTTTGGAAATCGCAAAATCTGTGGCGCGTGATACAATAAGAGTAGCTGTCATAAACCTGTTGGTTAACTCTGGCGACAGGTCTTCAGGAATTCCGTTTTTTACCAGCGCACTTTTTCTTGCTTCTCTAACCGTCATTGGTGTGACCCTTTATTTTTGTAATTATATCTTTATAAACCGAACGCGATACTAGTAAAATTCCTGACTTATGTCAAAAATATACGGTATGTGTTTGATATTTAATGATAAAATTAACCACAAGTATCCGTCACCCCACCCGTGAGGGCATACGGAAAGAATGGGGTGGCATTACATCGTCAGGGCGTGCTGTGCGCTCAGGCTTTCCAGAGCCTTGGGCAACAATGTAGCAAAAAGCTGTCTTCTCTCATCCGGGCTCATTTCGCAATAAAGCTCAGTGGCGGTGCGGCGCATCTCTTCTGAATCCGCACAAATCTGAATTTTATCTTCTATCATTTCGCTGGCATTCATAAAAAGGAAGTTTGCTGAGGTCTCGTAAATATTGTTTACTTTATGCAGCGCAAAGCGTTCTTGAGGCTCATCGGCATCCCTGTCCTTCATCAGCAGCTTTTTGCTTTCTCTTGCAAAGATACTGTCTATCGCCGAATACATGGCAAGCTTTACAATAGCAAACTCTTTTTCCTGCCCTTCCGGTACGTTAAAACTATTTTTCAGATCGCCGCCTTGTGAAAGCATGTTTGTTTCCTTATATTCTTATATTCTTATATTCTAAGTGTATATTTAAGTGGTTGTTTAAATTATGACGCGATTTTAATCGCAAAACAATATTTATGTCAATTTCTTACATCAATCAGCGTAAAGTCCTCTATTCGCCCTGGAGTGTCTTGCTGGGCGTCGATCTGGCGGGCGCGTTTAAATTCGTCTTCTGCGCGTTTATAAAGGCTTTCCGCGCGGGAGGTGTTTTCCGTGATGGGGATAGTAAACTCTGCGGCGAGATGGGCAATAAGCACGCTGTCGAAATATGGCGGGAAGCTTTCTTCCTGAGGTCTGTATATGTAAGTGAGTATTACTTCCGGGGCATTTGTGTGCAGCTTGCCGCCCATAATGCGGTAATTCAATCCTCTGCCGCGTGATCCGTTTCCGGCGCTCAGGGCGCGTAGAAAGTCTATAGGGAGTTCATAGGCGTAGCTATAATCAGCGGTCGGGGTTTCGCTGGTTCGGGCGAGTTTCACCTGTCCGGTAGCGAAGCTCCATGCATAGGCCGAAAGCAGGCTGTCGCGTGCTTGTTCGTATAAAGCTCCGGCGATTTCGCTTTGGGCTGTGCCTTCGTCAAAAGCGCTTATGGGAGCGGCGCCAATCTTGATAAGGGAGCGGGAGCAAAGGGCTATGTCTGATAGTGCCATGATTTTGGTTCTCCTGAAAAATTTAAAATAAAGCGACAACCGCAACTCTTGAAAGTAAGTAGGAGCTGCGGTTGTCTTTGGTTCGATACCTGTTATTGGCAGTAAAAAGGGGTGGGCGCGCTCTTTTTTTGTGGGGATAGGGAACGAGCGCTTTGGCGGGGTTCTACCCTTTTTATGCGTAAGCTGTAACAGTTACGCTGCTGCCATCATTTGCCGAGACAACATAAAATGTTGTAACCGGCGTTCCGTCGGTATCGATATTGGTAATAATCAGATCATTAACATTGAGCATACTCGTTGCCAGATCAAAGTAACCCGCTGTTTCCACGGATGCATCAGGCGTGGTGTAGTGCCACAATGTAAAGTTATTTGCGTACGCAAGTACGCTTAAATCAGGTGCCGTAAAAGCCATGATTTATCTCCTAAGTAAAATGTTTGAAATTGTCAGAAAATGTCATGCCCGACAGAAGCAAAGCGTAGCTTTGTTCTGCTTTACAAAAAACGAACAACGCGGTGCGTTGCTTCGTGTGCGGGCATCCGGGGCTTTAAAGCACAGATTCCCGGATCCCCTTACAATTCGTTTCACGAATTCAGGGGATGACAACTAAACGCTAATCCGGTGTCTCATCACACTTAATGACAACGATACCTGACGGGTCGATAAGGCCTGCGCCCTGACTCATCATGTTATTGACAAAGTGAGCAGCTCTATCGCCGTGCCATGAGATATCCGTTTGCACGTCGCTGGCGGCGGCATGGCCTATTGCTGTCTTGTGATAATAGAAGCATGAGCGGATATCGTTTTCGTCCAAAGGCAAGCCTGAGTGCGGCATAAAGATAGTCCCTAAGAACATCTTGGCCTGAGTTATGCTTGCAAATGGCAGGGCGTCGGCTCCGATATAATCGGCATTAACGAACTCTTCTATCGAAAGAAGATTGCTCCACTGCTTCCAGCCGACGATACAGTAACGCTGACCGTCGTCGGGCACATCGTTCTCGCCGAATGTTTCAAACGCGTTCATGATTTTTTCTTTTGTCATGCCGATATTATCATCGGTAATAATCTGGGAAGTGGCTCCGCTTAAGGCGTTAATAATCAGCTCGTCGGTTTTGCGGCCCAGTGCATTAGCACCGGCATTTGCTATTACCTGACGTTCGTCGATATTGGTTTTCAGCTCATCGAGGCGGTCAACCCAGTCACCGGCGTAAAAATCGCTTAATACGACCTCTACATTTGTGTGATCCAGATTCATCACGGGCACCATGCCGTGCGTGGATTTAGTGGACGCTGTACCCTTCCCGACTTTCTGGAAGACGGCGGAGCTGCCATTAACATTCGAGATCGTGCGCACCGTGTTGCGGAGCTTTGATCCCTGACGTTGGTAGGCCTCGTGCACTTCGCGTTCGAATTGCTTGATGAAGGCCTGATCTATTGTTGTAGACATTTGGTTTTACCTCATAATTTTTGGGGGTTATTTAAGGTCGAACATATGGTTGTCTTTGGTCTACAAAGGCCGGGATGTTCTTTAAAGTTAGAACCCGCGTATATTTATTGCGCTTTCAAAGCCATATATGTTATTGCTTCGTCAATTAATGCAAAATAGGCGGAATCGTGGTGTTGATGGGTTAATATATGAATATTTTCCTACATTTGTCAAGAAGTTTTTTTACTTTATCTTGTTTACTCAACATGCTGTTTTCTTGTGGACTTTTTTAAGCCATGCGCTCTTTTGCCTTAATTTTGCCAGAAATTTATAATATTTTCGCAAGCAGAGTGTATGGTAATTGAAAATGAAGAAAAATATGTATAATAAACGCGTATCTACGTCGGATCGGGATGAAAGCGCTGCGTCATCGCATGTGAATCGCCAACATCCCCGCCGTAGTGATGATCGCTGTGTGGGCGTCGTCAACGGTCAGATGCATCCGGTTGAAAACTGGGGTAACGGGGGGATGCTTATCACTGCTGATGAGCGCTTGTTCAGTATCGGGCAGGAGTGTGTATTCACTCTCAAATTCAAGCTTCGCGATGAAATTATGGAAGTGGATCATAAAGCCACCGTAATTCGCAAGGCTCCGGGCAAGGTTGCCCTGAAGTTTGAGAGTTTGTCCAATCCTGTTCAATCAAGCTTCCAAAGAGTTGTTGACGATTATGTATCGCAGCGTTTTGTGGAATCGCAGATCTAGTCGTCTTTCATTTCTTTGATAAGACGCCTCCCAGATAAGAAGCAGCCCAGCGCGATGTGAATGGCGCCGTTGGTGTTTTTCTTTTTTGACCACGAAGTCACTAAGACTCAAAGTTATTTAATATCACCCACACTAACGTAAACGAGTAGTAACAGAACAACTTGGTGTCTTGGTGCCTTTGTGGTTTTATACTTGTATATCCCTACTTTCCGTACAAATTCTCAAAGCCTTGCGTAACCTTTGCCACAAAGGAAGGATCGCGTTCGCGCCAGTATTTGGGATTGCGCATCATAGAGGAAAGCTCCGCTTCCCCTGGATTGCCCTGCACTGCCGTACTTTTGCGGCCTGCAAGCTTCGGCTCTGCGCCTGATTTCATCATGCGGTATAGAGCCAGCACTCCTTCAAATGAGCTGGAGAGATTATCCAAAACATCCGCGGGCAGGTTCTTTTGCCCAAATGAGAGAAGCTGGCGGGAAAGCTCGCTCCAGTTCTCGGCTCCTCCAAAATGGTTAACCAGCTTTTCGATCTCGCGCTCAGCGCGGAATTCCGCGACCACCTCTTTAAGCATGGGGAGCATGCGCTCGGCGGCCAGATCATAAACGGCCTGCGCCTGATCGGGGTTAAAGCCCTTTTCATGCAAGCGGCGGTTTATATCCATATCCGGCTCGAACATGCCGTGGTCGCATTTGATCGGATAGTCTTCCGGCATTTTTGGCACTTGCGGCGAAGCGGATTGTTTTTTTTCCAACTCGGCGTAGGATTTGAGCAGCAGATCTATTTGCAGTTCGCCGGTTTTAGGGTCTTTGAATTTTTCGGGAAATTTCTCTGGTGATTTCTCCGGTGTATTCTCGGAAGCGCTTGTATTTAAAAGGTTTTCTTCGTTGGTGTCAGTCATAATATTACTCTCCTGATTTTGGGTTTGGGGAATTTTTAGGCATTTTGGTAGAAGTCAGTTTTTCCATCAGAGCCTCGGTGACATGGTTGGCTGTTTGCTCGGCTAGTCCGGCTATCATATTAGTAATGTCTAATTCTTTGTTCATGAGCGAATCCATCATGGCCGAGGGGCCGCTCTCGCCTTGCTCACGGATAAGCTCTGTCGGTACAGACAGCATCTCGCCAAGGAATCTGGCGGCGGCGGCCATATTAATAGAGCTGGCTCCTTCTGCGCCCATAGCGCTTACAGCTTTGATCCAGCCAAGGGTATTTTGCACATCCCTCTGGCCTTGCGAACGGGCGAGCGGCGAGCGGTAATCAATCGCTATCAAGCGCCCGTCCAGAGCGATATCCGGCACTTCTCCACGGCGGCGCAAAATAGAGTATGCACGCTTGATAAGTGGCGTTAAAAGCTCGGTTTGCAAGCGGCCATAGGTGGCGCCAAGGATCATGGCGATTTCGGAAGCGCGCTCTAAAACTTCGGTAGCGCTCATCTGTGTGCCCGCTGCGGGGAGGAGCTTATCGGCCAGCATCGCGCGGCGGATATTGCTTTGCAGATTTTCCAGCATAAGCTGGGAGACATCGAACTGTCCGGGCATTTCAAGCGGCTGTAAACCTTTGGAACCCACGGCTTTGGGGATTATTGTGCCGGGAACCAGCTCTATATTTGCGGGGTTTAAAACGCCGTCATCATCGGCTTGCCATATGCCGGTTATCGCTATAGTTGCATTTTTTAAGATAAGCTCTACGACTTTGTTTGCCGTTTTGATATCCGGCAGAGCTTTCATAACCGGCGAGCGGCCATAAATTTCTCCGGGTGATTTGATCCAGCGGAAGTTAATCGCCGGATTTTGCGGGAACGAGCCGCTTTGCAACATTACCGGATTATTCGCATCATGGATGAGCATGGCTGTGTAATCGAAGACCAGCTCATTTGGCAAAACTGCTTCTAAAACATCAAAGCGCATTTGCGGGTCTTTTCGCCCCTCGCGGATTATTTTAGGCGGGATTTCGCTTTGCGGGTAGCGCGCGCCGAGTTGGTCGAGAGTTATGGCCAGACGCCTGAATGAGCCATCGAGGTATCCCGATGCGCCCTCTTCCAGCACAATATGTGTGAGCGGGACGGCGTGGAAGCTAAAGGCCGAGAAATTGCCGGGGTCGGATTCTTCGAAGAACAGGCTGGCTGTGCCTCCTACGACAAGATCGAGGTAGCACTGGTGAATTTCTACGGCAAAATTTGAATGGTCGAAGTGTGCCTGAATGGTTTTTGAGGCCTTTTCCAGAGCAGGCGCGAGCGCTCTGGCTTGCTCTGGCGTAGCTTCGGGGCCGGGTTTCAAGCCAAACCACTGTGACCAGCCGGGGGTAAGGTTTCCAAGCAAGCTGGCTGCGAGTTGATCTGCGGCGTCCATGGCTGTTGCGTCATAGATGCGGGTATTTCGTTTTTGTCCCGGTGCAAGATCGCCGTAAAATCCGCTGCATCTTGGCAGGGCGAAATCGTAGCATTCCTCCCAAAGTGTGTTCCAGACATTGCGGTGTTTTTTGGCAGCGTTATAGCGCTCGAGCAAAAGCTTCATACGTAACGTATTTTCAGCCTCTTCACCTTGTTTATTCTTTTCTTTGGTGTTGACAGTCATTACGCAGTTTTCCTTCTTTTAGTTGTTTTTATTGTCCAAGCAGAGTTTTGTGGCTTGTGCTTGTGTCTTCATCAACACGGCTTAAAACGCCCTGCAAGGATGTCTTGATAGTACCGGCAACGCTACGATCGCGGGCGAGCAGGCTTTTCCTGCGCTCTTCGGCTTTTTTCTCCCGCGTTTGGATCTCCTCATGAGCAGTTTCTTCAACTGCGGTTGTTGCGGGGCTTGGCGTCTGTGGGACGCGATTTGCAATTTTCGGGGTCGATGTAAGGCTTCCCATTTTTTGTGTACTCCTATTTATTTTGGGCAGCGAGGAATCGGGAAAGCTGCCACGGTGTAAGAATTGAAAATTTGTGCACACCCAAAATGCGTTTACATGCTTCCACGCAGGTAAAAAGCATTACCGGAGCGGCGGTCATAATATTGCGCGATAATTTTGCTCTAACGACGCTATGACCGAGCTCTTCCAGCCAGCGCGCGAAATCGAAATCGTCGGGCAAGTGGTCGTGAACCATGACCTCCATATAATTGGCCATAGGATCAATACTAATCCAGCGCTGGCCATCATGGATAAGCACAAAGCAATGGCGGAAGCCGCGCTTTAGCATGCGCACGAATTTAAGCTCGGTCTGATCGGTAAAGACAACCCAGACCCGCTGCCCTTCGAGATGAGCTACTATATCGGCAAAAGCTTCTTTTGATTCGATGTTAATGCGGCTCATATGCGCTCTCCCTCGTGAAGGAAAGAAAAGCCGTGTTGCTGCACCCAGTGGGGGCGAACGACAATTCCCTTTTTCTCTAAAACCGGTTCCATACGTTCGAATGCTTCGCGCCAGATATAATGCGCTCTTTGTTCTTTTATGCGCCTGGGATCGGGCGCCATAAACCGCTTGCCATAATGGCAAAGCACCAAAAAATGGGAGCGCAACAAACGCCGCTTGCGATAAAGCGAATCAAGAACCTTTAAAACATCCACTGGCCCACAGGGGCGGCGAACATTACCCACTCCTGCAACGTACCTAGCGCCATCATTGCGCGCCTGTTGAGCAGCAATAAACCAAAACCACAATTCTTCCACAGATTCAAATGGTACACACTCATCACATTTTTCATATCCGGCGTTGCTTGCTTTGTTATTTTTGTATTCTCTGGACATTTCTTTGTGATCCCTCTCTTTTTTCGTATCCGTGGCATTCGAAGAACTTTTTAAAAGTGTAAAAAAGACACATTTGTTCCCTTTATGTTCTTATATATGATATAAAGATTAGGAGTTGTCAAGAAAAATATGAATAATTTCCTATTTACCTTTGGGCAAATTAATGGGACTACTGTCCTACGCACATTTTCAAGCGGCAATAGGACGTATTTGTTCCACTCTTGAATGCCACGTGCTAAAAAAGATACGTTTATTTTTTACGGAACTACAAAAGAGGGATGATTATTCATGTTTACACATGCTCAGATATGGCAAGGATTAGATCGACTGGCGGCAGAGAAAGGGTACTCCCCTTCAGGTCTGGCAAAAAAATCAGGGCTGGATCCGACCTCGTTCAATAAAAGCAAACGCCTAAGCCCGGAAGGAAAGCCTCGCTGGCCTTCTACAGAAAGTTTATCCAAGGTTCTGGCTGCTACGGACTCCACCGTGTCAGAGCTCTTTTCCTTGATTGATGAAGTGCCCTTCGCTCCTTTAACTGCTCAGGAAAAGAAAGATATTGCGCACAGAACGGCTGAAATCCTTATCAAGACAAAGTCCATTATGTTCAATACCAAGGAGCCTTTCTCCTATACATCCGGCAATAAAGGGCCTGTTTATATTGATTGCAGGCGGCTTAATTCATTCCCAAAAGAGCGTAATACTTTGATGAATGACGGGGCGCGGCTGCTGGCTTCACAAATCGGGAGCAAGAATATTGACGTTCTCGCCGGAGGAGAGACAGCTGGTATATCCTATTGTGCTTTGCTGGCCGATCGTCTGAACAAGCCGATGGTTTACGTGCGAAAAAAGCCCAAAGGCCATGGCCGCATGTCACAAATTGAGGGGGTCTTGCCTGAGAAAAATAAAGATGGAAACAAGACAAATGTTGTTTTGGTTGAGGATTTGCAAAATCATGGCAGCAGCATAAAAATCTTTATTGATGCCTTGCGCCAGACTGGCACAAAAGTTGGTAATGTCTTTGTTATTTTCGATTACGGCATCTATGAAGCCAACAAAAAGAATGCCGAAGATCTGGGCATTAAGCTTCACTCTTTGGCAACATGGAAAAATGTAATAGAGGTTGCTAAAGCCAGAAACTATTTTGATGAGGAAACTCTGGCGTCAGTTGAGGCCTTCCTAGATGATCCTGCTAAATGGCAAGAGCAGAATTGTTAGGATCAGTACTCAGGGTTTAAACATATGAAAATTCATTTCTTTGTATCGGGTTTACCGCGCCCGCAAGCCGCCTTTCGTGAGCTTGAGGAAAAATACGGGCATGAGGAAAATCTGGAAAACGCCGAAGCTATAGTTGTTGTTGGCGGTGATGGAGCTATGCTCCGCGCCTTGCACCATTTCTCAAATAATGATCTGCCCCTTTACGGGCTTAATTTCGGTACGCTTGGTTTTTTGCTAAATGAGTATAAGAACAAGGATTTAACCCAGCGAATCCATGAATCACGGGGCTATAAAATCCATCCTTTGCGTATGCTGGTCACGGACAAAGATGGCCAGATCCACAACGCTATTGCTTATAACGAAGTGTCACTTTTGCGGCAAACTCATAGCACCGCAAAAATTATGGTTTCTGTTAATAATGAAGTCAGATTGCCGTTGCTAATCTGTGACGGGATTATACTTTCCACGCCGGTAGGGAGCACAGCTTATAACTCCTCTGCCGGTGGCCCTATTGTACCCCTGAGTGCCAAAGTTTTACCTATAACTCCAATCAGTGTATTCCGCCCGCGGCGCTGGCCGGGAGCGTTACTACCCGATACAGCAAAGGTGCGCTTTGAGATTATCAGCCCGGAAAAGCGCCCTGTAAGCGCATCCGCTGATTCCTGTGAGGCCAGAAACTGCATCACTGTTGATATAGAAAAAGCAGAGGATATATCTTCGACTTTGCTGTTTGACCCGGACAATCATCTGGAAGAGCGTATCTATCAAGAACAATTTGCACCTTAAAATGCACAAAATGACAAATCAAGCCACTCTATATTTATTCTCGATAAGCGATAGTCTTTCGAACAGCTTTTCATCCACGTCGCCGTTTTCTTTACGAACAGTACAATCTTGCGGAATAAGGCCAAGTTTCTTGGCAATAACTTCATAACCATCTATAAGGTCGCCAAGGTCACGGCGGAAACGATCCTTATCCATTTTCTCACCTGTTTCCATGTCCCACAAGCGGCAGTTATCCGGTGAGAATTCATCTGCCAGAACGATAGATACAAAGCCGTCTTCATCTTCAATACGGCCAAATTCAAGCTTGAAATCAACCAGACGCAAGCCAATCGCAGCAAACATCCCGCTTAGGAAATCGTTAATTCGCAAAGCATAATCCACAATTTCTTCCAGTTCATATTCCTCGGCCCAGCCTAAAGTAACGATGTGATCGGCGCTGATTAGCGGATCGTTTAGCTCGTCTTTCTTGTAATAGAACTCAAGCAAGGCTTCGGGTAATTTCTCTCCTTCTTCCAGCCCCAGCTTTTTACAAATAGTTCCGGCCAGAATGTTGCGGACAACCACCTCCACAGGAATGATGTCAACCTTGCGAACCAGTTGCTCTCGCATGTTAAGGGAGCGAATAAAGTGCGTTGGAATACCGATAGCCTCAAGCTGGGTTAAAATATGTGATGAAATGCGGTTGTTCAAAGCCCCTTTACCCGGGATAATCGCGTGCTTTAAACCGTTGCCGGCCGTGGCATCGTCTTTGAAATGCTGGATGATTGTTCCTTCATCGGGGCCTTCAAAGAGTGTTTTTGCTTTACCGTTATAGATTTGCTTGCCTTTGGCCATTATACTCGTCCTTCTAATTTACAAAATGGATTACGCTCTATATAACAATGGAATCTGAAAAATTGAAATGTTTTCATGTCCTTTTATTATTTTTTCTATTGGAGAGCGTATGACCATATTTGAAGATCGCAAAGATGTATTCGAGAAGGCCTTTGTAAAAGACGGCACACGTGATTTTGAAATAGAAGCGCGTGCAGCAAAATTCTTTGGCTTTTGGGCAGCAAAACAGCTTGGCCTTGAAGGAGAAGACATCAACACTTACGCTCGCGAAGTCATAACGGCTAACCTAAAAGAGCCGGGTTTTAATGATATTTACGAGCGCATTGAGATCGACTTCGATAAAAAAGAGCTTGATATATCTCGCGCTACAATGGAAGCCGTCATGAGAAAAAGCCTAAAGCAGGCGCAGCAGGAGATTGCTTCCAAAGATAAAAGCCCCAAAGCATAAATCTATCTCGTTACTTTGCTGTGACGGTGGATTGAGCATGACATCATAAGCCCAAAGCCTATAAGCGCGGCAAGCATGGATGTTCCCCCATAGGAAACCAGAGGCAGCGGCGCCCCCACCACTGGAATTAATCCCATCACCATAGAGATATTGATAAAGACATAGAGCGAGAAATTAAGACTCATCCCCAATGCGAGATAGCGCCCGAATGTATGGCGGCAGCGCATGGCTATACCAAAGCCTATGGCAAATATCAAAAAGATCAGGGACAGCAAAAACAACCCACCGAACAAGCCCCATTCCTCTACCCAGAGCGTAAAGATAAAGTCCGTTTGCTTTTCCGGTAAAAAGTTCAGGTGACTTTGGGTGCCTTGCATAAAGCCTTTACCCTCGACGCCTCCAGAGCCAATCGCTATTTTTGACTGGGTAATGTGGTAACCGGCGCCAAGCGGGTCTGATTCGGGATTAATGAAAGTCATAACACGTTGCTTTTGATAATCGCGCAAAAACTGCCAGATGATTGGAACGCTAATCATGGTTAAAATAGCTGAGCCGATAAACAGGCGCAGCGGCGCTCCGGCAATAAAAACCATACCGGCTCCAGCCATAACAATCATCAGCGAAGTTCCCAAATCCGGTTGCAGCAGAACCAGCCCCACGGGTGCACAAACCACCAGAGCCGGAACAACCAGATATTGGATACGCCTGACCTGCTCCGGGCTTAGCCCGTGGAAGTGGCGCGCCAGAGCCATGATTACAGCAATCTTCATAAGCTCGGATGGTTGAAGGTGTATAAAACCGAGGTCTATCCAGCGCTGTGCGCCCATCCCGACGTGGCCTTTTGCCTCTACAAAAACCAGCATAATGATACCAATGAAATATATTGGCCAGGTTAGCTTGTACCACCAGCGTATATCCATCATGGCAATGATGAACATGCCGATAACTCCCACGCCAAATCGCACGAGTTGACGCGATGCCCATGGGTCAAAGCTCCCCCCCGCTGCGGAATAAAGGGATGCTATTCCAATTCCGGCCAGACAAAAGATCAGCAAGACCAGCCCCCAGTTTATTCTGGCAAATTTGTGGGCGATCCCAAGGTCGTTTTCTCTAAACATGGATTGCATTAAATCAGTGTTTCCCTTCTCGCCTTATACTTAACCATTATATAATCAGTCATTATAGATCCCTTCAATTTTATTAACTGTTTTCTGAGTTGGTGCAGGAGCTGGTGCAAAGTCTTGCATCAAAGACTGCCCCTGCATTTTAGGTTTCTTTGGCGGTATTGTAAAAGAGGGTTTTTCCAGTTCCTGATTGTTCTGCCCGGAAAAATCCTCCAACCTTGTTTTGGATTCTTTTTTGTCTTTGTCTATAATTTCAGGCTGCATTTGCGTTCCGGCGGGATCGCGCCTTTGTGTTTGTTCCAGCAGTATTTTTGCTATCGGCGCAGCAGCCGTTGATCCGCCAATTCCATGTTCTACAACAACCGCACAAACATAGCGGGGATCACTTATTGGAGCGTAACCGACAAATAACGCGTGGTGGCGCTGCCTCCATGGTAAATCCTCGTTTTTGATTCCAAGGCGCCGCTGCTCTGCGGTAATTCTCTGGACTTGAGATGTGCCGGTTTTACCCCCCATTTCCATGCCCTCTATATCAATTCTAGAGCTATATGCGGTTCCTTTCCTGTTGTTGACAACACGATCCATTCCGCTACGAACCAAAGCCAGATGTTTGGGGTTTACATCTATCTTATCCCAATCACGTCGTTCCAGATATTCTTCACCAACATATCCTGTGATCCACGGCTTTACGCCAATTCCTCCATTAACCATGCGTGCAGTCATAACAGCAAGCTGTAGTGGCGTAGTAAGCACATTGCCTTGTCCGATGCTGGATATAATTGTTTCGCCCGGATACCAGCTTACACCCATTGTTTTTTTCTTCCATGCCTCGTCAGGAATGAGGCCTGATCTTTCGCCGCCAAGCTCTAACCCTAACGTATCACCAAGCCCAAAGCGCCGCGCCATATCGGCAATTGCATTGATACCAACTTCAACAGCCATTTCATAGAAGAAGGTGTCACATGATTCCTGCAATGCTTTTTCCAGATTTACATAGCCATGTCCGCCCCGCTTCCAGCAATGATACCTGCTTTTGCCATATTCATAATGACCGGGGCAAAAAATAAGCGTATCACGCGTGATAGTACCTTTTTCCAGACCTGCAAGTGCTGAAATCATTTTGAATGTGGAACCAGGTGGATATTGGCCGGATACAGCCTTGTTCGTCTGGGGATGAGTTGGATCTTCGGAGATAACCGCCCATTCCTCTTTTGTCAAACCACGAACAAATGCATTGGGGTCAAACGCCGGATAAGAGGCCATGGCATATATTGCCCCTGAATATGCATCCATAACCACAGCAGAAGCGCTTATATGTTCCGAAAGAACCTCTTGGGTAATGCGCTGAAGCTCACCATCAATGCTTAGCGTTACACGACTGCCGAACAATGGGTCTTTACGTTTAAGTTCCCGCACTTCGCGGCCAACTACGTTTACCTCTACTTCTGCAGCTCCGGGACGTCCGCGCATTTCCTTATCATAAACTTTTTCAATACCCGTTTTTCCGATACGAAAACCAGGAAGACGCAATACCGGGTCATTATCTTCAAGATCTTCTTTGGAAGCTGCACGTACATATCCGACAATATGCGCCGTGGCATCACGATATGGATAAGAGCGAATATCTCCAACGTCAATAAATATGCCCGGCAAGTCCGGCAAACGCACTTCGACTCTGGCAACATCTCCCCATGAAAGACCCTCTTTGATCCGCAGAGGAATAAACTTTGCCGTTTTTGATGCTTCTTTCAAAATGCGGTCTATGTGCTCTTCTTCAACATAAATAACACTCTGCAAAGCACGTAAGGATTTTTCTATGTTATCAGTTTGCTCTGGGATAATCAAAACACGGTAGGTCTGGTTGTTCACAGCCAAAGGAACGCCAAAGCGATCGACGATCTCTCCTCTTGGCGGGGGTAAAATTTTAATATTAATCCGGTTTTTGTCCGAAAGCATTTTATAGCGTTTGCCCTGCGCAATCTGGAGCCAGGCTAGCCGAACTCCCAATATAACCAGCCCGCAGAGCTGCAAGCCCCCGATAACAAAGGCCCGGCGGGAAAAAAGCTTTTCGCTGTAATCATCGTGATACACGCTTTTCTCCCTAGCTCACCGCACTGTATTGGTCTTGAATATAGGGCAAGGCCTTGTGCGAAAAATGCAGCACAACAGAGATCAGCGGAAACAGCAATATTGCTACAAAGCTGGTCAGGAATACCGGAGAAAACTCCCCCCATTGAAACATGGTTAGCCCCAATAGCAGCCAGTGCAAGGAGATAGATGCCAGACCGGCCATCATGAAGCCTATCCACACAACAGTAAAAGGCTGCCCTGTCAAAAACAGACGCTGTGATACCATGATATGGCGCAAGAGCAAAAATACAAAAGCATTCAGACCCACAGGAAGCCCGCTTAACAGATCAAAACAAATACCCGCTATAAACACCATAGATGGAGGAATAAGCGTCGGACGGTAGATGGCCCAGTAATAAATAATCATAATAATAAAAGGTACATCAATAGTCGTCGGCAACGGTGTTGAAATAGAAACAGTGTTGAGCAAAAACAGAATAAACATGATTAGATAAACTATCATCATGCGAAGGAAAACTGGAAAATGGTCTGCGAATGATTGCATAATATCCTTACCTGTTCCTTTCTAAGGAAATGCCTTTTTGCAGCACCCGTACAGTTTGAATCTTACCAAAATCAGAGAATAAAATGATTTTCATTTCCCCGTTTTTTTCAAAGCGCACGCGCCCTACCGGAAGCCCTTGGGGGAACACACCCCCGTATCCCGATGTGATAATACGTGAGCCTTCATTAATTTTGCTTTCCTTTGGAACATGAATGAGGCGCGTATTGACCTCATTGGTTCCGGCCATAATTGCGTGCTGCCCTGTATCTTCGACGACGACAGGAACGCGTGAGTTTACATCATTAACCAAAAGCACGCGGGATGTGTCTTCTCCAACCTCTACAACACGGCCGATAAGCCCCTCTCCTGAGACGACAGCGGCGTCTTTATTTATGCCGTCACGCTTGCCCACGGCAACAAGGACGCTCTTAACATAGGTATTGCCGGAATCTGCGAGTATGCGCGCAGCAACATGCCGATATGATGAATCTACCCGTAAATTAAGAAGCTCACGCAAGGCGCGATTCTCGGAATCCAGCAAAAGAGCTGTATGATACCATTGACGCAGGCGCTCATTTTCCATTTCCAAACGCTTATAATCGCCCTGAACCTGCGCATAGCTAGTGATGTCATGA
>JAGYOK010000059.1 GCA_018399685.1 Alphaproteobacteria bacterium | reverse complement strand
ACCGAATTTGAACAAAAAAGAGCCATTAAATTTGGAAAGTTACAATATTGATGCAGAGTTATTCAGTGACATGCTGGCTTTGTGGCAATATCTTCACAAAACCAATCAGCAGCTTTACAGTCTTGTGACTCAAGAGCAAATGCAGCCAATTATTGATGCATGGGGAAAGACTTTCAAAATTCCAGATTGATGCACCGGCGGGGATTTTTCGGCCAGCCGAAGAACCCCCGCTTTTTCTTCTCTTTGTAAAAAATGGCGAAAAAACGGCAATTTGTCGCCGAGGCCGACAAACCGCACCCCTAAAGCAATTTGGTAACAGTCATAAGAAAAAACAAGAACATGTGTTGACAAGTCCGACAGTTTGGATCAAATTTGATCCAAGCAACCGGGAATTATCTTCATGAAAAATACAGCACAAAAAGCCACTGTAAAATCAATTCCGGCAAAGCCGTTTTTGAAATGGGCGGGCGGCAAAACGCAGCTTCTCGATGAATTAAAGGCAAAAGCCCCGGATAGTTTCGGGCGTTATATAGAGCCGTTTATCGGCGGCGGCGCAATGTTTTTTGCCATGCAGCCCAACGCGGGCGTTATTGCCGATTCTAACCCTGAATTGGTCAATGTTTATCAGTGTATTGCTGATAATGTTGAGTTGGTTATTGAGCATTTGCGCAGTTTCAAAAATACCGAATCCGCTTTTTATAAAGTCCGGGCGTTGCGTTATGCAGACTTAGAAAAAGAATATACCGCAGCGCGGACGATCTATCTTAACCGCACCTGTTATAATGGCCTCTATCGCGTCAATCAAAAGGGCGAATTCAATGTGCCATTTGGTCGTTATAAAAACCCCCGGATATGTCAGGCCGACACATTACGGGCTGCATCCGAAGCCCTGAAAGGCATAGAAATTATATGTGGCGATTATAAAGACGTTCTCGCAAAAACCGCCAAGCAAGGCGATTTTATATTTCTCGATCCCCCTTATTTGCCGGTTTCAAAATATGCAGACTTCAAGCGATATACCAAAGAGCAATTTTATGAAGAAGATCATAAGGAGCTGGCCGATGAAGTCACCCGCCTGCAAAAACTTGGCTGTCATGTCGTTTTGACAAACTCCAATCATCCGCTTGTGCATGAGCTTTATGAGCCGTTTGATATTGAGGTAATAAACACCCGCAGAAATATCAGCTCAAAAGCCGGGAGCCGCACCGGCGAAGATGTGATTGTCACAGTGCAACCCTATCCACGCTTTGCAATCCGGGAAGTCCCGGCCCCTGTCGATGAAAAGGCGCTTGCTTATCCCCCAACCCGCTATATGGGATCAAAGGAAAAACTTTTACCCTATATTCAGGACGTGGCCGACCAGTTTCAATTTGATTCTGCGCTGGATTTATTTTCCGGCTCTGGTGTTGTGGGCTATCTTTTCAAGACAATGGGAAAACAGGTTTTCTCAAATGATTATATGGCGATGAGCGCCACACTCTCGAAGGCGATGATTGAGAATAACGGCCATACCATCACCGAAAGAGAAATAGACAAACTGTTTTTGCCTAACCCCAAAGCCAGCCGCTTTGTGCAAGACACCTATGCAGGGCTTTATTATACCGATGAAGAAAACGCCGTCATTGATCTGGTGCGCTCGAATATCTGCAAACTGCCGAACAGTCAAAAACGCGCTATTGCCATGTCAGCCCTTATTCGCGCCTGTCTTAAAAAACGGGCGCGGGGCATTTTCACCTATACCGGCTTGCGCTATGACGATGGCCGTGCCGATCTGCGCATGAGCATGGAAAAACAAATTCGCAATGCTGCCGGGCTGATAAATGCCGCCGTCTTTGATAACGGCCAACAAAATCGCGTCCGGCAAGGCGATGCCATGACCACGCGGTTCAAAGCCGATCTTGTTTATATTGATCCCCCTTATTACAGCCCGCTTTCCGACAATGAATATGTCAGGCGCTATCACTTTGTTGAAGGGCTTGCCCGGAATTGGGAGGGCGTGGATATGCAGTGGCATACCAAGACCAGAAAATTCAAAAGCTACCCTACCCCGTTTAGCTCACGATCTGGCGCAGCAGACGCTTTCGACAAGTTGTTTTGCCGCCTGAAAAACAGTATTTTGCTTGTGTCCTATTCTTCAAACTCACTACCAACCCGTGAAGAAATCATATCCTTAATGTCAAAATATAAGCGGCATGTTGAGGTGATTGACATTGATTATAAATATAGCTTTGCCAATCAAAAGAATGGCACTCGCAACGAAGTACAGGAATATCTTTTTGTAGGTTTTTAATATGATGCTCTGGCATATCGGAAACACCACTGTTCGTACCCCTTATCGTTTACGCGATGCCTTGCAGGTTTTGCAAGGCTCTCCCCTTAACGGCAATA
This sequence comes from Alphaproteobacteria bacterium, assembly GCA_018399685.1. GTDB lineage: Bacteria > Pseudomonadota > Alphaproteobacteria > Micavibrionales > Micavibrionaceae > UBA1672. The sequence continues at coordinate 4,695 of JAGYOK010000059.1, read as the reverse complement.
TATATGGCGATGAAAACGAATTCGCTTTTGCAAAATTATTACATGATGAGGAGGTGCTTGCTTCTCAACATATAATTGATGAAAATCTTAAGGAAGGAGCCTTGTTAGGCCGAAAATGGAGAGCCGCACTTTTTCAACTTGGTTTTATTACTCCACAGCTCACCAGCAAAACCAAAAGTGGCACGACTGATCCGGCCTTGGCCGCAATGACGGAAGAAATTGAGGAGCTTTCAGGCCGTGCCTATGAAATCACCCCAAACGGCTACCGCCTGGCTAAATCTGGAATTATCACCGCGCAGCAGGAATGTTTTTTGCGTTCACTCGCTAGCTATCGCATTCCTTCCCCGATAGAAAGCCGTTACGAGGGCAACAGCTTTTCCCCGCTGCGCTTCATTTTGCGCGTAATGCAAGGGATCGCCACCGCTAGAAGCGATGCGACACTTTCTTTTCAGGAATTTGCGCTTTTCGTGCAAACCTCCAGCCCGGCTGATGGTGTCGAAAAAACCGTGCAGAAAATTATTGATTTTCAGGCCGGACGCGAAAAAGCCAAGGGCAAAGCCCGGGCGTATGACCGCAAATTTTATGAAGATGTGGCCGCGCAGATAGACCGCAAGGCCAATACGCTTGATGATTATGCCGACTTGTCTTTCCGTTACCTGAAAGCTACCGGCGTTTTTCGCAATGCCGGGCGTGGCATTGCTCTTTCACCATCCCGCTCACAACTGGCCGCATTGCTGCGCGATGAGGAAGAAACGACTTTGACCGATGAGGCGTATTTGCATGCCTTGTGGCTTGGTGCAAAACTTCCGACCGATAACGCTGCATCCTCTTATTCCGTGGTGCATGATCTTACAACACAGCTCCAAGGCAGGGGCGTTCAGATTCAACCGCCTGCGCCTGAAACACCTTTGCCCGAACTTGAACACAAGCGGCATGAGCTGGAAGCTATGGTTTTGCAGCTTGATGAGCAGGAATATGCCGATAATCAGGGCGACCAGATAGATGAAATTATGGCATGGCTGCAAGCCATACCAACCCGTGGCAGCGCCAAACTGCCGGATGGCAGAACAGTATCAATTCCAAAAGGCGAAGGCCCTGCCTATCTCGAATGGGCTATATGGCGGGCTTTCCTTGCGATTGACAGCTTGTGCAATCCACCGTGGGAAGCACGGCGCTTTCAGATAGATCAAGACTTTTTACCAGTACATTGCGCACCGGGTGGCGGGCCGGATATGATTTTTGAATTTGATGATGCTATTATCGTGGTGGAAGTCACTTTAACCGCCTCATCGCGCCAGGAGGCCGCCGAGGGCGAACCTGTAAGGCGGCATGTGGCACAATACACCGAACAGGAAGAAAAACCCGTCTATGGCCTGTTTATCGCCGTTAAGATAGATAGTAACACCGCACATACTTTCCGTTCAGGGGATTGGTATCTGGCCGATGATAGCAAGCTATCTCTTGATATTGTTCCCCTCACCCTTGGTGATTTTGGCTCATTTCTCGCATCCGGGCAGGGCCGTCTTGCCGATATGCCCGGATTATTGCGTCAGCTTATGATTGAATGTCGCGCTAAAGCTAATCAGGACGCGCCACAATGGAAGCAATCAATCAGCTCGATTGTGCAGAGGGTTTCCAGTCAGACAGGCGCATCATGAGCGACAAGCGTATTAAACTTGCCGATCTGATCGAGGCGGGGATCATAAAGCCTCCCTTCCCTATTCATGTGAATTTCAAGGGCAAGAATTTTTCTGCCGAAATCGACAAGGACGGCTTTGTGCTGATGGACGACAAGCGCCATACATCATTGTCTATTGCTGGCGGCATTGTCCGTGCGACCGTATCAGGCAAGCCCGATGATGGCTTGCCATATCGGCGCGCCAATGGCTGGACGTTCTGGCGTTTTACGGATGCAGACGGCCAGACCCGGCCAATAGATGAATTAAGAAAAAAATTTAAGGCCGGATCACTGACGCGGTAATGGAGAAAAAACGTGAATAATCAACAACCAAAACCAGATTCAAAACGCTATTCCGATCTTATTTCAGAGATTGAAAAAGGCATTATCAAGATTCCAAAATTTCAGCGTGATTTTGTCTGGAGCATCGAAAAAACCGCGCAGCTTCTCGATAGTATTCTCAAAGGCTATCCTATTGGCACATTCATTTTGTGGCAAACTGATGAACGCATGAACGATATTAAAAATATCGGGAATCTTGAAATTCCTGATACGCCAGAAGGAACAAAAGTTCAATATGTGCTGGACGGCCAGCAGCGTATCACATCGCTATATGCTGCCTATCGCGGCGCGGAAATTCGGAAGACCGGCGAAAAGAAAATCACCGATTACAGCAATATTTTTGTCGATCTACAAAAAAACATTGAAGACGATGATAATCAGGTTATCACGTCTGAAATCACCGAAGGCGACTTTGTTTCTCTCAATGATGTTTTGAATGTCAGGACGATGCGCAAGGAGCTGCAAAAACGGTTCTCAGAAGATCATCTCGACAAGATTTATGATTATGAGCAGGCTTTCAATACTTACGATTTTTCCACTGTGTTGCTGCGCAAGGAAAGCGTGGAATCCGCTATTGAGGTTTTCACCCGGATCAATACCGGCGGCCAAACTCTCACCCTGTTCGAGATCATGGCCGCGAAAACCTATAATGAAAGCCAGAATTTTGATATGCAGGAAAAATGGACGGCATTCATTAAAAATCTGGTTGATAAAAAATATGAAGGTATTTCCAGCACCATCATATTGAATCTGCTTTCCCTCATTTTGAGCAAAACCAAGGAATGCAAACGTAAAACCATTCTGAAACTCGATAAGCAGGAAATCATCGACACATGGGATGAAGCGATTAACGCCCTGGAACACAGCATAGATTATTTTCGTACCGTCTATGGCATCCCCGTTTCGCAGCTATTGCCTTATGATACTTTGCTGGTTCCCTTCTCATATTTTTTCTTTTTTCACAAGGACAAGCCCAGTGCGGATCAGCGCAAATTTCTTGAAGAATTTTTCTGGCGTGTCTCGCTATCTTTCCGTTATTCAAGTTCTACAGAATCCAGCTTGGGGCAGGATATTAAACGCATCGACCTAATCTTGAAAAATACCCGCCCTGCATACGATGATATGAAAGTGCATCTTTCCGGGCCGGACGAGCTGATCCAAACAGATTTTCGCGTGGGGAACAGTTATTGCAAGGCCGTGCTTTGCCTCTTGGCACACCAAGACCCAAAAGATTTTCAGGACAATGCAAAAGTCATTCTCGACAACTCGAATTTACTCCGCGCAAACAGCCGGAATTATCATCATTTTTTCCCAAAAGGCTTTTTGAAAAAACAGAATATTGAGAATGAAAACAGCCTGATGAATATTACATTTATCAGCGCCCAACCGAACAAAAAGAAGATCAAGGCGCGAGCGCCATCTTCTTATATAAAGGAATTTACCGAGGAAAACGAAAAAATCGACCGTGCGCTTGAATCGCATTTCATCGAGCTGGACGGCTTCGGCATTGAAAGTGATGATTATGGGGTTTTCCTGAAAAAACGTGCCGAACGTATTTACAGGGAAATACAAAACCGGCTGGACTTGACCAAGCCGGACGATCCCAATGCTGAAATTAATGAGATAATCGCCCAGGGCGAAACAGACAACACCGAATTCAAATCCACGCTGCGCTTTGATATTCACCAAGGAATTGTCAATAAGAAGCTGGAATATGTCGTGGCAAAAACTGTTGCCGCCTTTATGAATACCGAGGGCGGGTGCCTGATTATCGGCGTTGCTGATAATCAGAATATCCTTGGCCTTGACCCGGATATTCAATCTTTGACGAAAAAGAATCTTGATGGCTTCGAGCTGCATCTAATCGAAATTCTGAAAAAATATATCGGGGTTGATTCTGCCAAGCATGTCAAAATCACCTTCCCGGAAGTTGAAGGCGAACATATCTGCATGGTCAAGATTTCTAAAAGCGGGAGGCCCATTTTCACACAGTTTGAAGGCCGAGAAGATTTTTTTATAAGAATCGGGTGTTCATCACAGCCGCTTACACGCGAAGAACAAAGCCATTATGAGACTAGCCATTGGCACTAAGCACATAGCACTTGTGTAATTATCAGAGCATTGCGCCCTTCTTTCAAGCAATGCCGCACGTCATGCCGCCTTTTAGTTCAGACTTCTAAACCGGCGTGGTTCTCGCGCAAGGGTTTTTTTCCTTTTTTCTGCTATAGTCAGAAAATTCACCGCGACCGTTGGCACTCCAAAAAGCCCCCTTGCCCTCATCCCTTGGCCGCCCGGTTTTAGGGGGAAGTCACAAAGGCAGCAATAACGCGGCCTAGCTGTTATTTTTTACTTTAAATGGCCCCTTTTTGTTCAAATTCGGTGGCCGCTATAATTATCGTTGTCAAATGTGGGCAAAACTCCTTAATTTTAAGAGGAGCCCTCAGGTTTGCAATCTTAAAGACCGAATACCCCACCAACCAAACCTGCAAAAATTTAAAAGCCAGCTCTTACCCTGATTAAGAATTGGTGCCTTTTAAGCAGTGGTTTTATTTTGTACACTAACACCAATATAATCTACGCTACGCCTCTTTGCGGGGCTTTGTCAAAATTCGACGCGAAAGTAAAATAAAGGGCCACCGAATTTGAACAAAAAAGAGCCATTAAATTTGGAAAGT
>JAGYOK010000058.1 GCA_018399685.1 Alphaproteobacteria bacterium | reverse complement strand
AAGCGCTTTTGAACGCATGGGTATGGATCAGCACCTAAGCATCAACCGCCGTAACGGTTTTTTCTCTATGGTAGAGTTTATCAGGTCTTTTGGAGCAGGTTGATCTATTCTTCCGGTGTTTGCGGGTTAACTTCCTTTGCATAGCCTATGTGATTTAGAAGTCCTGCAAAAAGCTTGTCAGCTTCGGGGAGTTTGGTTCCTGAAATTTCGGCTTCTACAGACATAATTGATTTTTCCGAGATCCAGAGCTGGGCAATGAACAATGTTTTATCCAGCCCTCTTTTACCCTGACCGACCAGTCCGGCGAGGCGGTATTCATCTTTTTCCGTGCTGTTGAGGTGAAAAGTTTCCAAAACGCTGGCTTCTGTCATTTTTCGGACGGTGTCTTCCATGACTTCGGGAGTGAAATATTTAAACATTTTTTCATCAGCCGGATTACAGATTATTTTTACGCCCACGGTGGTGGCCATATCAAATACCTTTGTATAGGTTATTTGCTCGAAGCAGGAGGAGGGGTCATCTTCCTTCTCGCAGGCATGATTGATAAGCGGCTCTTCGGGGAAAGCTGCGGTGAAGTCGCAATATTCCGGCTGGTATCGATAGGCTACATCGTAATCCAAAGGAGCCATTTTTGCTTCTTCTTCCTGTGTTTGTTGTGTATGAGCAGGAGTGGCGAATAAGGATAAAATGATAAATAGTGTCATCCCCGCCTTGTGCGGGGATCCGGCGGGGATGAGCTCTAAAGCTTTCCGGATGCCCGAATAAATCGGGCATGACATTTTAAACGGGTTTAGATTTCTAATTCTCATCATGTTTCCAATCTTTAGGATTAGCTTTGGTTTGTTCACGGGTTTCCATGTTTTTAACTTCGTCAAGGTCAGGGAACCACACATACGGGATGCCTTTTTTCTCGGCATAGGCCATTTGTTTCTTTAGCTTGGCGGGGCTGTGGAATGTTTCGACTTTGTTGCCATTAGCGCGCAGGGCTTGAGCGGTTTGCATCATCAAAGAGCGCACCTCTTCACTTGGCAAAACTACCATTACATCTGCCGGAGATACGCCTTTGACTGGCAAAGTGCCCTTTTGGCGGATGCGGTCGAACAGTCTTGAAAAGCCGATAGATATCCCGACGCCGGGAAGGTGCTTGTTGATATAGTTTCCGGCCAGATCGTCATACCGCCCGCCAGAGCAGATCGAGCCATAGCCCGGATCATCGGTGAAGACGGTCTCATACACAGTTCCGGTGTAGTAATCGAGGCCGCGGACGATGGATAAATCCGCCACCACCGCTCCTTCGGGGAGATGGGAGAGTTGGTTCATGACGAAGGATAGTTCTCGCATACCTTCTTTTAATGTTGGATTACTGGTATTGATATTTGCATCGTTAACAAGAGCTTCTTCAAGATCCTCGCCGTTCGTAAACTTTTGTTTGCAGATTTTTATAAAAGGTTTTATAGATCCATCTAAACCAAAACCTAGACCTGCTTGTGACCCTGTTTGGTCTATGCGTGACAGAATAATTTCTTCCCCCATTTTGTCTAGTTTATCTATATCACGGACGATTTCCGATATTATTTCATCAGATAATTTTGTTGTTCCACCGTCTCTTGTAGGAATATTTAAGCTTTCCAAAAATCCCATCAAAATCTTGCGGTTGCTCACCCTGATCTGGATGGTTTCATTCTCCATCCCCGGCAGGGAGGAGAGAATTTCCCAGATGATCGCGGGCATTTCGGCATCGAAGGCGAGGGGGAGGGAGTCCACATTAATCACGTCGATATCGCATTGATAAAACTCACGGAACCTGCCAGCTTGCGGGCGTTCGCCGCGCCAGACACGTTGCATCTGATAGCGCTTAAACGGGAATACCAACTCGTTAAAGTGCTGGGCGGTGTAGCGGGCGAAGGGCACGGTCTGGTCAAAGTGTAAAGCCAATCTTGCTTCCTTGTCGCCTTCTTCCTTGTGCAGGCGCTCAATCACGTAAATCTCTTTGTCAGCGTCGGATTCGCCATCGCCGCCCTTGGCGTTAATAGCATCGAGTTCTTCGACACTTGGCGTTTCGATATTGCAAAATCCATAGCTCTCAAACACGGCTCTTATATGATCAAACCAAGCCTGCTCTGCGCGGCGCACTTCGGGCAGCCATTCAGGGAATCCGCTAATCGGTTTTGGTTTGTATATTTTATTTTTGCTCATTTTCGATGCCTATAAGGGGTTAATTTTGAGACTTATATGGTTACTTTATGGGATTAAGGGGCGCAAGTGAAGATACTATAATTTTGTAAAAATTTGGCTATGAAAAATAATTATAGGAATTTCTTCCCTTTTTCTAAATTCTATGGTAATATCATATTCAAGGGCAAAGGTAAGCCCTATCCCCAAAACATATATATAGAGGGGATATAGGGAGAGTATATATATATGCTATATCGATATACCAGAGTTTTCACCTCTAAAAGCTATTGGTGATGTATTCTAATACTCATTATTAGGCAAAAATTCCTAAGAAAGTATATAGCAAAGATATATATTATTTGATGATGATATCACTGTTCATCAAAGAGGTTGATTAATTGACCTGTTAATGCTTCGGCGAGCTTTTCTGCGTCGGCAATCGTTATGGCTTTTTTATAATATCGGTTGACGTCGTGGCCGATACCAATCGCGGTAAGCTCCACAGGCGAGCGCTCCTCAATCCATGTGATGACGTTTCGCAGGTCGGCCTCAAGGATATTAACAGGATTAACCGATAGAGTGGAGTCATCGACCGGCGCTCCGTCCGAGATCATAAGCAGGATTTTTCGCTCTTCGGGGCGACGCGAGATTCGGTTATACGCCCAGACCAGCGCTTCACCATCGATATTTTCTTTGAGCAATCCTTCTTTGAGCATCAATCCGATATTTTTGCGGGCGCGGCGAATGGGTTGATTTGCGCTTTTATAGATTATGTGACGTACGTCGTTGAGGCGTCCCGGACTTTCCGGCCTGCCATTTTCCATCCATAGCTCGCGGGATTTTCCGCCCTTCCAGCCTCGTGTGGTAAAGCCGAGTATCTCGCATTTAAGGCCGCAGCGCTCTAACGTATGGGCGATAATATCGGCGCAAGCAGCCGCAATGGCAATAGGGCGGCCACGCATGGAGCCGGAATTATCTATCAATATAGTAACAACCGTATCTTTGAAGGGCGTGTCTCTTTCCTGTTTAAAGGTAAGTGGGACAAGCGGATTGGCGACAATGCTGGCCAGACGAGAGGCATCAAGAATACCTTCTTCCAGATCAAACTCCCAAGAGCGGCGCTTTTTGGCCATAAGTTTGCGCTGTAGACGGTTAGCCAGTTTGGTAATCAAGGTTTGATAGCTGGTGAGTTGCTGGTCAAGCAGGGTGCGCAGGCGCTCCATCTCGAACGGGTCGGCCAGTTCTTCGGCGTTTATCTCCTCATCAAAGCTTGTTGTGTATACGGTGTAAAGTCCGGTTGATAATTCAGCTAGACCTTCAGGGCGGTTTGGTGGCAGTTTGGAGGATATTTCCTCTGCACCTTGGAGATCATCGCCTTCGTCCAAGTCATCAAGGATGTCATCTACGCCAGTGTCAAACTGCTCATCATTTTGATCGCCATCATCAATATCCTCGGGTGAGCTTTCGTCTTGAGCTTGTTCTTCCTCATCTTCTCCGCTTTGATCGGGTTGTTCTGATTGCTGTTCGTTATCATCGTAACTGTCTTGCTTTTTATCTTCATCGTCATGATAAACAGCGGGGACACCCATTTTTTGTAAGATTTCGCAAGACAGCTTTGTGAAAGCTTTTTGGTTTTTAAGGGCGTTTTTGAGTTTAGAAAAGCTGTCCTCGCCAATTTGTTTTATTATCCATGGCTCCCACTTATCATATACAGCTTGCGCGGCGGAGGGTGGCTTATGGCCTGTCAAGAGTGTGCGGGCGACAATGTGCAGTGCATCGGCAAGCGGAACATCTTCGCGCTGGTCGATTCCCTCATAGCCGCGTTTTAGAGCTTTAGCCTCAAGGATAGCGTCCAGATTATTGGCTACGCCGTCCATATTGTGCATTCCCAAAGCATCGCATCTGGCTTGCTCCAAAGCATCAAGAGCGCTCTGAGCGCGGAGATCACTCTGACCGTTGCTGGCGTGAAAGAGGGTATTATGGTGTGCAAGTTTAAGAGCATATATATCGGCGCAGCCACGGAGCAGGCCAAGTTTTTCCTTGCCCATATTATCAGTAGGTGCGGGAAGCCGTGGCGCTTTAAGGTTCTTTGCCCCATCAAGGGTAACATCCGCCATGGTATAGCTGACCTCAAGCTCGCGCCTTTTGGCTATCGCCTTTAAGGTCGAGGTGGTTTTGAGTTTGATTAGTTCTGTGGTGTCTTTGGCCATATGTTTTTATAGATTGCAAGCGCGAGGCGTGCAATGGCGGATGTTGGGAAGTTGGCGCTATTTATTTGACGTAATTTTTCTTAAATGCTATTTGTGCGAGAAATAAATATAAAATATTGGGTGAATTGTTATGTCATTAAGTGATTTTTTTCTGAAAGCGGCTCTTATTCCGACTACGCTTGCGTTCATCTTTTTAGGTGGAAAAGGATGCGGGCAGGCCATATTGTTTACCGGGGACGATCAGGAAGGCATGAGCATTGCTGAAAAAACAACGGATAATGTTTTTGATGATCTGGCGGGTATCGTTCGTCTTCTTAGCGGCAATGTCGAAGAAAGAATTCCCGAAGAAGCCAGAGAGACTCTTAATAACAGAGCAAGAGAAGTCAAGCGTCACTTTGAAAAGAAAAACAAATACGGTTTAACCAAATATGAGATGGAAAATCTCGAAGAGACTCTTGAAAAACTTGAAAATCAGTAATTGTATTTGTGTTGGATTATAAAAAATAAGATTTAGTAATTAGAAAATGTTTAAAGAAAATAAGTGAGGTGAAGAGATGGGTTTATTTGGTGGTAATAATAAGAACGAAAGGGATTTCGTGGTTAGGAGACCATGGGAGTATAATTTTGTCCGGTTGTTTTATACTGGTCTTGGCTTTATTTTAGGGACTGTCTTCGGATCTGGATGTAATGAGGTGCTTAGTGCTGAAGAGGGTGTTAATTTGTCTAAAGAGGGTGACAAGTTAGTGATGGCTGACACTGTAGAAAGAACGGCTGTCAAGGCTTCTAAGCCGCTGAATAGTGTAAGTTTAGAGGTTATAAAGAGCGCTTATGCTGATGCTGTTGGCGGGAAAGAGATCTCGGCGAAGGAATTGCCTCCTTCTAAAGGCGCAGAACAACTTGGCAATGATCATGAGTTTGGATAAAGCCTAATTATTCTCCCGGCACTGCAACATTTCTTATGGCATGCTGGGGGAGCTCTATTCCAAAGCAGCGCTGGTAGTATTCGGCAATTATCGGGCGTTCGCTCTCATCACATTTATTCAGGAATGCCACGCGGAAAGCATGCTCGCGGTCGTTGTTAAAGATCAGCATATTCTCCGCCCATGTGATTACTGTACGCGGAGACATCAATGTTGATAGATCTCCGTTTATGAATCCCTCGCGCGTTAAGTCCGCCAGCATCACCATTTTGTCGATTGTCTCACGGCCTTCTTCGCTGTCCATCTGTGGGATCTTTGCCAGTACAATAGCGGCTTCCTCTGCATGGGGCAGGTAATTGAGCGTGGTTACAATGTTCCATCTATCCATCTGGCCCTGATTGATCTGGTGCGTGCCGTGGTAAAGGCCGGTTGTGTCGCCAAGGCCGATTGTGTTGCTGGTGGCGAACAGGCGGAAAGCAGGGTGAGGGCGGATAACCATGTTCTGGTCAAGGAGGGTAAGTTTGCCCTCTGATTCCAGTATGCGCTGTATGACAAACATGACATCCGTTCGTCCGGCGTCATATTCGTCGAAGACCAGAGCTACCGGATTTTGGATAGACCACGGCAGGATACCTTCCTTCCATTTTGTAATCTGCTTGCCTTCCTGAAGTACGATGGTGTCTTTGCCGATCAGGTCAATGCGGCTTACGTGGCTGTCGAGGTTGATACGTACGCACGGCCATTTCAGGCGGGCGGCGATTTGCTCGATATGAGTGGATTTGCCTGTACCGTGATAGCCCTGAACCATTACGCGGCGGTTATACAGGAAACCGGCAAGGATGGCCATTGTTGTTTCCTGATCGAAACGGTATGTAGGGTCGATGTCCGGCACGTTGGGTGTGTCTTCACTAAAGCCCGGTATCTCCCAGTCTAGATCAATTCCAAAGGTTTTTCGCGCGTTATATCTGGTGTCGGGGATGGTCGTGTATTTGCCTTCCTTGGCTTTGACCTGTGTGATGCTAAAGGACATGCCGCGCTCGGATTCTTTGTCTTTGTCCAAAGACTCGCTTCCAAGGTCGCTTACATATTGTTTATTGCTCATGATACTCGTTTCTCTTTTTAAGCTTGGAATAATCCTTAAAGGCCATCTTTAGTATTGTATAGGCCATATTGATCTTTTTGAGAAGCTCTTCGGCCTGTTTGTTGTCTCTATTTATGTCTGGGTGGTACTTTTTTGCCAGCTTTTTGTATTGGGCTTTTATCTCTTCGAGAGTGATGGGTGGAGATAATCCCATTATGGCCAGAGCTTCATGCTCCGGTGTGTTGGCATTACCGTTGTTGTGGGTGTGCCGGTTTTGGGAGGAGGAGTTATAGCTTTCCTCGCCAAAATAATATGTCTTGCAGGCTTCCTCATAGAGGTGCTCTTCAGCCTTTCTATCGGAATTATATCGCCATGTCGGGCGGTCGCCATAAAAGCTGCTGGTCATGTGTTTTTCAACTTCGTGCTCGGACATGCCGGAAAAGAAGTCCCACGCTTTGTTGTATTCTTTTATGTGCTCAAAGCAGAAATAGTAATAGTCGTTTAATCCGCGATGTTTGGGAGCTTTGTGCTTGCCATGATTTGGGCAGCCCGGCATATCACAAAAGCGCGTTTTTGGTGGCTTGTTTGTGTCCGCGTACTCGGGAGATTTTGGTTTCAGAATTATCCTTGGCATAACAAACCATTTTATAAAGGATATGCTTTGCAGGTAAAAGAAAAAATGAGGTTTAAGGCCAATTATATATAAATGATTTCTTTATAAACAGCTAATGTACACTTTATGGTTGCGAAATGTTACATTCTATTTTTTGTATAACCTAAGTGTTAGATTATACAAAGTTACATAAATATGCGCTAATATGTAGCTTTATTATTTTTCAGTGAAGCTCCACGGGTCAAGACCCGTGGTATCACCGCTTCGCGTG
>JAGYOK010000057.1 GCA_018399685.1 Alphaproteobacteria bacterium | reverse complement strand
TACTGTCACGACGAGTGGTTATTTAACTGAAGCCCATCAAATGGGACAGAACTTCAGTAATGACCAAATGGCGCTGGTCTACACCTCAGATGAAGGTCCTGTGTGGCTTAAGGTGAGTGTGAGCAATGGGGTTTATTCTTTAGCACAGCTCAGTTCTCCAGGGGATGTAGTGTTGCCGACGATTGCCGACCATCTTATTATTTCTAGCGATACTTCTGGAACATTAGCCAACAAAACCGGAACCGTTATCAATTCTGGCTCTATTCAAGCTGGTCTAGATGCCACGGCTGGTACATTTATCTCTTTCCCAGGCACCACGGCGAGCGGTACATTGCGTTTAGCGGCTGTTGACTCTAGCTCGGATGTTGCTGTGACGATTTCCAATGCTGACCATGGTCAAGCTTCTGTTTATAGCATTCCTGATGTTGGGGCTGCCACAGGGCAATTTAACGTGGTGACAGGCGCTTTAGTTGATGGCAATGTAATGACAGCTAGTGGCACCGCTGGCAAGCTTCAGGATAGTGGTATTGCTTCTTCTGATGTGCAGCTCAACACGAATATTATTGCTGCTCAAACCGCTGATATTGGTGGTGGTGGAGCGGGACCGATTACTGTATCTGTAGCTGGATTAACTGCTGGTTCAGTTGTGGTAGCAAATATAGTAAGCTCCACTAATACTGTATCTGTGGCGAAAGTTGCTCCCGGAACTGACGACTTCGACATTACATTTGATGCCGATCCAGGTGCTGCTTGTGTTGTAAGTTACGTAGCATTCGTCGCTGCGCAGTAAAGTGGTATACGAAGGCTTTGCCCCCAAGGCCTTCGTGTTTTTTGATTCGATGAGGAATTATCATGAAAGAACAACTCGAAACACGTTTAGCTGATTTGCGCCGAGCGATTGACCAATCTACAGCAAATCATAATGCATTAGTCGGTCGTGCAGCAGAAATAGAGCATTTATTAAATGAATTAAATAAAGAAGATAAGCCAGAAATAGTTGAACAATAAGTATAAATCACACTATGATAAATGGCGCGACATATCTGATTAGGTTTTATGGGACTCCATCCTTTTTCCCTATGCTCATATGTCGCACACCTTCTCACTTCCAGGAGGTAATATGCGAGACTTAAAGGAATGGATTAAATCTGATGAAGGTTTATCTTTAGTTTTGTATCAATGTCCCATGGGAAAGTATACGATTGGCTATGGTCGTAATTTAGAAGACCGTGGAATATCTCAAGAAGAAGCTGATTATTTATTATCTAATGACATTTCTTATTGCAAGCATCAGCTTTCTAATTATGATTGGTATCTCATTCAACCAAAAGAAGTTAAAGACGCATTAGTAAATATGCGTTTTAATTTAGGTTTATTTGGTCTTTTACAATTTAAGAAGATGATTGATGCCTTAAAAAACAAAGATTATCAACGGGCAGCTAAAGAGGCGTTAGATAGCCGGTGGGCCAAGCAAGTTGGCAATCGCGCTCATCGCATCGCAGATGTGATTCGCCATGCCGCTTAAACCTGAGACGGTAGAAAGTATTAAGCTTTATAACTGGATACGTGCCCAGCCTGAATTAGAGCCTTATGTGTTTCATATACCAAATGAAAGACTAACGACACCTCAACATGGTCGAACCTTGCGCCGTATGGGGGTAAAATCGGGCGTTTCTGATTATTTTATTGGGATTCCATGCGGTATATTTCATGGATTATTTTTGGAATTAAAAGCAGGCAAAAATAAACCCTCTTTAGCTCAACAGCAATTTTTAGATAATATGACAGCCAAAGGATATATGTGCAGTTGTGTATGGGGTTTTGAATCGGCTAAGCATGTGATAGAGCATTATCTTGCGGCGCATGATAATAACGCTTCACTACCCGCGTAGAGCGCCCCACTTCAGTAATGGTAATTTTTTCCAATGGTTTAATTTGTTTCATCATTTTATTTACATAAGCTAGATTCAATAAATATGGATAATGTTTTGATGGTTTATTAAACGCTTCACGCACAAATTTCCCATAAAATATATTTTTATGGTATTGGGTTTTTAATATATAAATTTCTGCTGCCGAGCCTATTTCGCCCGTGGGTCTTAGGAAGGTATATTGGCATTGCACTTGAGCTTTAACTTGACATATATAATATCGCGCTTTCATTACAGCGTAAGTAACAGGAAATGCATTTTTTTGAAATGTTAATTTGCTATTGGGGTCGATTATCTCTCCTTTGCAATGAATACAATATCGCGCGGCAATATCATTTTTTTTGTAACATTGTGGACAATCTTTAAATTCAAAATAAAAATTACAGCGTTTTTTACTGACAAAACCTGTACACCTTCGCGCAAACTCACTGTTCATGGTAGAACACTCAGGACACTCAAATATTAATTCCGCATCTTTATCTCTAGTCTGGGCTAAAGCCTGTGTTAATACCGGGTCTTCCCAATCTTGAAAACGTTTTAAATTCCCGGCAAAATCTAAAATGAGCGCATCTTTTTTATTGGGATAAAGTCGTAAAGCTCGACCCATAGCTTGGGTAAATAATACAGGGCTCTCTGTAGGCCTAACAAAACATACGGTATCAAATCTCGGACAATCCACACCTACGAGAAGGCACGCGATATTAACCAAGTACTTTATCTTACCCTCTCTGGCTTCGTGTAATATACGCTCTCTTTCATGCGCGGGTGTATTTCCTGTAATGCAAGCGCTTTCATCCACTGGAAGTGCGGCCATACATTCTTCACAATGCTGTAATGTAGAGGCAAAAATGAATACGCCGTTTCTACCTGACTCAATGACGAAAACCAAATAAGCCATAATGTCAGCAGTTAAACGATGACTTTTATTCACTACCGCGTTTAAGTCTTTCGTTGAAAACTTCCCCATGTTATTGACTTTAATCTTGGAGAAATCTAAAGACGATACTTTTGGTTGATCAAATACAGGTTTAGTCAAATAGTGTTTATGAATAAGCCAGCTGGTCGAGATATTGCAAACACGCTCCTTAAACAACTGTGTATCACCTAGAATCGCCTTGTTTTTTCCGCGATAAGGCGTGCCAGTTAGACCGATAATTCTAAAGTTATCTCGGCACCCTTGCGCTCTATTGCCATAATGATGGATGATGCGCATATACATTGATTCTGGGCGCTGAGAATCCACGTTATGACATTCATCAATAATAATGAGATTAAATGAAACGCGACTTAAAGGCTCATGCTTTCTAATGGCTTGCAAAGTGCTATTTGGCGTCCCAAATATTACATTTTGTTCGGTATCTTTAAGATTTAATGTTCCGCAATAAATACCGCTTAAGCCTCCTTGAGAAATATAGGTATCGTTGTTCTGTTGAACTAATGTAGAGCTCATTGTCAGGCACAAACACCGCCATCCTTTGGCGCTTAGTATTCGCAATACCTCTGCGCAGATAAGACTTTTCCCCGCACCCACAGATGCGACCGCTAGAATGGGGTTAGTGGTTTCATCAAGCTTGTCGAGCAACCTATCAACCACAGTTTGCTGGTAGGGTCTAAGTGAAAGCATAAGTCATATCTACTTAGTCATGACATATTTCTTTAAACTGGCATGTCTTGCACGCATAATAAAACGGTGAGTCATTAACTTTTGGCAATGGTTCATCATGACTATGCACCAATAAGGCACGCGCTTTAATCCCATCATAATACTCTGGAGAGAACTGGACCTCCTCATCCCACACCTCGCTTGTATCTTTATTAATACAAACGATATAACCCTTTTTCTTATGAGACATCCCCATATAACATTGAATCTGAGTGTAATACTGAAAATTCCATACCTTCAGGCCTTTATTTA
Source organism: Alphaproteobacteria bacterium (assembly GCA_018399685.1). Classification (GTDB taxonomy): domain Bacteria; phylum Pseudomonadota; class Alphaproteobacteria; order Micavibrionales; family Micavibrionaceae; genus UBA1672. Next base: position 3,427 of record JAGYOK010000057.1, on the reverse strand, counting down.
CAAATATTTTAAAACTCGAATCTTTTGCTGTTTTAATTTCTAAAATGGCATCTTCATCTTTAATGATGGCATCAGCATGCCCTCGCAAATAAGGGATATCTTCATCAAAAAACTCGAGGTAATGATTGGATACATGAGGGAGAATTAAATCGACCCCCGCATCATGCAAGGAGTCAATGACTATCGTTTCAAGCTTCTTTCCAATACTAAAGGTCCGCTGTTGTTTAGTGCTAAATGGCGCTCCTGAAACACCATGATAGTTATACCAAATGCGCCGCAAGCAAGCATCTCCTATTTGACTGGCCCCAATATAATCTCTCGATGTTTCACGTGAAACATTAATAGCTGCATCAATTATTCCTTTAAGCCTTCCTTTTCGCATTTGATTTACCCATCCTCTTCCGTTGTCTCATCTCTTTATTGCGCGCAATACAACATTTCTTGCATTTGCCCATGCGTCTGTCGTGCGTGGTATAGCATTTATAAAAATCATCCAATGACTTTTCTTCATTGCATTTTTTACATTTTTTAAAATGGAATGTCTGAGTCATCTAGTTCCGCGCTCCTAGTGGCATTGCGAGAAAATGCTGTTTCTAGAGGTGAAGCAAAGACTTCTTTTGGTTCTAGTTTATGACCTACTTCTTCTTCAAAGTTAGCGACAGGATGGACTTCAGATACAAAGTTCCCCTCCATTACGCCGCTCCCATCTTTTTTGGGTTGAGACCATTCTCGGATTTTAATTCCCAGGACTGTTCCGACCATGGATTGTAAATCAACGGTGCGAGGCGCTTCATTATGCATCGGTTTAAAGTTACATAAATCCATAATACGTTTTAGCATATTTAGATTTCTATCGATTGAGCTCGGCGTCCCTGCAAAGCATTTTATTTTTTGTGTCACTTGGCGGTTTTTAAATTCACCTTGGGTCAACGTCCATGTCAATTGGTAGAATTTTTGCGCCTCTAAATAAGGTGTTGCAGGTTGCTCAGTGAGCTCAAAGTTTTTTATTTTTGCAAAAGCTTTTGTTCCATCAGGTATGACCGAAAAGTCAGGTACAAAAGCAGCTTCGGGACTTCCAGTGATTTCTGCACCAGAGCCAGATGTCCAAAATGACATATTATTCTCCTTCATTGTATTGTTTTATCGTGTTAATGACATGCTTTAAATCATTATCAATTAGATGCTCACTAAAGCACCCCATAGGACTCTTCGAGACGCAGCGTCCTTCATTTTGAGTTCTAAATTTATACTCTCCATCCATAACTACAGAATGCAATACAGTAGAAAACAAACCCTCGATACAAATCTTATCATCGAGCATCTTCCCAATGGTTTTGGGTCGAGATACGCCCGCAGGATCGATATCATTGTGACAGATGACCACCGAATGCAAGTCATCTCGTAACCTAGAGAGCTCATTAATCACTAACCACGCATTACGCGCAATTTCAGAGAACCTCTCATAACCTTTCTCGCACGCCCGACGCATAAACTCATTGGCCATTAAATAGTGGAAGTCATCAATAACAATAGTTTTAATTTCCGGACGCAGCTCATTGACCATGTGAATACATTTAATCACTTTTTGCCAGTCATCAGAGGTGTAATAATGGCCATCAGTATCTCCCCACCCTTTAATGCTGGTGTATTTTTTTCCTGCGCCCCGGAAAGGCAACGGCTTAGGTAAAACGCCCAACACAAAAGTTGATTCTGCGTCTAGAGCACCAATACTAGTGCTCTTTCCTGACCCACTAGGTCCTAAAATCAAAATAGAATTCATACTTTATCCTTGTATTAAACCGCATCCGTAATAGAAACGGACGGTTTCCCTGGTTTCTTAGTAATGAGCTCTAATAACGCATTTCTGGCCGACTCCGGCGCTGATGACAAGTACTCTTCACAGAGTTTTTTATTTAATTTATATGAAACAGAATGCTCAATAGGGTTAAATTCTTCTGGCACATATACCTCATTCGACTCATACTTTTTCTTATCTAAGGAAAAAATCATAGGTGTTTTACAAGTTATTTTGCGTAAACCAACTCGATACGTACGCTCACCTTCATAATCATGGCCTATTGCATCAATTATAGTCTGTGTTAATGCCTCTTTTTCTGCTAACAAAGAAGCCAGTTTTTTGTTAACATATTCTAAACGCTTGATACTCTCATCCAGTACTTGCGCTCTGTCATTTACTTCAATTTGTTGTCTCATTTTCTTGCCCTTTTACATTTCATTGTCTGCGCGGGATAGCGTAAAAGCATAATAACAACTGATTGATCGTATGTCAATAACTTGATAGATTAAACATTTTGAATGTGGAGAAAAAAATGACACTAGATGAAGTAAAAAAGATGTTTCCGACTGCTTACCGTTTTGGGAAAGAGACTGGGATGATGACAGCCACGTACTTAAATTGGTTTAGGTATGGTTATATTCCCCTTAAGAGTCAGGTACGATTAGAGCATATAACGAATGGAAAATTAAAAGCGAGGTTAGAGGATGGCCCGAAGCAAGACATATATTTTACGCGTAATTAATTTACTCATGATTTTAGGTGTGGCGGGTTGTGAGCGGCAGCCTGCTACGCGCACCTATACGGATAGTGAAGGTGTAAAGCATGAGGTTGTAGAGGAGCGCCGCGGTTTTGGTGAGCATTTAGCTGAGGCCGCGGTAGTTGGCGCGGTTGGTGGTGCAGCAGCTGGCGCTGGTCATCGAGCTGCAGATCATGCTATTAATCGATGGCAGGAGCGTCGCCAAGAAAAACGAAGCATAAGGAGAGGCAAAAGATGAAATTACGTCCCATAGGCGCTATCACCCTAGCAATCACCCTCATCATAGGGTGTATAACCTACCGCCAATCGATTGCCATGGAGCCTCAGGCGATAGAGGTAGAAGGTGTATTTATGATTAAAACAGAGTACCAGGCAAAATTGGACGCCCTGAGAGATTTTCTAGATGATTTGGAGTGCGTCATAGAGGGCCCTAATGAAAACGAGTCACACATGGCTCAAATTGCGTTAGAAGTGATTTTTGAATGGGCTTCCGAGGAGGGGCCTGGTATTGTCGCCAAAAAATTTAAGGAAAATCAGGAAGGAGATAAGTCATGAATATCGATTTGCTTAAAATTATCATCATTGGCTCTTCTCTAATCGTGGGAACGAGCGCATATCTAGTATCTAAAAAACCAAATACCCCTATTGAGCAATTTGCTGAAGCAGTGCTGAGCACTCAAGGAATTGATATCGATTTTAGTCCCGGGTAAATTAAAAGGGGGCGCTCCGCCCCCAAGTGCCAACGTGTAACCAGCACGTGGGTATCCGTACAGCATTGACTTCTCACGGTCAAACAACAAAGGAATTGTAACATGACAAAGAGTAAAAAAGAAGCATCAAATTCTCAAAGAAACACAGGCTATAGCGCCCTC
>JAGYOK010000056.1 GCA_018399685.1 Alphaproteobacteria bacterium | reverse complement strand
CAACATTCCGGCTACCAATAACAAAGCCCTTATGATCTCGGTTACGGCTACTCGCCAAACCAATTCCAATCATCATGACAAAATAAAGACATATACAAACAAGCATCAGGCCTTGCGTATCAAGGCTTTGGATATAGGACATAGCTTGAATTATCTCCTCTCACATAAAAATCCACACAAACTCAACAATATCTATTTATGCAAATTATGCAAATTATGCAAATTTTTCAATGCCTAATCTTTTATAGAGGCACCCAGACGTTAAACCCTCATCCCAAAATCTTGCATTTATCGGCACAATATATAATATTGCAGGCGTAAAGTTTCGCCCGGAAATAACAAGAGAAGAAAGAGAGCCCGCCCATGACTTCCCTAAAAACCACCATAGCCGGACTTGAGCTGGAGACATGCATATACAACGCTTCCGGCCCGCTATGCACAACCGCCGAAGAATTGGACGATTTGGGGCAGAGCATGGCAGGCGCCATCCTTTCCAAAAGCGCCACTCTGGAATATCGCGCAGGAAATGAAAAACCACGATATTATGAAACCGGCTGGGGCTCAATTAACTCCATGGGCTTGCCCAATGAAGGATATAAATTCTACGCCGATTATGCAAAACAAGCCGCCCAGTACGGCAAGCCATATATAGTTTCCGTATCGGGCATGGGCTTTGAAGATAATGCCACGATCATCAAACATCTGGCAGGAAATGAAAATATCAAAGCGATCGAGCTTAACCTCTCCTGCCCTAACTTGCCCGGCAAACCACAGACCGGCTATGATTTTGAACAAAGCCGCGCGTTGCTAAACAGAGTTTTTGAAGTAGCGCAACAGCCTTTAGGGGTCAAGCTCCCTCCATATTTCGACATGCCGCATTTTGAAATGATGGCCGAGGTCTTGAACGATTTCCCGATTTCCTTTGCCACTTGTATTAACAGCATTGGCAACGGTCTTGTCATCGACACGGATCAAGAGTGCGTCGTCATTAAACCCAAAAAAGGGTTTGGCGGCATTGGCGGAGATTTTATAAAACCGACGGCTCTGGCAAACGTACGCAAATTTTACACTCTGCTGAAAAAAGATGTAGACATCATCGGTGTTGGCGGCATTAAAAACGGGATGGATGCGTTCGAGCATATCTTATGCGGAGCCAGCGCCGTTCAAATCGGCACCCAGCTTATGCGCGAAGGAACAGGTTGTTTTGCCCGCATCGCTGGTGAGCTTCAAGAAATCATGAACAAAAAGGGCTACAGCTCGATTAATGATTTCAAAGGCAAACTAAAAGATATGGAATAATCTTTTTTCTATCACCAGCAAAAGAGCGCCAGCGACCAAAGCAATCCATTGCCATGAAGAAAAACCGTGGGTTGCCGCATCGGCTCGCAATAACACAGGGAGAGGGTTATCATTGCCCCTCTATCGCCATCCTCCCCAAAGCCTTGACCAAAAAAGTATGGGAATATAACCTTATAAAGCATAACAATACGATTAAGTTCGTTTCATTTATAAGAGACGTACATCCATTGATTTATGTATAAAGACACGATCAAGCTCCATTCGCCCTGTAACAGCCGTTTTCCAATAAACATCCTCCCAAGCTACCCTTACCCTTTTCTCCAATCACAGGCACATAAGGATGTTGCTCCCTTGCAAAAATATCAAAAACGAAAAAACACACCCAAAATAACTGAAACAATATTTTATGAAAAATACAAGCGCCTTTTGCGTACAAATTTCTACGCGAGGAGCAAATCAACAAGCCCGCAAAAACCATAATAAGCCACCGCAATTTTTTCAAAGCAGCGCCCCGCTCCTCCCAATATTTGTGAATAACTTTACTCAAAAAAGCAGTATGTTTAATAATATGCTAAAGCTAACTTATTGCGTGAAACCTATAAATTTATAAAAGCCTTAACATATAAAACCCCTTATCAAGACCAGAGGCGAGTCCAAAAGATATAAAACAACCTCCTGCCCACCCGACTAAAGCCATAGCAAACAACTACCAAAACAAAAATGCTGGCGAGTCATAACGGCTATTATCGGCTCATAAATTATAACGCAACCGCCTCTGAAAAGTGACCTGATTCGCAGACGCTGATTTCATACTGCACCTTATAAAGAAAGCATTAGGATGCCCACATTAACCTATAATAGCCAAAAAAAGACTCCTCTTCTGGCCATTAACCTAAAAGCACAGTAATTTTAGCAACAGCTAACAATATAGCTGACCAGCCTGTTAAAATCAGTAACAGGCAATTAATAAGTAATTATCAAATCCCTCCGCATAAAATCATTAACCCGTATTTACCGGATTTTTTACTCCCTTATTTTAAGAAATAGTGAGCCTTAAACACAGCCCAATACCAACCATCAACTATGGATAACCTTTGTAATATCCCTGTGCACAAAATGTGAATGCTTTCAAAAATTATTCCTCAAGCCAAGTCACAACCGAACCACAGCCATTTCACAACCAAGCAGCAACATTGCCCTCGCATTAACAAAAAATATTTTCAAATAAAACACCTCGCAAATTGCTAAAACTGCGCTATAAATAAGCATGCAGTTAATGGAGGTTTTTTATGGCAGGGAAAAACGCGTACACCGAAATGGGTACAAACACGGACGGCAAAAATGCGAAAAGCGATCTACCTGATCCCAAAACGCAGGCACAATGGTTTTTGAACGTACGCAAATCTCGTCAGAATGAAACAACGGAAGACTATATCAGGCTGATTGCTGACCTGCTTGATTCCAATCAGGAGGCTCGACTAAGCGATCTTGCCCGCCGCCTTGGCGTATCTTCTCCGACCGTAAGCAAGGTTCTTAATCGTTTAAAAGAAGACGGCTATATAGAAAGCCGCCCTTATCGCTCTATTTTTCTTACCCCCAAAGGATGGGATCTGGCGCAAACATGTAAAAAGCGACATGAGATTGTTTTGAATTTCTTGCTTTCTTTAGGCGTCTCTCATGAAACCGCGCCTTTTGATGCCGAAGGAATAGAGCATCACGTAAGCGAGGAAACGCTTAATCTGTTCAAGATGTTCACCCGCGCCCAGGAATATCGCCTGAAGAAAAAATCCTAGAACCAGATACAAACCAAAAATCCGGATAAACATCCCCAATCCGGCGCCACTAAAAAACACATGATTTTTTAAGCTTTTCACTGTATAGTAAGTAAATATAAGGGATGTTCATCCCTCTTTTATTACACCCGCGTTTTTTGCAAATCTTTTTACAAGAGTGCCCAAGTTATGAAGAATTTATTACTATCCCCTGCTGCTCGCCGCCTTGCAATGCTGATCGCCGTTTCGGCCATAAGTGCAGGCTTTCACTTATCCACTGCCAATGCGGAAGAGCCTGAATCCAAATTCATCGACATTCTTCCAACAGTTACTCTGGCCGAAGATCCGCAAGCTCCACTGCCTGCGCAAACGACTCACACAATCATGCGCCTTACCCCAGATAAGTCAGAAATTCTCAAACTGGAAAAAGACGCTGGCTCTATTATCGTGGGCAACCCCGCTCATTTAAGCATTCTGGCTGATACGCCCACAACACTGGTTCTCGTGCCGAAAGCAGTGGGAGCCACACATTTCTCTATATTGGATAAGACGGGCGACATAATCATGCAGCGCCATGTTATCGTTGCCGGCCCCGCTACAGACTACATACGTATTAAAAAGACATGTGCCGCCGATGCCGAAGGCTGCGAACAAACCAGCGTTTACTATTGCCCCGACACATGCCATGAAATAGAATCTAACAAGGACGAAAAATAATCAGGCTCGGCTGCCGCCTACAGCAACCGCCTGAAACAAACACAAAATAATACATAAGAGCAATCTTGGTTTTTACAAGGGATTATACAACGTTATGAATATTAAAAGCACATCTCCCCTACTTATCGCCGCAGTTTTATTTCTTGGCGGGTGTGAAACCATCGGACCAGACCGCGCGGCTGAAGATTACGCCTCCCCGTCACAGGAACAGCGCCTTGACGCGGCGATCGAAAAGGCTGCGATTCAAGCATCGATGAGCGGCTCCAGCTCCGCCCGCCTGCTGGCTCTGGAAAAGCAATATAAGCGAAACAGCGACAGCCCCATATATGCTCTGGCTTATGCGCAAAGTCTGCGTCAGGCCGGATATCTCAACCGTGCGTCAACTATCCTGTCCCCGTTTGCCAGTGAAGATGGGGCTTTGGACGGCGTAAAAACCGAAATGTCCATGATTTCTTTAGGGCTTGGCGATTATGATGCCGCCGAAAGATACGCTCAGGAAGCCATAATTCAGGATCCCGGCGATCACTACGCCTATCAGAATTTGGGAATTGCCCTTGATGCCAAGGAAATGCACCCCGAAGCCGAGCGCGCATTCCGCAAAGGTCTGGAATACTGGGAAGGCGACCCTACAACGATCATGAACAATCTGGCTTTGAACCTCGCCACGCAAGGTTACATAGATGACGCCGTCGGCGTTCTTGAACGCGCCAAGAAAATTTCTCCCGACCGCATAGAGATTGAGCGCAACTTACGCATTATACGTACACTCAACGAACGATAGGTTAAAATGGCAATATGGGCAGCCAAAATCGCAGCTAAGCTTATTTTGGGACGCCTCCCCTATCGTCACCAGTTACTCAGAAATCTGGGTATGTTCAAACATGGCCAAATGGATGAAGCGGCGCACGCGCTTAAAATATTCAATCTTCATGAAAAGACAGCTTTTCCGGCAGGCTTCCCCGCTGGCTCTTCTGTCATGGAACTTGGGCCAGGCGACAGCCTCGTAACTGCGCTCATTGCAAAGTCCTATGGCGCCGGAGCTGTTTATTTATGTGACGTCGGCCACTTTGCCTCAAACAATATAGAGGATTATCAAAGACTGGCTATAGAACTACACCAGGCTGGTTTGGAAAATATTCCAAACCTCGCCAATGTCGATAGCGTTTCCGAAATGCTTAATCTTTGTAACGCCTCTTACATCACTAATGGACTGGAAGGGCTACGCTCCATAGCTGATAATTCCGTTGATATGATATGGTCGCATTCCGTTTTGGAACACATCCGCAAAAGAGATTTTTTCAAAACAATGGTAGAGCTGCGCCGTATTATAAAAGACACTGGCCGCGTCTCGCACAGTGTGGATTTGCAGGATCATTTGGATAAATCCCTGAATAACCTGCGATTTTCGAAAAGCCTCTGGGAAAACGACTTCTTTGCAAATTCAGGATTTTATACAAACCGCCTTCGTTGCGAAGAAAGTCTAAAGCTGATGGAAAAAGCAGGCTTTCGGATAGTTACACACGAAAAAGGACAATGGGACAGCCTCCCCCTTCCCCGCGAAAAAATGCACCCGGATTTTATACATTTCTCAGATGATGAGCTTCGCGTACGCAATTACAGCGTTTTGCTAACCGCTGCTTAAAGCTAAAAAAACCATCACCCGCCAAACGTAGTGGACATGGAAATTCCGGCAGGCCCCAAGATCACGATAAACAGCGCCGGAAGAAAGAATAAAATCATCGGCACAGTCAGCATCGGAGGAAGCGCCGCCGCCTTGCGCTCGGCCTCGCTCATACGCATTTCACGCATTTCGTCACTCATCACGCGCATCGCTCCAGACACGGATGTTCCATATTGCTCGGCCTGAATAAGAGAAGTAGCAAAGTTCTTCCCTGCACCGCCGCCAATGCGCCTTGCGAAATCCTGTAAAGCTTGCTTGCGGTCATTAAGCATAGCCATTTCAGCGCTTAATATGCCAAGCTCCTCCGCCAGCATCTCCGAAGAATCTGCGATTTCACTGGCCACACGATCAATAGTCTGCTCCAGCCCGATCCCGCCTTGCACACAAATCAGCATCATGTCGAGCGCATCGGGAAAGGTTAGATTAATCTCCTGCTGACGTTTTAAAATTTTGTTCTTTATAAGAATATCGGGAAGCTTAAAACAAAATAGCGCCCCCAAAATCAAAATTGATATCTCCACCATCGGAGACAAAGATTTATCCTCTGGCAATATCGAAAAATATAAACTTGCCAGTACAACAAAAGTGACCGGAGACACGGCGCGGGTAATCATAAACTTAATGTGGGCTTTCGGATTACGGATACCGGCCTGCAGCATTTTATCGCGTGATTGCTCCGCCATATTTCCGGCAAGCTTTTGAAATTTATAAAACATTGCCATGCTATCTCGCGCAGAAACGCTTTCATCGGTGATGATATTAGGGTTACGATTAGCCGCGAACAAGTCTTTGCGCCGCTTTTCAATTATCGAGCGGTATTTTTCCTTTTTGTCGGATTTTTGCAAAAAAGGAAAAGCAAACGCAGCAAAAGACAGCCCTGCAATTAACGCCGCCAATACCGTAATAACCATTTCATTCGTCATTTTTACTTATCCTTTTTTACTTTTTATTTCAGGGCAATCAGATTTTTTGTTTGGTTAGGCACTGGGCGCGTAGCGTATTCTAATACGGTAGCGCCGCAGTAACGACACCAAACGGAAAATATGGCAGCTCAAATTTTAAAGTTAATCATTTGCCGCATAACCATCACCCCGCAAAACATCCAGAACAGCGCGCCCATAAGCATACTATTACCGGTGCTTGTCTCGAACAAAGGATCAAGATACCCCGGCGATGCAAAAAAAAGTCCGGTAGCCACCAGCGGCGGCAGACATGCAATAATCGATGCCGATGCGATTGCCTCGGATGAAAGAGCCATAATCTTGCGCTTTAGGCGAAAACGTGCACGGATCACTCGCGCAAGGTTGGTCAGCACTTCTGAAAGGCTGGAACCGGTTTGCGCCTGAATAGCCATACCGGCGGCAAACATCTGCATTTCCGGCAAAGGCATACGCCTGCACCCCTCAGCCGCGGCCTCATGCAATGGGATACCGATCTTTTGTTTGTCATATATGATCGACATTTCCTCGCCAACCGGCCCGTCATATTCTTTTGTAATCATTTTTATGGCCTCTGAAACCGGCATACCGGCTTTAAGCAAGCGAACAACAGCCTCCAGCGCATCGGCAAATTCTTCTAAAAATTTCTTTTGGCGCTTTTTTATTTTTCTATTCAATATCATGCGCGGCAAGCCAAACAGCCCGATAACGAAGAACAACACGACAAGAACAACCGACATATTAAGTGCAAACTTGGCCAGCGCCGCACAAACCAAAGCAGAAACAAAGGACAAAATCCAGAATTTCCCAAGCTCCGGAGCCAGCCCCGCCTGCTGTAATTTCATGGAAATTGTGTTTTTCCCCTCCGCCTGCTTTTCTTCATCCCTGCTGGATTTCAGCTTTTTGGCTATTTCCGCTCTGCGCTTATTTTGCAAATCTTTTTCATCGACATACCCTTCCCCACCGGCCATACCTCGAATAATGGCGATGTTCTTTTGCTGTTGCTTGGAGCCAGAATTCATCATCACGAACATAACGATCGCAACAAGTATAAATACTATCGCAGCAATAAGGATAATTTGGAGCGGCTCCATGAGTAACCTTTACATTTTTAGATTTTGGAACGTCGTTGCGGGTGTAAGCGAAGCAACCCTGAAGGAATAATAATACTCGATTGCCTCCCTTACGTAAACGCCTTTCCTCCCGCCATCCCCGCCGCGCGCTTTTCCCCTCCTCATCTTTGTCATTGCTTCTCCCCCGCCTCGTCATTGCATGCTTAAGAATATTTCTTGACATTATGGGAATAGTATCCTATATATGTTCTTGACCGGTTGGTGTGAGTGAGTTAATTGACCGCGTGACAAA
>JAGYOK010000055.1 GCA_018399685.1 Alphaproteobacteria bacterium | reverse complement strand
TCTTGTCTGTCATGATTACTTCCCCACTTTTATTCTAAGGTATCAGATCCTTTTTAGATACTTAAGTTTACACACAAAAAGTTCTTCGTAAATTATCACTAGACACAGGTTAATTCATATTGTATTAACTGTTCTGGAGTAATAATTACACTGTATGGTGTAATGAATACACCTTATGGAAAATAGTGTCAATATATTTTTTCACTAAGTTACTGATTAATTTGATAAATACCTATTTTTAACATAAAAAGACATAAATTATGCACATAACACATCTTCAAGTCGCTGCCGGACGTTGTCTATTAGGACTGACTGTTAAAGAAATTATTGAACCTTTGGGTATTTCTCAAAGCGCCTACTACTCTTACGAGAGCACAGGCAAGAAAATGTCACAAGAAAAGGTTGAGATGCTTAAAGTGTTTCTTATCAACCGAGGCATTGAGTTTGTCGGCACACGCGGCGTTGCGCTTCAGGAACAAAATACGCGCACCTTTACGGGTGTTGATGGTTTTCGCCTCTTTATGGATGATGTTTATGAAACTGCCCGTGATATGGGCGACGAGATATTCCTTTTTAATTCAAAGCCTGTTTTGTGGCGCGAACACCTCGGTAAAGAATGGTATCAGATGCACGCCGAGCGAATGGGGGAAATAAAGAACAACTTTAATTTCCGCATCATTGTTTCCGATGAAAACGAAAAACAAATTTTAGGGTTGGCAGAGCACCGAGCGTTGCCTGTCCGATGGACAAATAACATCATTTATGGATATGGCAATAAGATTGGTTTCCTTGATTTCAGCGAAGATGAAATCAGTATCAAGGTTATCATAGACGAAGACATTAAACATAATATCGAAAATATGTTTGACGCTGCGTGGCAAAAAGCGCTAGAAATTGCACGTTAACAAGAGAGTGTTATGGAATTAAGAGACGCACTTAAAGAGCATTTTGTTAAAGACCTCATTCGCCAAACGCTTGGTGATGAGATAACGATTGTTGAAAGGCATTCGTCTTTTTCTATTGCCAGTAAAGATGAAGGCGAAAGGCATGTAAAGCGCATCATCCTTCTGCCCCCTCATGGTTACACAGCTAATGCGCCAGAGCAAATGAATGCCCATGATGAAGTTGAGAAAGCCACCATTGAGATTAAGGGTGCTATTCGTGAAGGTAAGAACGGCCTTAGCACATTAAAAAATTGTTTGTTACTTGCGGCCTTGCCTGAAAATGGCGCTGTGAGTGATCTGGATGTTCCATACCTCACTTATGACATAAGCAACCCCAATAACCCCGATTTAGTCTTAAAGAGACACTCCGCTGGAGAAGCGCCGTTTCATGTCGTGCGCAAAGATGGTTTTGGCTTCTATCATAACCTTGTGAACCTGACAAATGAGTGGCTTGTGCTTGAGCTTAACAAAACCGTGCGCCCTATGAAGCCCGTTGACCTTGCACCACACATTGAAAGCTTGCCGCAAGAAACAGCTAATCTATTAAATCGTTTTTATCAAAATCTTGTTCTTTATGGTGATGAAGTTTTTGAGAAAGCACCAAATCTTGTGGCGCAGATTGAAGCATTGCCAGCAGGTGATGTGCTGCCCGCGCTTGGTGAAATGCTTTACGCTCGTGAAACAGGCAAGCATGAGGCATGCACAGCTTTTGGCATGATCCTTAAAATGGCCAAGCAAAACCCCGATGAAACACTGGATTATCTTGAAACAGTCCTTAATGCCCAAGCTGTGCCGCTATATTACGCACGCCAGTTGATTGAAAAAATTGAACGTAAATGCAATGTCTTTTCACAAGAACGTTCACTATTGCGTAATGGCACTGATTTTTTTGAGCCGATATAGTTTTCTGTATAAATAAAAAAAGCACCCCCTTCGCCGTGTGGGCGGCAAAGAGGGTCTTTTTACTGCTGTGTGGGCAGGAAAACGGGGGCGAAGAAGCACTTTAAGCACATTTCTTTATGCGCTTTTGAGAGAGCGCTTCTTCTTTTGTTGTTTCTTCTTTAGGCATGAATCCTTCTTTTTTGCGGCGGTAATGTTCCATGTAACAAGCACGTTGCAGGAAATAGTCATCACGTAAAGTTGTCCAGCACTCTATGCCCTGGCATATCTGATCTTTCATGTCTTTGAGCTTGCGATAGATACGCACGGACGTTAGTGAAGAAGAGTTTTCCTGCTTGCGCAAAGCTTTGAATTCTTTGATCTGGCGCAGCATTTCCTTACGATAGCCATGGATAAGATCAGCCAGAAGCATAATCTCCAAACATTCCAGAGGGCTGCCCCTTCTTTGCATTCTTGTGATGTGGTCAATTATATACTGTGCCTGGATTTCGCCGCAGTTTTCCTCTAGCCAACCCGCAAGGGTGGCCATTTCATTGGTCTTGTCTGTCATGATTACTTCCCCACTTTTACTTTCTTACTCAGTTACACACGAAAATTAATAAGTGCCCCCTTCGCCGTGTGGGTTGCAAAGGGGGCCATTACTGTGTGGAAACAGATTTAATCTAATGCTTTAATTCCGTTTTGCTCTTCCAAGCGTTGCAACATTCGCGCAAAAATAGCATGTCTGTTTTTAGCTGTTGTCAATGTTTCCTCTGCCGCCTGAATACTTGATACCAACATATCTTCAAAAGATCGTAGCTGTTTATAATCAAATTCTGTGAGCGTAATGAATGACAAGATGTCATCCTGCTCTATCTTTTTAACTGCGCTCATAACTTCCTCCAGCCACACGTTATAATTTGTCTCTGATAGTAATGTTATAACCGATTATTATGTCACATGTCAATAAAAATCTCTTGTTTTTCAATGCTTTAGTCTGAGTTTATTTTATCTTTTTTGTTTTTATTAATTCTCTTTTTGGTATTTTTATATATATTGGCCATAAAGATAATTAATGATATAAAGTGACTACCTTTTACACACAACAAAACCAAACCATGATTACAATAAAACAGATCAGAGCCGCTAGAGGTCTACTAAACTGGACACAAAAAGACCTTGGCAACAAAGCTGGTGTGTCTCGTGAAGCCATTAAGAATATAGAAAATGAAATATCCCGCCCCCGTCAGGACACTATTCGTGAAATTCAAAATGCCTTTGAGATTCACGGGGTAGAATTTTTGTCCGGTGACGGTGTCCGTATATCAGACGCTACTATTCATATTTTACAAGGAAAAGATGCTGTCAAAGCGTTGTGGGACGATATCTATGAAACATTAGTTGGCCATAACAACAAAGAAGTTTTAATTGCAAATAACACTGAACCTACTCACCTAGGTAAAGACATTACCGAATATCTTGAAATGCATTTAAAGCGTCTAAAGGCCGCCAAAATCACAGAGAAAATTATGTGCTGTGAGGGAGACACTAATTTTCTTGGACCAGTTTCTATGTACCGCTGGATACCAGAAGATAACTTCTGTAATAGCCCCACTTTTATCTACGGTGATAAAGTTGCCATGTTAATTTGGGGGCCACCAGCAAAAGTTACAATCATTAATGATGCTCAATATGCTGAAAGCATCAGAAATTTATTTAAATTTTCATGGGATAGAGCACGTATTCCAGAGGTTTCAGAATGAATTTAGCCTCCGGCAACACTACAAAATCAAGACGAAACCGCTGCGTTTAAGAAAACAATTGTACCAGCAGAAAAAAGCTGCTTAAATTTTAACCAAGGCAGACAAAGTATCTGACTTGACTATATCTTTAATTTTCATCTTTTACACCAAGCGCTTTCTTCAAATCTTCATGCTCAAAAGCAGAAGCCATACGATCAAGTTCTTTCTTACTTAAACCAAACTGAGCAGCGACTGTTCGCCATTTGCCCACCGCTAGCGTAACTTCTTTGATAACTTCCTGCGCCCGTGTTTTCTTGATCCTAAAATCATCAATAAGCGCGACTTTCATTTGCCGCACATCATATTCATCCACTTTGCCATTGCGGACAAAGCGCTTGTTCAGCTTTACTTTCATAGCTCGTCTTTCTCATTTAGAGGATTCTTGAACACAAAAAAGCACCGAGAAGATGGACTTCTGGTGCTTTGCGATGACTATATTCCTATAAAATTAAGGTTTTGTCAAGTTTTGGTTTTGTTGGCTATTAGGTTGATATTTTCTTTATTGACCCCGTATTCCTGAGCCAAAGTTTCCCACTGGCTTAGTGCGTGGCGGGTTTGGTTGATTATTTCGTTAATCTTTGCTGCAGAAATTTGAGCTTCTGTACCTAGCTTCACCAAGTGTTCTGCACTGGGGTCGCGTCCCTCACCCATAACCATAGTACTTTGTTCTCCGCGTGGGCCAAAAGAAAAAGTTAGGTCGTAGGCGGGAGAGATTTTCCATTCTCCTGTTTCGTCTATCAGAAAGCTGAAATTCTTGCTGTGGTCGTCACGGTTATGCGACAGCACGTTAAACACGGCTATGCGGAACATCTTTTCTACTTCGCGCACGTCTTTGGTGAGGATATTAGTTAGGCTAATCAAATCTTCGTAATCTAATGATGGAGTGCGGAAATCAGAGTGCAGCAAACCGCATGCACTGTGCGTGTGAATACGCTTTCTGTCCTCACGATCAAAGCGTTTTGTTGCAAAATACCCCGCGCTTTTATGTGCAGGAAACAGGTGTACATCCGTCATATCTAATCCGGCTTCTTTTGCCATGAGCGCATAAACATACTCGATAGCTCCTGCATCTAAACCATCATTCGTGTTTGCGAATTTAACTATCCAAGGTTCATAACCTTGTTTACCTTTTTTGCCATGGACAACGGCTTTACGGTTTTTGTCAACACCTATAAGGGCTTTTGGGCGTGCTCCGGCAGAGGAGCCATTTAAGGACAAAAGCTCCTGCAATACTTCTTGTGCTTCGCCTTCCAAAACTTCCTGTGTATGCTCACTTAAGGTGTCGAGGTTAATGGCATCGTTGGCATCGTCAGTGCTTTGGTCCGGTTCATAGACCAGTGCTCCTGTGCCATGTAAGCCCACATGGGCTAGTCTGTCTAGAGGTGTTATCTCAGAAGGAGAAAGTCCCGCAGAACGCACAGAACGGTCAAAGAGCAGTCTTCCCCAGCCATCGGGCAGGCTGTCGTTAAATACTCCGGGTAGCCCTTCAAATAGGAAGCGGTCGAAGCTCTTAACACCGGGTTCCAATTTTAGATTTAGAGGCGATATCTCCAAACCTCTTTCGATGAACGAGGCGTCATATTCAAAATAAATTATCCCTTCCCTTGATGCCAAGCGACCTACAGGGATTGTATCGTCAGTGATATTTAGTCCAACTTTGATTTCTTCAATGGGAGAGAAGCTCATTTACGCCAGCCTTTCTTGCGTGTTTTATTGTCTTTTGCCAGTACATCATCAATGGAGGCAAATTCTTTCTTCCTCGGTTTTACGGCATCGAGAAGAGGTTCTAATCCATCCAGAACCACCATAAGCTTTAGGAAGGATTCAAGGGATATTAGACCTTTTTGCTCGAATTTGCGAAGCGTCGGCAGGCTGACTCCGGAACGTTTGGCTAGCCCTTCCTGCGTTAATCCTGTAGCCAAGCGTCTGGCGCGGGTATATTCCGCCAGTTTGCCTTGTGCTTTGGGTACTGTTAATAGTGATATCATTGTATTACTAACACCGTATTTTATCTATATATTAATATTATAGTGTTAGCTTATGGTAATTTCAAGGTTTAAATGCTTTATGGCGTAGCTATTCTCCTATTCGCATAAACTTCCAATAAACTTCGTATAGCACGCCCGTCATGTTTTTTACCTGACGGGCGACCAAGACGTCTATTCTCGAAACAAAGAGATGGTAAGGATTTGCGCTTATTTAATAACTTGACTTACACGGTTTGTTACACGTATAGTGAAAATGTAAGAAATTTTAATTTAGAATCAATGGTTTAAGAAAAGTTTGTCTCCGCTCATAATATCAGGAATAGTGCTATTACTTACACCGCTTTGTTCAGACTGTCGAAGAAGATTTAAAAGCTGTTGCTCTTCAGATAATTTATTCCTATCTCTTCTAACTAAATCACGAATATATTCGCTTTCATTGTGGTAATCGCCGCATTCAACACGGCTTTTAATAAAACCACGAAGTTGATCCGATAAAGAAACGCTCATTGATGTCATTTTAATAACTCCTTTTCAAAAAGTCATTTTAACATTAGATAATATCAAATAGCAATATATAGTACTTGATAGCATGTATTATGGAGATTAATATTGTATTATGCGGTTGTCACTGTATTTTTTCTTCCCCAAATTCATAAGAGTATATTCATAAATAGCCGATAATTGGCTCTGTTGCAAAACACAGGCGACCAATCTCCTAAAATCCTATGGCCGCTTTTGTACCTTTGTGTGTTTAGAGCCAATTTTCGTATACCCCTCATCAGCTCGGATAAACAAATTTTCAAGGCCACAACATACAGATTTTCTTGCATTATAACCGTCAACTTGACGTAGCATCCCAAGATAGCTGTTTACGCTGGCCGACAGGCCAGCAAGAACATGTTCATCAACCAGAGCGCCTTTCTTCTCCCAAGCTCTTATTCTCTGCTTACAGCGGGAAAGAGACATTTGCCGCAAATAGGTTCTCCCCGGCTTTATCACAAACCCGACAAAATCAATACCAACATCCGCGCGGTTCAGCCATTTCTTATTGGGATGCAACTGCATTCCCAAATTATCATACAAAAAATCCTTAATTTCATCATACCAACCATTAAGAACTTCAGCGTCTTCATGAAACAATATGATATCATCAACGTAACGCCCGTAATACCGGACTTTTAACTTGTGCTTTACAAACTGATCCAGCTCATTCAAATAAACATTGGCAAAAAACTGGCTGGTCAGATTGCCAATCGGCAACCCCCTACCCGATGGGGCATGCATAAAGCTTTTATGTGTTGGAACAGAGGCAAACATTTCTGGTGTCGATTGCCGAATTACATCGAGGCGCGGGTTGTGATGAATAATTTGCTCTATCAAATCCATAATCCATTTTTCCGGTACACGTTTCCCCAAAATCTCGATAAGCCGTTCATTATCTATGCTGTTAAAAAAATTGGCTATATCGGCCTTCATAGCATAAGCAGGAGCGCTCCAGCTTTTTGTCACAGACCGCGCAAAGTGGGAAACCCTGCGCATTCCATCATGCACACCACGCCCTGGAATACAGGCATAGGTATCGCGAATAAAGCTTTTCTCAAATCTAGGTCTGATTGCATTATAAATCAGATGATGAACCACTCGATCCCTAAAATCTGCCGCCCATATTTCACGAATTTTGGGATACTGAACAACAAAAGCAATGCTTTGGCCAATTTCATAGCTGCCCGATTCCAGATCTCGCCATAACTGAACGGTATTTCTTTCCAGCTCCATTTCATAGGCAAGGTGATTCAGGCTGTTACGTTTATGTTTGCGACAATCGAAATAAGCATCAAATAATGCTTCGAGGGTCAACACAGAAAGCTTCGGGGAAGGGCTTCCACCTCCGGGCACAGCGGACGGCGTTATTGTTGTTCTTGTTGTTGTTATTCTGATTGCCGTCACTGAAGCTCTGTCTCCACGCGTTATTATTATTGTTCTCCGACGACGACCAGTCCCCGGAAACGCGATGAGGCATACGTTTCGATGATGATCTCTTGATCAACAAAACCGAATACTCAGTTCTGCTGCCTTTCACCTTACGGTTTCTACTTTGGTATCTGCCCCTTTTGAGACAAATACCGCCACCATCCGAGATGAACACGCTCTCCGGTGCAGGCCTTAACCTACAATCCGTTCCGGCTCACTCTTCCCCGAATTCTTATTCGCACTTTTTAGCCAACCCTGCGCCTGTCGAGCCAGACTATCGGTTTTTTCCGCCAGATCGGAATAATGCCGCCGTGGTAAAATTCTCATATCATGGGACAAACGAATCATAAGCTGCACCACCTGCACGCGCTCCAAGGCGTTTTCAATGTGTCCGGCCTTATCTCTTGCGCTATTTGCCTTATAGATCAAAACCACCAGTTCTATAATTTCGTCTT
>JAGYOK010000054.1 GCA_018399685.1 Alphaproteobacteria bacterium | reverse complement strand
TTGCCTTCATAATTCGGTATTTCTACCGGAGTAATCAGGACATAGCGCCCATGCCAGCCCTCCTCATGCTTTTCATTCAGGGTTTGAATATCAAGACCAAGTTTTCGCAGGTCATGTATATAGGCCGCCAAGCGCAGCGCCCATGTATTTGACATTTCAAGAGCTGTAATTCCGCGTGTGCCGGTGCTGCATAATGCGGCAAGGGTTTTGGCGCGTTTTCCAGTGACTTGGTATTGTCTGCGCGTGCCATCTATCCACGCGTTAAAAGAGAGTTTGTTTTTGCTCATGACCTTAACCCTCCGCCTTCGTGAAGTTTTGTTGCGCTAGGGATTTTTTACAGCGTGCGGATATGAACGGGTTTATGCCCATGCGATAAGGCCAGAGCGGGCAAGACGTGCAAACGCAGTACCTTATTTCGCTGGGCTGGCCTACGCAGCAATCAAGGCATTTTTTGCGGATGATTTTTGCTATTGGCGCTTCTTCGTGCCCAGCGCTTCGTAATAAATTTACGTCTGTGCTTAGGGGGTGTTTTCCGATTAAATGCCCGTTTTCGTATTCGAGTAACGGGGTGGTTTCTTCCTGAGTATCTTTGTGATTGATACAAGTGTGGTCTTTGGCAATGCTCATTATTAGCATTCCTTTCGTAGTTTCATTTATGTTTTGAATGTTTGCCCTTTAAGTGTTGAAGCCACTTATGGGGCTTTTTATTGCCTAGGCATCGGATTCCATTGCTTCGCGCCACTCTTGAGCTGCTTCAGAAGATATAATCCGCCTTCGTCCGATTATCATGCATCGTGGGGCTTTGCCCTGCTTACGTAACTTGTAGAAAAAACTTTGGGATATGCCGTTAGTTTTGCAAAATTCCTGAACTGATTGGGTGTGTGTGTTTTGATGCATTCTTTAAACCTCATATAGTTTGTTAAATATGAATATAACGTGCCATAGATATTGAGGCCAAAAAATCACAGAAATTTATAAACATGCAGAACCGAAATGGTAGGCTTTATTTTTCATGCAATGGTTTCGGTTCCCAGAGTTTTCCTACCGTTAAGCGAACGTTATCTTCGGTGAATTTCCCTAAGTCTGGGCGAATCACGTTTAATATACGGGCAGTCATTGCATGGTTTTGTCTACGATATGAATATGCGTATTGTACCAACTCGGATATCTGGTGCATGAAATAAACACGCTCAGCTTTTTTTTCGTTCCTGATATGCAGCGGCCAGTCTGAATGGGTTTTAATGCTACATGATTCGATGTTTTCACGCAGCTTTTGAATAAATATAGTTGGTTCTCCTGCTAAAGGAGGAAAACACCTTGGAGATCCTTTTTTGATATATTCTGGATTTGAATCTGCAAGAGCGTCGCAAACATTATTTATAGTATTTAAAAACCCAATATAAACGCGGTCATGAATACTCGAATCTGAAACAATGAGCTCACAAATCTCTTTTAATAAATCATCTATTTTTTTTAACTTCTTATCTCTTTCTTTTTCAGTAATTCTAGGCCCTCGACGGTAACTGATAAATATTCCAAAAAAAGAGCCCATCATCATCGGATGTACATCATAACAACCATCCTTTGTCGTGACTTGCCAAAAATCCTTTATTTTTTTATCAGTACACAAAGCCTCAATGGCTTTGTATTGGATATACATAGCTTTTGTATCACACCTCTCCCTTTCCGCTTTTGTAATTTTTTTATACAGTTTTTCATATACTTCCAGCGCATTGCAAGCCGCTGTATAAGGCACCCATTTGGCAGGTGTGAATTTTCTTTTATACATGCGTTTTTCATTTTCTTCTGTCATTTTCCAAACCTAACTTTAACCACTTGGCCGTGGCTGGCTTGGGCATCGATATAGTCCGCCCAATCTTGCATCATCTTTATGCGTTCTTCGATAAATTGGGTGCGGTCATAGGCTTCACCTAGTGCACCGGATGCTTTATGTGCTAATTGCCGTTCTATAATCTCGCTATCGTAGCGCAGCTTTTCACGTATCGTGGTGCGTGCTAAGGCTCTAAAGCCATGCGCCACCATCTTCCCACCAAAGCCAAGGTTACGGATTGCTTTGTTTACTGTTCCATCGCTTATGGGGTTACGTGGGCGCACTTGTGAGGGAAACACCCATTCCGATGGGAATATGGCAGTTTCTCCTCTTTGCTCTTCCAATACTGCCAAAGCTTGGCGGCTTAAGGGAACAACGTGGTCACGATTCATCTTCATGAACTGCGCTGGGATAATCCAAAGCTTTTCGTCAAAGTCTATATCCTGCCAACGGGATTGCCTTATTTCTCCGGGGCGGCAAAAGGTATAGAGCGATAACCACACTGCGCGGCGGGTTCTTTCAAACAGGCGGGCTTCGTTGCGCTCTAGGGCGTTTAGGAACTTGGGTAGGTCTTTAGCGTCTATTGTTCTGAAATGCTCTTTTGGTTTGGTTTTTAATGCGCCCTGAAGGTTTTCTGCGGCGCTCCATTCGCATCGGCCTGTTTGTATGCCATAGCGAAAAACCTGCCCGCAGATTTGTTTTGTACGGCTGGCAATGTCCAGCGAACCGCGCTTTTCTATTTTTCTTAAGACTTCATTGAGCAATTCTTGCGGTGTTATGTCTGCGATAGGGCGGGTGCCAATGAAAGGGAAGACGTTAAGCTCCAAGCCTCTTTTGACTTTGTATGCATAATTTTTGCTCCAGCGCTGGGTGTTTTGTTCGTGCCATTCGAGAGCAACGGCTTTGAATGTGTTCTCTACTTTGCGAATGGTCTGGCGTTTTTGCTCTTGTTTATCTGCCATTGGGTCTATCGGCGGGTTTTGTGCTAATAGTTTCTTGGCCTTGTCTCTGGCCATTCGTGCTTCGGCAAGCGAGATAATAGGGTACTGGCCTATAGAAAGCGTCTTTTCCTTACCCAGATAGCGGTATTTCATTTGCCAGAGTTTTCCTCCGGTCGGGCGCACTAATAAATATAGCCCGCCACCATCGGAAAGCTTATATTGTTTATCCTTTGGTTTGGCGGTTTTACAGGTTCTATCGCTTAATTTCATTTACGTTACCCCCAGTTATATGCCGTTACCCCCACATATTACCCCCAGCGCTTGGTTGATTTGGGGGTAATGTGGTGTAACTCCATAAATGAGTATGGAATTATTCCTGCAAAAAATCAAGGTAAAATAAAGTATTATGGAGTTTCGTGGGGTTGTGTGTAGAAGAAAGTGGTGGGCGGTACTGGGATTGAACCAGTGACCCCTTGCGTGTCGAGCAAGTGCTCTACCCCTGAGCTAACCGCCCACTTTTAAAAATGTATCGTTAGCTCTAACGAGGTCGGGGATTTTTTTCAAGTGAAAAAATGACTTAACAGTATTATATTTTGGTTTAATCAGCACTCAAGCATAGTTTCGATACGTTTAACCAAATCGTTTAGATGAAAGGGTTTGGACAGAATTTGGGGTGCTCTTCGTCCATTATTAAATTTGTGGTGTTTTTTGTGGTCTTCCAGTGCCATAGCCGCAAAACCAGTGATAAACATGACCTTTATATCGGGATATTTTTCCGTCGTTTTATGAGCAAGCTCCAGACCATCAATGCCCGGCATGACTATATCAGTAAGCAGCATGTTAAAAGGAGGGTCGTTTTCTTCTTCAAGAACGCTGAGAGCATCCATGCCGTTTGTTCTGGCAACAACCGTGTGACCGGCTCTTTGCAGGGCGATCACAAGAAAGTTCAACATAGATTTGTCATCTTCTGCAAGCAGTATGTGTGCCATCCGATTACCATTATAAACTTTAATATTCCCGGTATCAGTATAACATTTTTTAGTTTTTTTGGTTAATATTATTGGGTAATATTATTGCATCCAGAGTCGGTTGCTGACGTTCAATGATTCCTGATTATAAAGCGCCTAAAAACTGTTTTCCTGCTTCATCCCAGTTATAATTAGACTGTACGTATGAGGATCGTTTTTCGGAATCTAGAGCTAATAAGAGAGCTTTTTTGGCGGCTTTACCAAGATCGCTATCGAGTATGCCCAAAAATGGTTTTGTTATGATGTCCCTTGGTCCCATAACATCGTAAGCGGCAACCGGAAGGCCGCAGGCCAGAGCTTCAATAAGGACAATACCAAAGGTGTCTGTCTTTGAAGGAAAGACGAAAACATCGCTGGAGCGATAGTAATCGGCTAGCTCGGAGCCGGTCTTTTTTCCAACAAACAAAGCATCGGGATATCGTTTTTCCAGCCATTCACGCATAGGGCCATCCCCGACCAGCACTTTGCTGCCCTCCCACTCCATATCTAAAAAGGCGTCGAGGTTCTTTTCAATAGCAATGCGGCCTACATAAAGAGCAATGGGTTTTTTAATGTCCATCAGCACAGTCTTTTCGCCGGGGTGAAATGTGGAATAGTCAACTCCGCGAGTAAGGTGAACCATCGGTGTTTTAAATTTCCAGCTTTTGAGCTGATCCTCAAGGCTTTGTGTAGCAATAAAAAGGATTGAGGATGCTCCATGAAAACGCCTGACGGCTTTGACGGCTTGACGGTGAACCACGTTATAAAGAGGAGGGATAAGCCACGCAAAACGCTTGGCAACATAGTCCGGAAATTGCGTATGGTATGATGTGGAAAAGGGAAGATTATTCTTAATGCAGTATTTACGCCCCGCCCAGCCCAAGGGGCCTTCCGTTGCTATATGGATTTTATCAGGGGCAAAATCTTCGATCATGCGCTTAAGGCGCTTGTAGGGGCTGAGCACCAGTCTGATTTCCGGGTAAAATGGGGTTGGTATGCTTATATCAAAGTCTGCCGGGCCGATGATTTCTACGGAATGGTTCATGGCGACCAGCTCATCGCGCAGGTGTTCATAAGTGCGCACAACCCCGTTAACCTGCGGATACCATGCGTCACTGATAATCAGAACTTTGATAGACATTCAATACAATCGGCTTTACACTGTCGGAGAAAAAATGAAGGACTTAAATAAGATAAGATCCTTTTTAACAATGTTTTACACTAACCGCGATCAATGCCATGCTCAACAGATTTTTTTTAACTGGCGCGTTACAGGTTCTTTTTGTTTTTTTGTGCGTATCATTTTTGGTGTTTATTCCAAAAAGCGCACAGGCACAACAATGCAATGCGCCTTATGAAACGATAACGCGTTTTGATAAGCCTGACCCCGGCGCTGCTATGGTCTGGCAGACCTTCTATAACCAGCATGGCACTGTGGCAAAGGGAAGGCAGGCGCGCTTTGTTTCTTCATACGGGCTGGATAATGGAGATGTCCTCGTCGCGGGGCAAGTGCAGCTAATGAAAAATGTGCGGCCATCTTTGTTGTTGGTTCAATTTAATGACAGGGGAAGGGCTAATTGGGAAAAGACGCATAATATACCTGACATGAAAGATATAGTGAGAATTGTTCCCGATGGTGAGGGGAGCGCTGTATTGCTTAATATGGAAACGCCAAAGGGAGCTCTTTATTTCTGGATTGGTTTTTTTGATAAAAACGGCGCTTTAAAATCTTCTGAAACTATTAAAGAAAATGTTTTTGAGCTACAGGCTAACGATATACATCCATCAGTAGATGGTAATAACTGGGTGGTTGCGGTTACGGTATCCCGTAAATGGGGGGAGGAAGCTCATCAGTCACAAAAAAACGCTTCGATCTATATATTAAATAAAAGCGGAAAAAAGGTTGATATGCGCTCTTATATTCTCGGCGTGAAAACCGAACTTTTGCATGTGGGTAAGCAGACCTTTGCAGGGGATAAAAAGGGGTATATCGCTACGGGTTATTTCGAAAATGACTCGAAGAAGAAAATAGCGTGGGTTATGCGGTTGAACCCTGATTTGTCGATGGTCTGGCAAAAAGAATACGGACGGGGGATATCGGCCAAGCTTGTCGAGGGCGCAGAAGGAAAAGACGGGAGCGTACTTATCGCCGGTGACGTAAATTCAGCCGAATCAAATATTACCGGAGGGTGGCTCGCAAAGCTTGACGGCCAGTATGGAGGGATGCTCTGGCAGAGATATTATGCCAGCAAAAATGGTGATTATAGATATAATGTACGTAATGTTGTTCAGCATTATGACGGGAGAATATCTCTTTTGTTGTCGGGAGAGATGATAGAAAAGAAGGGGGCGGCAGCGGAAAGTAATCTGAGCGATGAAGAGCGGCAAGAACAAGCAAGGCACTCATCTTTCGGACATCTTCTAACGCTTTCTCCGCTTGGCCTTATCATGTCTGCCGACGCTTTTTATGCGAGGTTTGGATCTTATGTTTCTTATATGTTTTTAGGTAGTGAGGGAAGACGCGTACTGATCGGGGATAGCTGGCAAAAATCGTACGCTGAGATAAAAAAACAGCGCAAGGAGAACTCACCGGACGTGGCTTTGTTAAGGGAAGACGGGGAAATTCATTTGCCAGACGTACAGCTTTCCGATAAAACGCGTCAGGGGCTGGCTCTTTTGCAGAAGAAGATTTCAGCGCAGGACGTGATCGAAGAAATAAAGCCTGCGAATCAAGAAAACGAATCGGACAAAAAATCCGAGGGTTCGCTGGAGTTATTGCAAAAAGGGTGGGTGTTTATTCCAGAGATGGATAATACGTACGAAGACCCTTGCAGATAGATATTATTTAATTTTTAAAGCGGGTTATCGTGGATAGTGAAGATATAGATTTAGAATTCGATGTACCTTCCGAGCATGAGGGGAAGCGGGCGGACAAGGTTTTGAGTGCTCTGTGTTCCGAGATGTCGCGCTCGCGGTTGCAGTCCCTTATTAAAAGCGGGGATGTTTGTCTGAACGGCAAGCCTCTTAAAACAGCTTCTTTAAAGGTTAGTGAGGGCGATGTCTTTACGCTGGGTATTCCTGAGCCGGTGGAGGCTGAGCCTTGCCCGCAGGACATTCCTTTGGACATTGTATATGAAGATGATGAAATGCTTGTGATAAACAAGCAGGCAGGGTTAGTCGTGCATCCGGGGGCAGGGAACTGGAATGGCACTATGGTTAATGCGCTGCTTTTTCATTGTGGAGGCAGCTTATCGGGGATAGGCGGGGTTATTCGCCCCGGGATAGTCCATCGTCTCGATAAAGAAACCAGTGGCCTTATTCTGGTGGCAAAGAATGATTATGCGCATCATTCTCTTGGTGAGCAACTCGCGGATCGTTCTTTAAGCCGTGTTTATCATGCGCTGGTTACGGGGGTTCCTATGCCGTTAAAAGGGGCGGTAGATCGGGCTGTCGGGCGGCATAAGCACAATCGTTTGAAAATGAGCGTTATGTCGGGATCGCCAAGGCAGGCTCGTACGCATTACCACGTAATACAAAGTTTTGGAGAGGCTTGCAGTCTGGTGGAGTGCAGGCTGGAGACGGGTCGTACGCACCAGATTCGTGTGCATATGGAGGCTCTGGGGCACCCTTTGGTGGGGGATCTTTTATATGGCCCTCAACCTACTTTGTTAAAGTCAAAACTTAAAAAAGAAGGATATTCGTCTGAGATTATTGAGAAAGTTTTGAGTTTTCCTCGTCAAGCTCTTCATGCGCAAGAGCTTGAATGTGTGCATCCGCGAACAAAAGAGATGCTTTCTTTTTCTGTAGAAAAGCCGGATGATTTTTCTAATATATTGGAATTGCTAAACAAATCCATATAGTTTGTATTTACATAAAAAACCATGTATTATTAAAAAGGGTGTGGGGATATTTCTTGATAGATTTTGTGTTAGCGGTTCCTTTTTTACGGTAAAAAGAGTTTGCAAGTTAAATAAAACGATTTGTTTTGAAATTAATTAGTGCGCATAGAAGAAGTTGTTGGAATTAGACTCTGGTATTTGTAAATGATTGTATATTTTTTAAGCCGCCTTTTTCAGGCGGTTCTTTTTTGTTGTACGGCAGGGAGGAGTTTTTTTGATTTAAGTGAGGCAAGCTTCATACCATAATGCGCAATCAAGGGTCGATTTACAGGATTTATTTCCTGTTTATTCGGTTATCTCAGGCCAATGACGGGCAATATTGTCAATGGTGAAGCTTTGGGTCATGTTGTAAAGGTCGATGGGCTTGTCCAAAATCTGAGCACTGTCACGGCCAAATGGTGCATTTCTTACGCGAAGGGAGCTGCCTGACGGGATGTATGGCAGGCTTCCCAAGGGCAGGGATAGGTTAAGGCTGTGGTAGCTGTGTGTTGTGCTGCCGAAAAGATCAGCATCGCTGGTGTCTGTGAGTGTTGTTGAGGCGCTGAGCGTGGCTCCATTTTCAAAATTCTTTTCCAATCCTACGCTTACCCCCGTGTCGCCAAGCAAGTAGCGTCCGGCACTGAATTTTGCTGTTATGTCGTAATAAGGGAGGTCATACCAGATGTGGGCATGTCCTGTTGTAACCTGCGTGCCATTCATGGCAAGATTTAATTGCGTGTCAGGATTTCTGTGGAAAGCCTGCCATAGCTCACCGCCTGCTGCGAAACGCGAATAGACAGGGCGGAAGATGATTTGTCCGCCAAAGCCTGCATAGAATTCTTCGAGGTATCCGGCGCTTAGTGCCGTATGTAATTCCGGCGGCGCTCAACGCCGCCTGGGTGGGGAAGGTGGTGGATGTGCT
>JAGYOK010000053.1 GCA_018399685.1 Alphaproteobacteria bacterium | reverse complement strand
AGTATAACATGACCGATTCTTATTCTAAAGCACTATACTAAAAATTTGACAGGCGCTACAATGGATATAATTAATAGGTCCTGACCCTAAAGAATTGGTCATAAGCAACCATAGCCTCGGCGGCATACATCAAAGATGGGCCACCGCCCATATATGTTGCCACGGCCAATGCCTCGGATATTTCCGCTTTTGTTGCGCCAAGCTCTACAAGCTCTTTCATATGAAAACCGATACAGCCATCACAATGTCCTGCCACACCCAAAGCCAGAGCAATCAGCTCTTTTGTTTTCATATCCAGAACGCCATCAACTTTTGCTGCCTTGGACATTGCACCAAACCCCTGCAGCAAACCGGGAACTTCCTTGCCCAGCTCTTTCATTCCGGCTGTTATGGTTTCTGTAGCCTTTATATAATCTTTCACGATTGCTCTCCTTTTTTAAATTATTCTTTAAAAACCCTTAACTTCAAAACCTGCAGCAATCCATGCATCAATGCCTCCTTCAAGGTTATAAATAACCTGATCGATCATCGTTCGCGCACAAGCTTTGCAACCACGTGCTCCTGATTTACAATGAAAGACAATTTTCTTATCAGGATTCTTTGGCAGAATTTCCGGGCCGCAATTATTCACCGGAACCAAAATAGAACCGGGGATACATGCTTCGCTGTATTCATCGACCTCACGCACATCAATCAATATAGCTTCTCCCGCATCAAGCCATTTTTTCAATGTGTGGGGATCGACAGGTTGCACTTCATTCATAAAACGGGTCTCCTTTTCTTTGCCAAAGCCTTATAGAGCTTAACATTTTGCTCTTAAAAACTATAGCGCAAAGACACATAAATATTAGTGTTATCCTCTAGCTGGCCAAAGAAAGTACTCCGCTTTTCGCCATAAAAAACATTCCCCCCCGCTTCTGCGCTCCAGCTATCATTGATCTTATAACTTGCCTTGGGGCGCACATAGCCGTCCTTATCGCTCGGCGACCAGAAGTTAAACAAAGACAACGTCAAGTTCTGATTCATCATCTGCTTGGTTAAGCGCAGCGTTACCACATGGCGGTCTTCCTCAGGAATAGCCGACCCAACCGGAGCATTCACCAGTAATTCATCATAATCTAGGGTGCGCTCTAAATTATATTGCACCCCTCCGGTTAGCTCACTGGCCAGCTCTTGCTCATACCCGAGCAAAAAACGGAACTGGTCATTGGGATTATAGGGATCGCTGCCGCCCCGATCTTCGCGGCTATCGTAATAGGCCACTTCCACGTTCCCGATCCCCTTGGCAATCGGCCCCCTTACGCTCGCCCCGTAAACCGAGAGCTTCGGAAATGTTGCGCGCATATTCACCATATCCGAGCCTTGCGGGTTCTTCCAATAGCCGTGATAGCCGTAAAGCGCGGCTTCATAAGACCCTATGTTGCGGTAAATTCTCGCAGCAATCTCGTCCTCATCAAACCAATCCACACGGCTATCAACCGCCAGTACATTGCTTCTGCCCGTCTGCCCGCCGGAAAACGGATCATAAGTGCTAATCCGCGCCCCATCGGTATAGCGATCAGAGTTAAAATGCGGCGTATAAACAACGTCCAAATTTGCAGCATCCGAGAAGAACGACGTCTTTAACGCATCGGATGGCGCTTTTAAATATTCCTCATCCCTGCCAATAAAAAATGAATCAAAATCTTTCGGGAACATATCGTTGAGGAAAACCATATCGCCCGTCCCCCATGTCAAAATCTGGCGTCCGGCTTTTATGTCCATAAAATCGCTCGCCCGCCACGCCACAAACGCTTCGCGCAAATCCAACCAGCCATCGCCATTATCCAGATCAACCGCATAACGATCAGCCACCGGATCAGCGACAAAATCAGCAGTAACCCGCCCTGTAACGCTCCCCCAATATTGCTCGGCCTGAAGCTGGAGGCGCGTTTCACCGATACTAACATCCTTCTCATAAGGCTGATCGGCTAATCGCACGCCCCCGCGCGTCTCGATAAATCCGGTTATACCAAACGGCAAAGCACTAGCCGTACTTTCTTCTTTAAAATCGCTTTCAAATGAAGAAGAATCACCCCCCAACCCCGCAGGCAATAAAGGTTCCTCGGCCAGAGCTGGAGAAGTAAGTAATAACACAGAAATAACAAATAAAGGGAGATAATTCCTCCCCCTTGAGGGGGAGGTTAGGTGGGGGTGGCTAACACTGAAAGCCTCCCTCACCCTAACCCTCTCCCCCAAAGGGAGAGGGAAAACTCTGCAAAAACCCTTCATCGCTTCAAATACTCCTGCGGCGGTTGCCGCAAATAGCGCTCGGCGAAGATATCATCCGGCAACCCGATATCATATTGCACGCTGCCATAGCTCAGCACCGTTTTACTGCCCGAGCGCAAATCACTCATAGAGCCTTGGGTAACCGTTGGATAACCTTGCACCGTATCGACTTTCTCGGCGGCTCCTTCGCGGTACTTCTCTCCCTTTTTATCGTAATACTCGATCTTCACGGGAATAAAACTGACCTTGTGAATGTGGCTCTTGTAATAGCTGAATTCCACCGCCTGAGCATCCTTTGGCACGCTCTTAATAACATAGAAATTATCCGTAGTCTCAAGCAACTCATGCGTATCTTCGGATGGATTGCGCCCCGACACATCTTCATAAAAGAAGTCCGAGCCGACAAAACTTGTGCGCTCATCCGATGCAGCAATCCGCTTCACCAGATCCAGAGCAGGCAGATAGAGCCAGCGATCATCATCCCCGCCGACATGCTTATAGACCATAAACACAGTTCGGTTAACATCCGCCGGACGATTGAAATAAACATAGAATCTTTGCTCTTTATCATCATCGCCGATATCCTTTCGCAAAATCGTAAAGTCGCGCATACGCTTGCGCCCTTGAGAATCAATGATCTCCATCTTCACGCGTGCGCGACCGTCATCTCCTTGATAATAGGAAACATGATTGGCTTTAGCCACGATCTCGCTTACATCCATTGCAAAAGCAGGAAAGCTTATCGCTAAACTGCTAACCAGTAATAATGCTGCATGTTTTATTTTCATTTTTCTCTCCTAATCAGGTATTTTTCAAACACAGTAATCATCGCAGGTAAAATCAACAGCGTAGCCGCTCCCGCAAACACCAATATCGCTGAGATAAAAAATCCCACCGTCTTATACGGCACAAGCGGTGCAAAGAGCAGCGGCGTAAATCCCACACCGATCACAATGACGTTACGGGCAATCGCACGCGCAGGCTCACCAAACACGACCTTAATTGCCTTATCCCAGCTCCCCGCCGCCTTTAGAGCTTCACGGCTACGCGCCAAAAAGTGAATAGCGTAATCCACCGCCAGCCCCAGCGAGAGCGAAGACAGCACCGCTACTGGCATATCATAATCTTTACCAACAAACCCGATAATACCATAAATAAAGGCAATCGTAACCGTAAGCGGAATCATCGAAAGCGCGCCCCAGGCAAAAGAGCGGAACAATATAATCATCATCAACAGCACAATCACAAACGATCCAGCAAAAGCCTCAACCATGCCTGCAACCATTTTATCTTGCCAGATAACATTGATATAAGTCAGGCCGAACCATTTATGCTCCAACGCCACAGGCGCCTCATGCGCAGCCATATACTCACCAACCGCCTTAACCACCTTGCTCATATCCTTGTTATCGCCACTCTTGAGCTGAATCCACAATACAGTTTTATCAAAAGACGGAGTCGTAAAGTGCCACAAATCATTAGGCCTGTGCGAGTTCTGGTACGTCATCAAAGTCTGCGCCACCGCATTTTGCATATCCGGAATACGGAACGCTTTCTCATCGCCCAGATACAGCTCCCTATGCACCGTCTTGATAATATCGGGCAGCGCGTTACTCTTCCCTACCAACCCAGTAGTTAGCAAATATGTTTGCAACCCTTCAACAAAGCGCAAAATCTCAGGCTGTTTAAACAATTCTGCGCGGCCATAAGCCTCATCGACCAGCGCCGCCACATCATCCCAAGCATAATAGATATCATCATCCGGCGCGGCATTTTGCCTCTCATAGAGAAAATCCTTGATCGCGTTGATATCACTGCCAAGCTCCGGCAAAGCTTTTTTCAAGATCATGCCTTGCGGATTATCTTCATCCAGAGCATCGCTCAACGCCGCGGCAAACCGCTCTTTCACATCCCCGGTCGGAGAAAGCTCCAGATACGCCATATACGTTCCGGCAAACCGCTCATTCAGCGCACGATCAGCCACGCGTATTTCATGGTCTGCTGTGAACCATTTCACGGGGTTATCGTTAATCTGGATTTTTGTAATCCCATAGGCCGACACGCCCAAAAGCACCAGCATTACAACAAGCACCAACTTGGCTTGAGCAAAGGTAAATCGTCCCGTTGCGTGCAACAATTTTGCAAGCAGAGAATCCGAATGCCCCTCCCCTTCCTTATGCTCCATCCCAAAGCCCTCCAATGAATCTTCACTCATCAGCATAATATAAGCTGGCACAAGCGTAATCGTGAACAACCACGCCACCGCCACACCAAAGGCAATAAACACACCGAAAACCTGCACTGGCGGAATCGGCGTAAACGCGAGCGAACCAAACCCCGCCGCCGTAGTCAGTGATGTGAACAGCATCGGCATCGAAAGCTCTTTCATCACGTGCATAATCGTCTTTTTGCGGTCTTTGTACTTGGGGTAAACATCAAAGAAATCCGAAAGAATATGCACAGCGTCCAGCACCGCAATCGGCATAATAAATATCGGGATCATCGAGGACATGATATGCACCGTATGCCCGCTCATCACCAGCGCGCCCATCGTCACAATCACCGAGACAACCGCCACAATCATCGGCGAGATAATCAGTTTCACGCTTCGGAAGAAATACCACATCAGCGCAAAGATCAACAACATCGCCATAGGCGCGGATATCGCCATCTGGATAAACATCTCCACCCCGAACGTATCCTGCGCCACAGGAAGTCCGGTGATATACCACGTATCACTACCCTCCAGCGTCTCGATTTTATCGCGCAGCAGGCTAGAAACTTTATAGCTAATACTTTTAGATGTAATCGGAATATAAAGCGCGACAGCCTTTTGATCGCCCGAAATCAACGTATCTTTCAAGAACGGAATATGCGCAGCTTTCTCGGCAATAGCTAAGGCCTCTTCCTCGGTTTTGGGAGGCGCTTTCATCAGCCACTCAAAACGCACACTCCCCAAACCTGCCTGCTCAATATTATCAACATTGGAAGGGGAAATAATCTCGGCGCTGACAACCCCTTCTATCTCACGTGCATATTCGCCAAGATCATAGATACTCTGGAGCGATTTAACATTGAACACCCCGTTCGGATTGGTCTTGTTTACCACGCCCACAACAATGATATCATGAAGGCTATATTCCTTCTTGCGGTCATTATGGAACACCCGTACCGGCTCATCGCTAGAGAGCATATTTTCAGGATCGGTATCAATTGTGAGGGGAGAAAGCTGCGGGAATATATTGGGCGCCAGCGATGGCGCGGCCACGCCAAGAACGAAAAACACGCTAAGCACTATCGCCAAACGCATAAACCATTTTGGTTTTTCTACGGCCAATTCAGACAGCAACATCATCTCTTTATTCCCTTATTTAAATGCAGCGCCAGATTTTATCCCTAAGCGTTTAAGAATAATTGCAAGCGGGCAAAACCCTGTAAAAGCCGCTTGAAACATATTCAGCCCCACAAACCCTGTCAGTAAAAACCAGTATGATGTAACATAGTAACCGAGAAACAGACTTGTTAAAACAACAAAACCTGCGAATAAAAAGACAATACGATCGATATTCATTGACTAGCCCTCGTCTTTGTGAGTATATATTAATATATTTTAATTTAATTATTATTAATATAATGTCAAGTAAAACATACAGCCGTCATCAAAAACGGTAACTGCTTGATAAAAACAACAGGAATTACCCATGGCAAAACATGAAGACATGAAAGATGTACTAAAGGCGATAAAAACGCTTAACCATCCGGTACGCCTCAGCATTCTTTGCAACCTGCTGGAAAAAGGGGAAATGTCGGCAGGCGAGATTGTTGAACACGAAAAAAAGCTGTCCAGCCAGTCACAGGTTTCTCAATACCTTAAACAGCTTAGAGAGCAAGATTACATCAAATCCAGAAAAGAAGGCCTGCACGTTTATTACAAGATATCATCTCCACAAATGTGTGCCCTGATAAAAAAGATGCACGAAATTTTTTGCTCTAACAGCATGCAATGTGAATAGGATCAGGTGTTATTAAAATATACGCAACGTATCAGTTATATGAACAAATCTCCTGACACCTTTTATTACACCCCGTTTTTTATCCCCGCCTTAATAACTAACAGTTTTCACAAATATTGCAGGTGCGAAATATTGCTATTTCATGCCCTTATGTTAGAATCCTTGCCGATAACATCCCCGCAATGGAAAGATGTTCGTTCCTTTTAACCTCTCTTTAAGGAATTTAGTGTTTTATAAGGCACAAGAAACGATCAAATCCCGGCATTAATTTCTAATGCCAATCTGATTAAAACCGAATTTTAAGTTTTTTAAGGGCTCCCTTAAAAAGCACGCTTTAGAGTTTTTATATTTTAACCACTTCGAGTTCACCTACACCACGAAAGGTACACTTCAATGGCCAGTGAAATGCTAGAAAACCATGTCTTTGATGACATCAAGGTTGGACAAACTGCCGAAATAACACGTCAACTCACACAGCAGGAAATTCATATTTTTGCCGCTGTTTCGGGAGATGTTAACCCCACTCACCTGGACGCAGAATATGCAGAAAAATCACGCTTTAACGGCATTGTAGGGCACTCCATGTGGTCTGGAGGGTTAATCTCCACTGTTTTAGGAACCGAGCTTCCCGGCCCCGGCACAGGCTATTTAGAGCAAGACATAAAATTCAGACGCCCCATAAAGGTTGATGAAACCATCACAGCAAAAGTTACCGTTAAAAGAAAATATAAAAAAGACAAAAGCGTAATATTTGACTGCGTTTGTACAAATGAAAAAGGCGAAGTTGTTGCCGATGGAATTGCAAAAGTACTTGCACCGATCCGCAAAATCAAAATCCTTCGTCCCGATACGCCGATGATCTCGGTTCACGGAAAATACCATTACGAAGATACTCTGGCAAAAAGCCGGGAGCTTGACCCTTTGCGCGTTGGTGTAGTTCACCCGGTTACCCCGTCTGGAATTGAAGCCGTAGCTGATGCCGTCACAGAAGACCTTATCATACCGGTTCTTATCGGCCCCAAAGCCCGTATTCTTGCTGCTATCAAAGAAAGCGGTGTTGAGGGTGCAGAAAACTGGGAGATCGTTAACTCCGAGCACTCTCACGACTCTGCAAAAATCGCTGTTCAGCTAGCCGTTGCAGGCGATATAGAAGCTCTCATGAAAGGCGATCTCCACACAGACGAGCTTTTGGGAGCCGTTGTCCCATCTTCTGCGGGTCTGCGTACAGAACGCCGGATTTCCCACGCCTTCCTTTTAAACGTTCCCACATATCACAAGCCGTTAATGATTACCGACGCTGTGGCCAACATCACACCGGATCTGGCCGCAAAAGTTGATATCTGCCAGAACGCAATTGACCTGTGGAATGTTTTGTTCGAAGAAAAAAACCGCAAGCCCAAAGTTGCTATTCTCTCGGCAGTAGAAACAGTTACAGGCTCAATGCCCTCTACAATAGACGCTGCCGCTCTTTGCAAAATGTCTGATCGAGGTCAGATCACAGGCGGCGACCTTGACGGCCCGCTTGCTTTTGACAATGCCATTTCTCTGGAAGCGGTTAAAACCAAAAAGATTATCTCCAGTGTTGCCGGAGACGCAGACATCCTTGTTGCTCCCAACATTGAATCTGGAAACATTCTGGCCAAACAGCTCATCTTTTTAGGCGGCGCTAACGCTGCGGGGATTATGCTTGGAACCCGCGTTCCGATCATCCTGACCAGCCGCGCCGACTCAATAAGAACACGTTTACTCTCATGTGCAGTCGCCAAAGCAATGGCCGATGCACGCAGAAAAGGAAAGATTAAATAATGGAACAGAAATATCTTTTTGTTATAAACTCCGGCTCTTCAAGCGCTAAATTCCGCCTGTTCGGACTAAGCTCCGACCTCCCGTTACTTGCACAGGGAACTGTGAACGAGATCGGCGGAGACACAAGGTTCTCGGCCAAAACTATAGGCAGAGAAACGCAAGAATTGCCGCTATGCCCTCTTAAAACACACGAAGATGCGTTTGACCATATTCTGGCTTGGCTGGCGCACAACGATTTTGCTTTGGAAGATATCAAAGCCGCGGCGCACCGCATTGTGCATGGTGGCTCGCGCTTTTCGACTCCTTCATTTTTAGACGAGGAAACGCTTGAATACCTTCACAGCATCACTCATCTGGCGCCGCTGCACCAACCACACAATCTGGTCGCCGTCGACATTTTGGAAGATAAAGTGCCAAACATCCTGCAATATGGATGCTTTGATACCGCCTTCCACGCCAATCATGAGCCCCTCTTCACACACTTCGCTTTGCCTAAAGAAATGGCGGAAAAAGGCGTGTTACGTTATGGTTTCCATGGTTTATCCTATGACTGGATTGCCTCTCGTTTAGAAAAAGATCATCCGAAACTTGCCAAGGGCAAAGTAGTCGTGGCACACCTTGGTAACGGCGCAAGCTTGTGCGCTCTCAAGGAAGGCAAAAGCATTGACAGCACAATGGGCATGACCGCCCTTGACGGGCTTCCCATGGGAACCCGCACAGGTGCTATTGATGCCGGAGCTCTCCTTTACATAATGAATCACATGGGCTACGATCTTAAAAAGATGGAAACCCTGCTCTATAAGGAATCCGGGCTAAAAGGTCTTTCAGGGCTTAGCAACGACATCAAGGTTTTAACCGAAAGCGACGATGAAGACGCTAAGTTTGCCGTTGAATATTTTGCATTCAAAACAGCGCAATATATCGCAGCAATGGCAGTCTCAATAGGCGGAATAGACGGCCTTGTCTTCACCGCAGGCATTGGGGAGAACGCCGAAGGTGTTCGCAATGCGATTCTTAAACATCTCGAATGGATGCCTGAGTTCGAAACGCATGTTATCCCAACCAATGAGGAACGCCGCATCGCCGAGAAAATCTGGGAATATTACGCAAAAGATATTCTCAACTCCAGAAACGAGCTTCACAAAA
>JAGYOK010000052.1 GCA_018399685.1 Alphaproteobacteria bacterium | reverse complement strand
ATATATATTTCCGCTATTGTCATATCGGTTTTCGTAATGTAAGGTCGAGCTATGGATATGAAAATTACATCACAGCAATGTCGAGCCGCGCGCGCTCTTTTAGGAATTAGCCAAAGTGAGGCAGCATCTGGTATGGGCATATCTGAAATCGGGCTTCGTAAATTCGAATCTGACGAACCCGTTGATACGCGCATAAGCACCTATGAGAAGATGTCCAGGTTTTTTGATAATTGCGATATTCAGTTCACTGAAAACGGCGGTGTAGAGCCTCGCCCCTATCAATATATCCGCACGCTCAAAGGTAAAAACGCCATGGAAGATTTCCTTGACGATGTTTACAATACTTCAGTTAAATACGGCACAAAGAAAAATCCAACGCCAGTCTTTCTTTCAAATGTCGTCCACACCAACTGGGTTAAATGGATGGGACCTGACCGTTGGGAGAACCACCGGCGAAGAATGATTAAAGACAGAGAGTTGATGGATGTGCGTATTATCACACAGGAAGGTGATCCCAACTTCCTGACGCTAAAATATTCCCAATATAAATGGATAAATAAGCAATATTTTAACGAAAAATCTTTTTATTCATATCACGATCGTCTTGCCTTTCTTGATTTTGAAGAAAATGATTTAGTTGTAAATATCATGTATCAGGCCGATTTTGCGAAAGGTTACAGGGATCTATTCCTTATGGTTTGGGATAATCTTGCCATTGATCCGCCTAAAGAGCTTCTGGAAAAAGCCTTAAAAGAACAAGGATATGCAGAATGATCCCTTTGCAGGAAAAAGAAAGCAACGGTCAGCTTGCTGATGATCTCGATATCTGGAGTAAACGATATCGGGATCAAGGCTATTTGTGGGGGGACACTTCCAGCGCATGCGCACAGGCACTTTTAAGCAAATTAAAGCCGCATGCCCGCGTTCTTGAATTTGCCTGCGGGTATGGCCGCGACACAAAAGTGCTTATTAATAAGGGGCATTTTGTTGATGCTTTTGATAAATCTGATGTCGGGGTTGCCCTTGCTCGGGAACGTGTTAAAAACCATATCAATGCACATCGGGCAAAGATTGTACATGGTGACTTTCTGGAGGCTCGAATTCAAAGCGGTTTTTTTGATGCGGCCATTTCTCACAGGACTTTGCACTTGATTGACCCTCTCAGAGCTTCTGATGTTGTAGAAAAAATTGCAGCGTCTCTTAAACCGGAGGGCACTTTTATTTTAAGCGCACGATCACCGAAAGACTTCAACGAACAGCAAATGACATGGGTCAAAACAACCGGCGCTAATGACAATACAACAGCTATATATAAGGACAGAGAAGCTCACATTATTTATTTTTATGATGAAGCCAGATTAATGGCTCTTCTTGAAGATTCTTTTACAAATATTTCCTTTTTTAACGGCGAAGAAATTGAGTCTTGTACAAATATTGATGCCAATGGCCAACATATTATGAGCCAATTCATTATGGTTATAGCGCAGAAAAAAGCATAATTAATAGGTCCTGACCCTAGGACACACCCAAACAGTGCAAATCTACATCTCTGGCCAATGTTTTGGGGGAGGCCTTTTTTGATTTCTCGGTTACGGCCTCAATGGCGCAAATACATCACTTATAATCCTTTGCAAAAGGTGAGAGTTTTTAGTTTTCTCTTAAAGCGCTTTGCGGGAAGAGGTAGTCGATGAAGCGTTCGGCTGTGGGTTGAGGTTCATGGTTCACCAGATGGGGGCGTTCATTAGCTTCAACAATTACGTATTCCGGCTCTGACGGATCAGAGATTATAAAATCCAGCCCTACAACGGGGGTATCCAGCGTGTATGCAGCCTGTATAGCGGCATTAATCAGATCCGGGTGAAGCTCTCCGGTGACATCGTGCGAGGTACCACCAAAGTGCAGGTTGGCAGTTTTGCGTACCTGTAGCTCCCGACCTTTTGGCAGGATATCGTCAAGATCGTATCCGGCTTCCTGCACGGTTTCGGCCAGTTCTTTATCAACCGGAATAGTTGTTTCACCTTGCGTTGCACATTCACGGCGGCGACTTTGCTTTTCAACAAGTTCTAAAACCGTGTGCTCGCCATTACCAAAGATTATTGGAGGTTTTCTTATCGCAGCGGCAACAACCTCAAAGTCAATCACAAGGACGCGCATGTCCTTACCGTCCACCATTTCTTCGAGCATGACATCGTGATGGACTTTCTTGGCGTGTTTAATGGCTTTTTGAAGCTCTTCTTTTGTTGAGACGTTGATCGTCGTTCCGGCTCCGGGAATTCGCATACATGGCTTAACAACTACGCTTCCATGTTCTTCCATAAAGGCCATGTTTTTGGATAACGTGCAGGCCAGATGTTGGTCGGGGACGAACAGTCCAGAGCTTCTAAGTGTACGTGCGGTTATTCTTCTGTCGTTACAGCGGCTCATCGCTATCGAGGAGGTCAGATCGGTCAGCGATTCACGGCATACTATGCTTGTTCCACCGCTGGAAAGACCGAAATAGTTATCAATCGGGTCAAAAACATCTACGCGTATGCCGCGCTTGCGAGCCTCGTTGATGATAATCATGGAGTAGGGGTTAAGCTCTTCCATTTCCTCCGGGTCGGGGCCGGTGAAAAGCTTTTCGTTAATTGCGTTTTTGTTTTTAATACAAAAGGCGGGAATCTGGATGAAGCCGATTTTCTCGTAAAGGCTGATTGCTTCCTTGTTGGAGTGCATTACAGACAAATCAAGGATAGAACGCCCCTGTTCTATGTAATGTTCGGCAATATATTGAACCATGTGAATGCCGATTGCAGGGTGTGAGGCTTGCGGATCGACGGCGAGGCACCAAAGGCTTGCGCCGTTTTCAGGGTCGCTAAAGGCGATTTTATGGTCAATACCCATACAACACGCGATGATTTCTTCTGTATCGTCATCTACAGCAACCCAATAAGTCAGATACTTTCTCTTATTATAGGATTTTTGCAGGAATTCTGGCTCGACCTCCATCATGTGGCGTGTCTGATAGATGCGGTTTATGCTCTCTGTATCGGTTTTTGTATCAAGAGGGCGGATGTAAAACCCCGCCTTTTCTTTTTTCAGAGGCTTATAGTTTTCCAGCGGGAGGCGGAACGTATATGACGGGTCAATGAATAATCCTTGCGGGTCGTTGGCTACAACAACTTGCGGTTCACGGACATAAAGGGCGAGGTCTCTTTTATTTTCGCCTTCTTCTCTGAGGCTTTCAGCCAGCTTTTTGCTGTCTGCGAAGGAGTGGGCAAACAATAAACGACCCCAGCCACACTCAATAATGACATTTTTTTTCGGGAGATTTGCTGGCTCTCCCCAGTTTTTTAAACTTGGAGATTTTTCTACATCCAGAATGTCGTTGTCCTGATTTTTATCCTGACTCTTAGCCTGATTTTTATTCAGATTTTTATCGACATTTGTTTTGGTACTCATAACCACATAACTTTTGTTGTTTTTCGGAGCTACAAGTTAACGGGTCAAGCGGATATTTCAACAACAATAATTTGTTTTTTTTCTTGTATGTAATGAAAACAAACGCTTATAGCGGGGTTTAGGGGATGTGTGTAATGTGTTTTACGCCATTTTGGCGATGCTTTGGGGGAAAAGGAAGTCGATGAAACGCTCGGCTGCGGGCTGTGGCTCATAATTGACCAGATATGGGCGCTCCATGGCTTCGATAATAATATATTCGGGTTCGGATGGAGCGTTTACAATAAAGTCCAGCCCGACCACTGGAATATCAAGGGCTATTGCTGCGTGGCGCGCGGCTTCTCTCAGCTCTGTGTTAAGTTCTCCGGTGACATCGTGCCATGTTCCCCCATAGCGTTGTTTGGTGGTGTTGCGCACTTGTAGCTCTTTGCCCTTGGGCAGAATGTCTTTAAGTTCAAATCCTGCGCTTTGGATCGTTTCTGTCAGGTCTTTATCAATAGGGATGGAGCATTCACCCTGTGTGGCCTGTTGGCGGCGGCGGCTTTGCTTTTCGACAAGTTCCAATATTGTGTGTTCGCCATTGCCAACTACGATAGGCGGGTGTCTTATCGCTGCGGCTACCACTTTAAAGTCAATGACAATAACGCGCATTTCCTGCCCGCTCATCATTTCTTCCAGAAGGACTTCGTAGTGGATTTTCTTGGCGGCTTTAATTGCTTTTTGTAAGTCTTCTTTTGTAGAAACTCCGACGGTTGTTCCAAAGCCGTGCACACGTAAGCGTGGCTTAACAATAATGCTTCCGTGTTTATCCATGAACTCCATATTTTCGGGGAGTTTTGTAGTAAGAACCTGCTCGGGAACAGATAATCCTGCCTCTTCAAGAAGGCGCACAGTTGTGTGTCTGTCATTGCAGCGGCTCATCGCTATAGAGGAGGTTAGATCGGTCAGCGATTCACGGCAGGTTATGCATATTCCTCCGTGAGAGAGGCCGTATATATTGTTATCGGCATCGAGAATATCCACGCGTATGCCTCGCTTGCGTGCCTCATTTATGATAACCATGGAGTAGGGGTTAAGCTCTTCCTCCGGTGTTGAGTTAATGCTGTGGCCGATATACAGATCCTCATTTATGGCGTTTTTGTTTTTGACCACAAAGGCTGGAATTTTTACAAAACCGAGCTTTTCATAAAGGCTGATCGCCTCAACATTAGAGTGCATCACAGATAGATCAAGCTTAGCCTTTCGGGCTTTTTTATAGTACTGGATGACGTGTTGCACCATGTGAAGGCCGATAGCAGGGTGTGAAGCCTGCGGATCGACGGCGAGGCACCAAAGGCTTGCACCTTTTTCCGGGTCGCCAAAAGCTTCTTCATGGTCAACGCCCATACAAACTGCAATGACTTCCATTGTGTCGCTGTCTATGGCTACCCAGTAGGTGAGGTATTTCCTTTTATTATATGATTTCTTCAGGAAATCTGGGCTTACTTCCACCATGTGACGAGAGCGGTAAATACGGTTGATGCTCTCTATATCGTTTTTAGTGTCGATCCGGCGGATGGTAAAGCCGGATTTATCTTTTTTAAGAGGTTTGTAGTTTTTCAGTTCGAGGCGGTAAATGAAAGAGGGAGCCACGAACAGACTTTGCGGGTCGTAAGATACAACGACTTGCGGCTCGCGCACGTAAAGCGCCAGATCCCGTTTGTTTTCCGCTTCTTTCCTTAGGGTGCTTGCCAGAGTTTTGCTTTTCGGGAATGTGTGAGCAAACAGCAATCGCCCCCAGCCGCACTCAATAGCTATATTGTTTTTGGGTAATTTCCGGCGTTCTCCCCAACTCTTTAAGCTTGGAGAGTGCTCAATATCGAGGGTATTGTTGATATTGGTCTTACCGCCCATACATAGTAACTTTTGTTAATTTCATTATGGTGGGGATATTCAACTTTAAACAAAAAATTTGCAACTAGAATAATTTTTTATTTTCCTTGAAGTCATGTAAAACAAGGGGTTGTAGAAAGAGGGCGCTCTTTTATTTACTGGATATTCGCAGCCGGGCGGGTAATGCTTATAAAAGGGTCAAGAGCGCTTGTTATACAAGTTATCTCGAACTTCTTCGTACGATTCCATAATGCAACGATACAAGATGCGTTTTGTCTCTTCATTCTCTCTGCTTGCTTTTTCAGCTTGAGAGCAGATGTCCGATAAATTTTTAGCCCCTAGATTTGCGGCAGACCCCTTTAAACGGTGAGTGGCGTTCTCCCATTCTTCGTTATCTCCGATTTTTGTATGCTGTTTTATGAGTTTAAGGGTTTCTTCGGCGTTGCTGATAAAGAGCTCAATTAATGCTTTTTCTTCTTCCGGATCGCCGTCTGTGAACATATCAAGGCGTTCCCAGTCCATGACGTTTTTGTCGCCTTTATCTTTGCTTATCTCTTTATTGAGCTTTTTTTCAGAGCCTTTGGAAGTCCGGGGTGTTTTTTTGCTTTTTTCTTTATTGTCCGGCTCGGTTTTTTTGTCGGTTGTGGCTTTACTTTTTACAGGGAGCCATACGCTTAGAACGTCTTTTAGCTTATCAATGTCTACTGGCTTGCTTATATAGTCATTCATTCCTGCATCCAGACATTTTTCCCGCGCGCCTTTCATGGCGTCAGCTGTAACAGCGACGATTTTAATATCCCCGATTTTTTCTTCGGATTCGCGGATGATAGTAGAGGCCTTAAAGCCGTCAATATCAGGCATCTGGCAGTCCATAAATATAAGGTCATATTCTTTTTTAGCGGCCATATCTATGGCTTTTCTACCACTGTCGGCCTCATCAGCGTTTTCAAAACCGATTTTCTTTAGAACCTTGCGCATAAAAAGAAGGTTGATCGGGTGGTCGTCTACAACGAGTATTCTGGCGCTCGTATTAATAGGTATTTCTTTAAGCTGTTTTTTGCCTGAAAGGCTATCGTCTGTGGCCATTTTATCAATTTCAATCGGAATTTTGACAAAAAAGGTGGTTCCTTTATCAACAATACTGTCTACGCCAATGGTTCCTCCCATTTTGTGGACAAGCTCTTTAGTGATTGATAGTCCCAGACCTGTTCCCCCGTATTTGCGTGCAGTAGAAACATCAGCCTGTGTGAATTTTTGGAAAATAACTTCGCGTTTATCTTCCGGTATGCCAATTCCTGTGTCCTCGACATAAATATGAAGCTCGGGCTGGTTAATTTCGTTTCGGCCACTATTGACATCTATGCGTACGTAACCTTCCTCGGTAAATTTTATGGCGTTACTAATCAGGTTGTTTATGATTTGCTGCAAGCGGGCAGGGTCGCCGATTATACGCTCAGGGAGAATCGAGCTTATTACGCTGTCCAGAATTACGCTTTTTCGTGAGGCGATGGGTTTTAAAAGGTCAACGGCCTGAATTATAGTGCGGCGCACGTCAAAAGGTATGCGCTCAAGCGTGAGCTCTCCGGCCTCAATCTTTGATAGATCTAGGATATCGTTCAACAAAATAAGGAGATTGCGGGAAGAGCTGGTTACAGCCGAGGCAAGTTCTTTTAGCTCTTGTTCTTTGGACATATCAATGAGCAATTGCGAAAGGCCTATGATGCCGTTCATAGGTGTGCGCAGTTCATGGGAAACGTTGGCAAGAAAATCGCTTTTTGCACGGTTGGCGACTTCAGCGGCGTCTTTGGTTATTTGTAATTGTTTTTCGGATATTTTGTGAGTGGTTATGTCATAGCAATAGGATACCAGCATTCTTTCATTACCGTGGATGATAGAGGTGACTTGCTGATCGTAGAAGAAACCTTTGCATGTTACTTCTCTTTTAATAACGTCATTAATGTCCGGGTCTTGTAGA
Organism: Alphaproteobacteria bacterium; assembly: GCA_018399685.1. Lineage (GTDB taxonomy): Bacteria > Pseudomonadota > Alphaproteobacteria > Micavibrionales > Micavibrionaceae > UBA1672. The sequence continues at coordinate 2,214 of JAGYOK010000052.1, read as the reverse complement.
GATTCTTCAATAAAATCCTCAAGGTCTTTGAATATCGGGTGATCAAATCCTTTCTCTTCTATGTCCGGGAATTTGTTTAATGCTGCGGGATTTGCATAGATAATATTGCCCTCATAATCGGTGCACATAACAGGGTTTGGGTTGTTATTTGGCAATTGCTTTATTTGCTCAAGCTCCTTAAGGATAGAGGCGAGAGGTTTCCCAGCTTTGCGTGATATTAAGAGGATAAAAAACAGTATCACGCCCGACACGATAATACCGATAATAATGTGTATTATAATTTCTATAAGTGAGGGATCAGCCAGCACGGTGTTTAACATAGTGTAAAAGATCCTCTTTCAGGAAAGGTTTTGTAACAAATCCGCTAGCCCCATTATTAAGGCATTCGGTAATATTATCCAAAGAGCCGTTACTGGAGAACATAACAACGCACGCACCCGGATCATGCTCCATGATCCAGCCTAGAACTGCGCGGCCATTATTGTCCGGCAGATTAATATCAAGGAATACTACATCAGGCTGATATGATGTGTACATGGCGTATGCTTTGTTGGCTGTTGGCGCAGTAGCAAAATCGCATATTTCTTTTAGCGAATTTCTAACCATCCAGCGCGTTATGGGATCATCTTCAACAAGCAAAACTTTTGGTGTATTTTTTGAGGATAGTTGCTTTTTGCCGATGGTATCAGGTTGTTTTAGCGGCACTGACGGTTCTTTTTCTATCTCGATTTGTTCATCATCCTGCATTTCGGGCAGTTTAAAAAGGCTGTTTGTTGTCCCCATCACACTTTTTGCGTAGTCATATCCGTTTATGCTCAGGTCGTATAAGACGTAGTTCACAGGGCTGCCATTTTCAGAGGTTATCAAATCGCATATTTGCACGCCTGTTTGTTCCAAAACGTTTTCTGATGGGGGTTTGCAAAGAATGTGAATTGTTTTGTTCTTGCATATGAAGGTGTCGCCTTGAATGTCTTTAAGGTGTGTGTTGATGATAGAGCGTGCCAGACCCGCGGAATCCTCGTAAAGCTTACCTTCACATGCTCCAAGGTCTATTTTAAGGCAAAACCAGTCGTGCCACGTTTGGGCGTCTTGTGAAATAGAGGATGCAATTTCGAACAACTTTCTTTCGGCATTAATAGACAGGATTTCCATGATTTGCTCCTAAAGTATCTTTTATTAATTTATTGATTGTGTATACGGATAGTTTTTATGTTCAGTGCCATTTTCCCTTCATATGGGGGGATTTCCTTATGTATTGCATAAGCTTGTCCCGCGTAAAGGGCTTGCCTAAAAAGCCATTGGCTCCCAGACTAATTGCCTTAAGCACGTTTTCTTTATCACCATTTCCGCTGAACATCACAATGTAAGCTTCCGGGTCAATCTCGAAAATCTTTTTGAGAATGTCGTGTCCGCTGATATCGGGGAGGTTAATGTCAAGAAACAAAACGTCGGGCGCTTTGATAAGATAGTTCATTACGGCCTTTTGGCCCTCGCCAAAGATTGTGTAATTGTACTCGCCTTTAAGCACATTGCTGATAAGTTTCTGGGACATGGGGTCGTCCTCTATGACCATGATATCCGCAATTTTCCGCTTTTTACGCCTTTTAGCAAGGGATACAGATAATTCTTCTATGGCGTCTTTGAAAGAAGGATCCCCTTTTCCAGATAGGTCTTCGTCAGCGTTTTTGAGCTTTTCTTCGTTTTCTTGAATTTCAATTTTCAGGCGGATATTTTCAATTTTTCTTTCACATAGGGCTCTGATTTTTGGCCAGTCTATGCCTATTTCAAAAAGAGTGGCCAGCCCTGCCATTTCTTCGCGGGCCAGCCCAAGTTTCGGTTTTAGGTGGGTTAAAAGCTGTGCTACGCGTTTGTGGGTCATTGTGCGGTTAATGATGAATAAATCATGATCCTGACACACGAACACGTCTAAAAAAACATCTTCAAAGAATAACTTCAGCTCATTTGAAACCATATCCGGCCAGTCATCTTTGTATTTATCGGTTTGGGAGAATTTAAGTTGCAAACACCTGTTTTTTGGTTGTCCCTGCCACAAGGCTCTCAAATCTTTCAGCATGCGATATTCGCTGTCTTTTGAGATAATTTGCATAGTAATATTCTCCTTGATAACCGATAGTTATTATTCTCCTTTGTCTCATAAAAAAATTATATAGAGACCTCTGCATAACCCTCCCAAATTACCTTAAATTTTGTTAA
>JAGYOK010000051.1 GCA_018399685.1 Alphaproteobacteria bacterium | reverse complement strand
GGTCCTGCATGGTAAAAAAACTTCAAACCTGCTACAAATTGCGTAATAATTCGGTCAAAAAATTTTGCTTATCAGCCACTTTATGGAGGATGAACAGGAGGGGGCTACAGTAACCTCGTCTGTCGTTAAAAGAGGAGTGCGTCAGTGGCCGTGGGGTGCCTGATTTGAGTAAGGCGCAAGGGGAAAATGAATTTTTGTTTGTGCGTTTTTGTTGAGCTTTTTTATTTTTTATTGAAAAAAATTCTGGCTTATGTCGAATATGCAGTGTGCTATTGTAAAACTTGACATGAACATAATATCGTTGTAAACAAAAACAGGTATATCTTCTTTGCTTTGTGGGTCTTTTAACCAATAATGGAAGAGATTAAGATCTGAGATTTATTATTTTAGATTTAAGTGAGCGAGTTAATAATGGGTGCGTAATCGGTTGCAAGATGTAATCGAAGGGGGCGGAGCGTGTATAAAAATCTTTTTGATAAATTGTTAAAGACATAATTGTTTGCACGGATACAGATCGAACTGAAGTGCATAGAGATTTGTTTGAGATTATTTGACCGGGCTGCATAAAGATCAAAAAAGTCATTTAAAGAGAAATCAAAGGAACAATTGGTTGGATTGTGGGTTAAAATGAAAAATCGAGGGTTGAAAATTGTTTTTGCTGTAGGGGATTGGAGTTATTAAATTATCTCATTGTTATTGGTGAAGAAAGATAATCTGTCGCGCTGCACATTGTAAAGATAAAAAATTATGCACGGTCTGTACGAGGGTGCCATAGGACGCAAACCTTTGACTGAATCAGCAAAATCTTTTATCTCCGGGCGTGTTCTGGCCCGCAGCGCTCTCTGGAATTTCGGCGGTATGGCCGCGCCAATGGTAACGGCACTTTTCGTCATCCCCTTGCTTATAGATGGTTTTGGGAAAGAGCGTTTCGGCCTGCTTACAATTATTTGGATGGGCGTCGGGTACTTCAGCCTTTTTGATATGGGGTTCGGCCGAGCCTTGACAAAACTAGTCGCGGATCGGCTTGGCACTGGCGATACCAACGACCTTGGGACTCTTATATGGACTGCTATATTACTGATCCTGCTATTTGGTCTAATAGGGTCCGGAATTATCAGCCTTGCGGCCGAGGCACTTATCCATCATATTTTAAACGTAGAAGCAAGTCTTCAAAATGAAGGCATAACTGCAATGCGCATTCTCGCCCTCGGCCTTCCAGCAGTGGTTGTTACTGCAGCGTTTGTAGGAATATTGCAGGCTCACCAGCACTTTGCGACTATTACGGCTGTACGTATTCCCTTAGGGGTGCTGACATTTGGCGGACCGTTCCTGACATTACAATTTTCGCCAAGCCTGACCTGGGCTACTGCTGCCCTGGTGACAACCCGTATATGTGCTCTTGTCGCATATTATTTGACCGCTGCCTCAGTCCGTCCGGAACTCAAGCATTTTATCCCCCCACAAAAAAAACATATTTCTCCATTGTTTCATTTTGGCGGATGGCTTACCGTCACAAATATCGTCGGGCCCTTGATGGTATATTTCGATCGGTTTCTCATAGGCGCAGTTTTGACAATGACAGCCGTTTCTTATTATGTCACCCCATATGAAGTATTATCCCGCTTACAGCTTCTGCCCAGATCCATGTTGAATGTGTTGTTTCCTGCTTTAACAACAGCTTTAAAGGCTGATAAGCAACGATTGGTCATAATATATTCGCAGGCATCTCGCATTCTCCTACTGCTTATGCTCCCAGCATTGAGTGCCTCTTTCCTGCTGGCACCTGAGGCACTGCAAATCTGGCTAGGCGATGATTTCCGTCGGATGGCAACGCCGGTTGTACAGTGGCTGGCTGTGGGATGGCTTATTAACACCCTTGCCCGTATGCCATTTACCGTCCTGCAGAGCGCAGGCCGGCCGGATCTAGTGGCCAAAACGCACCTTTTGGAATTCTTACCTTATGCCTTCTTGCTTTGGATGTTGACGCGAAAGTTCGGTATTTCAGGCACAGCTGCAGCCTGGGCCCTGCGCATACTTGCTGACACCGTTATCCTAAACTGGGTTGTGCGTTACAAAATTCCCGAATTGAAGGAATCAGTAGCGCGAACTTTTGCCTGGATTTTTGTATTTCTCATCGGTATTGCTCTTGGCTCAATGCTGGTTTCGTTTATATTGCGGGTAACTTTTCTTCTAATAATATCAGCGACATCGGTCATACTCCTTTGGCCAATAATTACACAATTGACTTCCGGGCTTGCAGCTAAAGCGAGTAAAGCAGCTGCCACTGAGTCGAATTAAAGGAATATGGAAAATAATACCAGAACGAACCCAGTAAATGACCACTGGCCGGAAGATGGACTTGAGAATCTAAAGAATTGTCCAGTATGCGGCTCAAGTCAGCGGTCTCTTTTGTATGATAATTTAACAGATCGGGTCTTTTTTTGTGCCCCGGGTACTTGGTCCCTTTATGAATGCAAGGGGTGTGGCTGTGCTTATCTTGATCCGCGGCCTTCGCAGGAATCCATTCATTTGGCGTATCAGCAATACTTTACCCACAACTTGCCCAAACAATCAAATGTGGCGGCGATGGGGAGCTTGAGGCGCCTTCAGCGGTCTATGGCTAACGGATATAGAAACTGGAGGTTTGGGACGCATTTACAGCCGGCGAACAGGTTTGGCGTTGTTTCAGCTATACTATGGCCCGGATTTAGGCAAAAGCTTGAGAAAGGTTTCCGGAGCCTACCACGGATGGCACAAGCCGGACGTTTACTTGATATTGGATGCGGCAACGGTTCGTTTCTTGACTTAGCAAAAAATGCTGGTTGGGAGGTTGAGGGAGTCGACCCCGATCCAGTTTCGGTTGATTTGGCAATTAAGCGTGGGCTAAATGTACGTCCTGGGGGTATCGAAGCTTTTGCAGATATGCCGGAAAGTTTTGATGTGATCACAATGAGCCATGTAATTGAGCATGTGCATGATCCATATACTACTTTGCAATGGGCGTATCACCTGCTCAAACCTGGCGGATTTCTCTGGCTGAGCACGCCAAATATCCGGAGTTTCGGTCACGAATATTATGGCTACAATTGGCGAGGGCTGGAGCCGCCGCGACATCTGGTTCTTTTTAATTGGGACGCCATGCACCACTTGCTGGAGGAAATTGGCTTTAAACCTATTCAAAACAAGGCAAACAACCGCAACTTTGGAAGCTTGGCGGCAAAAAGTGAAGCGCTTTCAAAAGGTCTTGACCCTTATTCGTTTGCAAAAGTCTGCATGCGCCATCGGATCAAAGGAACCACAGCGCGAGTCCGTACTTTTTTTCAGCCGCATCGAACCGAATTTATAACATTGAAAGCATATAAAACATAAGAACAATTGCTTTATGAGAACAAACATTATTATCAAATTGGTAAAAAGCCAGGTAATGGCAGTATTTCATGGAATTGTGGGACTAGCGAGAATATGAAAATCTCCATCGCCATGGCTACCTATAACGGAGGCAAATATCTCCAAGAACAACTCGATAGTTTTATTCAGCAGACACGCCATCCTGATGAACTGGTAATAACAGATGATGTTTCAAAGGATGAAACATTAGCTATTCTCAAAGCATTTCAAGAAGCTGCTCCATTTCGAGTTCGCATATTTGAGAACCCTGAAAACCTCGGATATGCAAAAAATTTTGAAAAGGCAATATCGATTTGCTCAGGAGATATTATATTCCTCAGCGATCAAGATGATGTCTGGTTTAGTAATAAAATTGACGTCATGACAGAAGCCATGGCAAACAATCCGGATATGATGGTAGGCATTCATGACACCGAAATTACCGATGATGCCTTAAGACCAACAGGCCTTCGCAAGTCCAAGCAGGTATTGAATCTGGGGTTGTCAATAAATTCATTTATTACTGGCTGTTGCACAGTTTTCAAGGCCGACATTAAAGAAATTTTTATCCCTGTGCCTGTGGAATATTTTGTTCACGACACATGGCTGCATCGCCTTGCCATTCTTTTGGACTCCCGTCTTTTTGTGGACAAAATCCTCCAATATTATCGCCGATATGATAATACTACTTCTAATTGGATAGGCAGCAGCAAAAAAAAAGTGGGCATGCTTGACCTAGCTTTATCATATGCCGCCAAAGATCCACGCTATCAGTGCCAGCGTAGACTTTCTGCTTTAAAACTTACAAGAGAACGTCTACAAACGTATCGATCTCATTTGCAAAACAGGCCGAATATGCTGAGAAGAGTGAAAAAGGCACTTTCAAATCTTGAGGCAGAAGTTGCCGCAGTGGAGCGTCGTGCTAAAATACTTGGATTATCCAGAAAGCGGAGACCAGAATCCATCATTAAGATGTTTTTTTCGGGTGATTACAACTATTTTAGTGGTTGGAAAAGTGGTGTAAAGGATTTGATGTGGAAATAACGAAACATGCTAATAGACAAAGAAGCGGGCGTTCAGGTAAAAAGGAAGGGCCGGATATTGCGGTTTTTATTCCATCTTTTGCTGGGGGCGGAGCCGAGCGAATGCTCTTGGCAGTGGCCCAAGAATTAGCGGATCGCGGGTATAGAGTCGACTTGATATCTGCAACAGCAAAGGGGCCTTATCTTTCCGAGGTTCGTACCCCGCTGAAGTTGATTGACTTTAAAGCCAGGGGGGTGCTTGCCGCTCTGCCATCTCTCGTGAAATATCTAAAACGCGAAGCACCTGCAGTTTTATTTACCGGCTTGGGCCGATGCAATCTTACGGCCATCTGGGCGCAGCGCTTTGCTGAAGCACCAACCCGCATTTGCATTAGTGAACGTAACACTCTTTCCATGGCTAAATCAAATACGAAATCGCTTCGTGGTCGCGTTATACCGCTATTCGCCAAACATTGGTATCCAAAGGCGGACAAAATCTTGGCTGTATCAAATGGTGTAGCCAAAGATTTGTGCGCTACGCTTAGGATTGCCTCGGACCGCATCAACGTGATTTACAATCCTGTCGTATCCAAAAATATAGTAGACAAAAGTTATGAAACCGTGACCCACCCCTGGTTGACAAAGCAAGGGCCTCCGATAATTCTAGGTGTCGGAAGGTTGGCCACCCAAAAAGATTTTCCAACTTTGATTCGCGCCTTCGCCTTGATACGAGCAAAACAGCCAGCACGGCTTATGATTTTGGGGGAAGGTACAGAACGACCACGCCTCGAAAAGATGGTATATGAAATGGGCTTGGAAAATGACGTGGCGTTGCCCGGGTTTGTTGATAATCGTTTCGCATATATGCGTCAGGCGGACGTATTTGTACTTTCATCACGCTGGGAAGGATTTGGCAATGCTATTGCTGAAGCCATGGCCTGCGGCTGTCCTGCGGTGTGCTCAGACATCCCTACATTTAAAGAGATTGTGCAAGACGGTTATAATGGCCTGATGGTGTTCGTCCGATCGCCCGAAGCAATTGCAGATGCGATTTAAAGATATCTCGAGAATCCTTCATTGCGTAAAAAATGCGCTGCCAATGAGCGCAAAACTATTGAAGAGAGATTTAGCAAGAAAAATGAGATCGAAAGCTGGCTGAAGCTTTTGAGAGCGGCAAAACCCAGAAGCTACCACTGATTTTTGAAGAAACTCTAGCTGAGACATAAACTCATATCCAGTTTTTTCTGCATAAAGCAAAAAGATATGCATATCGATACCAGCAGACCTATTGCCTTTTTTATTCCAGCACTGAACGGTGGTGGGGCGCAGAAAGTTGTGGTTAATTTGGCTAATGTTTTGCCTGAGCTTACCGATTGTCCGATCCATGTGGTATTGGCTCGAAAAGAAGGGGAATTTATTGATGAGCTAAGGTCAGATGTTCAAGTTATTGATCTGGCAACCAAGAGGGCATCTCGCTCTTTTTTTGCCCTGGCCAGATATATGCGCAGGCACAAGCCGCAGGTGCTCATGTCCAGCATGAACTATGTAAATATTATTTGCATGCTGGCTGCTCTGCTGGCCAAGCGGCCTTGCCGTATTGTCCTGCGGGAGGCAACTGTTGTTCTGCCGCATTCGGGAAGTTTATTTGTCCGCTTTCGGAAAAATAGGCTCATATACTTGATGAGATTTTTTTACCCTTTAGCAGACGCGATTATAGCGAATTCCCAAGAAACCTTGAATAGCATGGAACAGGCAGGAATTAGGGTTAGAAACAAGTCAGCTGTAATCGGCAACCCCATTACAATACCTCCGCGCGACATTGAGCCAAGATCACTGGAATGGCTGCCCTATCCTCGCCCACCCTTTATTTGCTCGGTGGGGCGGCTGGCTGAGGAGAAAGGCTATGATACCCTGTTATCTGCCTTTGCCAGACTGCAAAATGGTCGGCTGCATCTGGTAATACTAGGTGAAGGGGAGTTGCGCGAATCACTCACCCGGCAGGCAGAAGAACTGGGAATTAAAGAGCGGGTACATATGCCTGGTTTTGTCCAAAATCCCATGGCCGTGGTTCGCAATGCAGAAGCTTTTGTACTCTCATCTAGATGGGAAGGATTTGGCAATGTGCTGGTGGAAGCACTGGCTACAGGTATACCAGTAGTATCCACGGATTGCCCAGGTGCTCCCAGAGACATATTGGAAAATGGCACTCACGGCCATCTGGTGCCGTATGATGATCCTGATTCAATGGCCGAGGGTATCAGCCGAGCCCTGGAGCATCCTGCTGGAACCCCAGAAAGCAGAACGGCCAGAGCTGCTGATTTTTCGGCAGAAAAGATAGCCAGGGAGTATTTGGATAGGGCACTGTTGCAATACCAGATGCGCTTTTTTAAATAACATTTTGATCGCTAAAGAATCCATATCTCTTAACTCGGTGAACGAAATACAAATGCTTTCAAAAAAAGTATTGCTTTGGATCGCCTGGCCTGTTGTATTTTTGATGATCAGCGGACCACCGGTGCCGACTCTTGAATTTTTTCTAGGAGATATCCGCCTGTATGACTTCTTGTTTCTGCTTTTGTGTTTTGTCTTCTGTATTGTGCTAGTTGGCCGGCCGAGAATTCATAAATTTAGGCCGCATGCTTCAGTCCTCGCGGTTATTTTTTATGTTGTAACGGTTCTTGTGCTCCCCCTCATGGGCATAATGCTCTATGGGGCTCCTTTGGATTGGTACTTAGGAGATTTGCGCTGGATCGAGGTGATTGCCCTGGCGTTTGTGTTTTGGTTGATCTATGGCGGTTTTCAAGGCATGGATTTTGAGAAACATCTATATTATTTCATTTGGATTCTTGTGTTGTTTCAGGCGGTTTTTGTAGGGGCTCAACTTTTATACCAAGTGTTTGATTTTGCGCCTTTCTGGTTTTTTGAGTTTTACTATCCCGAATACGAGTATAGCTACGGTGAATATGGAGTCCACATTAATCGGTATGCTGGTGCCATGAGGTTTGTTTCAGGATTGGCGCTAGTTAGTGGTATTGGGTTTCTATTTTCAGGCATCCGTTTGTTTCAGGAAAAGAAATGGAGTGACTTGTTACTCTTGATTATTTCATTTGGGCTTATGCTGTCTACAGGCAGCAGGACAATTATCTTGTCTGCTCCGGTTATTTTGGTGCTGATTGTAATTATAGTTGTAGCTTTGCACGGCACTCTGAACACAAAGCTTTTAAAGCGCTTCTTTGTTTTGATAGGAGCGCTTTTTCTTTTAAGCATTGGAGTGGTTAGCCTCAACGTGGGGCGTTTTGCATCGTTTGAGCGATACGCTGTAGTTTTTAATTGGATAGCTGGCGGCGTCACGTTTGAACAGATTAGTGGACGCGGCCATCAAATCTGGGCAGAACCTATAGCTGAAGCTTATAACAATTTTTCATTTATGGGGACGCTTGTTAATCCTTCTCACGCAGTGGATTTAATAGACAGTTATTATCTGTTTGCCCTTGTTCAGGCCGGTCCCTTTATTTTGTCATTTTTCCTTATAACGATTCTGGGACTTGTATGGTCAGGCTTCAAGGGAATCGTAAATAAGAAAAAAAATTCCACCTGTTTATCCTTTATGCTATCTACGGGCTCAGTTTTAGGGGTTTTAGCCACCACACAGAACCTTATGACAGGGATGCCTGGGAGAGTTTTTTTAACAATGGCAGTTTTCACATTGTGTGCTTTAAAATATACAAAGGCTCGGTAGCGTTGATAAATATTTTACATATTATAACAGGCTTAAGTGATGGCGGGGCGGAAGCAGTTTTGTTTCGCCTTTGCGTCCATGACCAACGTGATAGGCATACGGTCATTTCATTAATTAACGAGGGCAAATACGGTCGGTTGCTTCGGCAGGCCGGGATCAAAGTCTATTGCCTGGGAATGCCGAAAGGAAAGATTTCGCCTGCCGGGATTGCATGTTTATGGAGGATAGTGCGGGCAGAGAAGCCTGAAGTGGTACAGACATGGATGTACCATGCAGACCTTATAGGCGGGATAACAGCGCGGTTGGCTGGGGTGCGGTATGTATTCTGGGGTATCCGTCACAGCAATTTAATGCCAGGCAAATCAAAGCGAAGTACAATATGGATTGCTCGCCTCTGTGCCGTTCTTTCTCATTTTGTTCCTTACCGCATTATCTGCTGTTCCCGGAAAGCTGCCCTGATTCATCAGGAACTTGGTTACTCAGCCCGCAAGTTCAACATTATTCCCAATGGCTATAATTTGGAAGATTTTATGCCTGATGATCGTGAGCATGCCAATATCCGCGACGAGCTATGGGTTGATGAGGACACGCCTCTTATTGGCATGGTTGCCCGATTTAATCCGCAGAAGGACCATGCGAATCTGATTTCCGCCCTTGGGCGGCTTGACAGGAATGGCAGGAAATTTCGGTGCGCGCTTATCGGCATCGGCATGGATTCAAATAATGAAAAACTTATTAAGCTGCTGACAACCGAAGGTGTTAAAGAGCGCATCTGTTTGCTTGGCAGACGCACGGATATTCCGGCAGTGATGAACGCGCTGGATATCCACGTGCTTTCAAGCGCATATGGTGAAGCCTTCCCCAATGTTCTGGCCGAAGCCATGGCCTGCGGAACTCCTTGCGTCACAACAGACGTGGGGGATGCTTCTGAGATTGTAGGCGATACCGGATGGGTTGTGCCTCCGTCTGATCCTGAAAAATTAGCTTCAGGGCTTGATGCTGCGCTTGATGAATGGGGGGATTTCAAGGCTTGGGATGAGCGGCAAAAAATTGCTCGTCAGCGCATAGTTGAGCATTTTAGCCTGGAGAAGATGGTGAAAGCATACAGGGATGTCTGGGCCTAAAGAGTGAACGGAAAACCATAGGCCCGTGGTTTGCCACGTGACTGTTATATCCTTTGAAGATTCTCCATAAGACCGCGGCAAGTGCGGCTACAAGCTCATCAAGCACATGGCCTGCGGTTTGCCATTGGTGGCCTCCCCCGTGGGGGTTAATGCTGAAATCGTGGAGCCTGGTGTAAATGGATTTCTGGCGGTGACGAAGCCCGGTGGCGGGAGTCCCTTGGCGGCTTGCTATCTGACACAAAGTCCCGCAGGCAAATGGGGCGCAGCGGCCGGAAAAAAGTCGAATCCAGCGACTGCCTTAAAGTCCATGCCCCGCGTCTGGCAAAGCTGCTTGGCGAACTGGTCTGAAAAATAGTGAAAACGAGGAGATTTAATAAGTCATATTGATTGGGTGCGGAGCCGGGGACTAAGTGGTGTGCTACCTTTATCAGGGTGGAGGAGATTTAATAAGTAGCCTCTTTTAGTGATGATGAAGCAGGCATGATGAATGTAACACGAGCTTTTAGTCAGAAAGGTTGAGATAGCGAAAAAA
>JAGYOK010000050.1 GCA_018399685.1 Alphaproteobacteria bacterium | reverse complement strand
CATAGTATAACATGACCGATTCTTATTCTAAAGCACTATATTATTGTATTAACCGCTTTTTTAGCTTCACTTTTGACGCTGTTTTCCGGCTTTGGGTTGGGGACGATATTAATGCCGGTAGTTGCGTTATTTTTCCCCGTGGCGGTGGCGGTGGCCCTTACGGCGTTTGTGCATCTTCTCAATAATCTGTTTAAGCTTTCTGTTTTATGGCGTGAAATTGATTGGCCTGTGGCGCTTAAATTTGGCGTTCCGGCGCTGTTAGCGACTATTCCGGGGACCTGGATTTTGACGGCTCTTTCCGAATTACCGGAAATGTTTGAATATATGATTTATGGGGCACAAGCCGTTGTAACACCCGTAAAGCTTACTGTTGGCGTGTTGCTTATTATTTTTGCGCTTGCTGAATGGATTGGTTTCGCAAAGAGAGCCGGTATCTCTGGAAAGTATCTACCGTTTGGCGGTATTTTAAGCGGATTTTTTGGCGGACTGTCCGGACATCAGGGTGCTTTTCGCTCGGCTTTTTTGCTACATGCCGGCGTGGATGCACGCTCCTTCATTGCCACCAATGCTGTGATTGCATGTTTTGTGGATGTGACGCGGCTGGTGATTTACGGGCTGAATGTGACGCTGCTGATGCAGGAGGTTGATGTTTTCCTGATTATTGCGGCAAGTGCGGCTGCTTTTGCCGGTGTTTTAGCGGGAAAGCTGGGGGTTAAAAAAGTGACGATCGATATGATCCAGAAGCTTGTCGCTGTGATGCTGCTTGCGTTTGGTGCTTTGCTGGTGGCGGGGGTTATTTGACTCCTTTCCTAAAATGCGGGGAGTCGCCCCATATGTTATAGCCGATTTCTCTACCTATGCTTTTGATGCGTTTTTCAAGATCCGCATGCACAGCCGAAGAATCTTGTTGAAGGCCGGGTTTTCCGGGGTAAAGCAGGTATTTTTCCCGGACATTTTGCGGGGTCATAAGCGGCATCATAATATTGGCGCCAAAGCTTAGACCTTTTTCTCTGCCTTCAGGATCCAGTGCCTGTAAAGCAGTGGTCGAGGCGATGTTCACGTCCTTTAAAACAAGGCGCGTAGCAGCGATCATCAAAAGTGCCAGACGTACACGTTCTTGAGCAGTGGAGCACGGGGCTTGCCCTAGCGGAGTTTCCTCGTTTGGAATGAAAGGCCCCATACCGATCATATCGATATCTTCGCGCTTAAAGAAAAGAATGTCATCGGCGAGGTCTTCAAGGGTTTGTTCCGGCAGACCGATCATAACCCCTGTGCCAACCTGATAGCCGATTTCCCGCAAAGACCTCAAGCAGGCTATGCGTGTTTCGGGAGTTTGCTCTGGCGGATGAAGTTTTGCAAATAGATCAGGATTTGTTGTTTCTATGCGCAAAAGATAGCGATGCGCTCCCGCATCAAAGAAGCGCTTATATGTTTCGGGCGTTTGTTCGCCTACTGATAAAGTGATGCCCAATCCTTGAGGCAATTCCTCACAGGTGGTTTCCTGTTTTATAAGCTTTAATATTTCGGTTATCTTGCTGATAAAACGTTCGCTACGGCGCTCGCCAGATTGTATGACCATAGACCCATAGCCTTGATTTACGCACCATCTGGCGACATCCAAGACATCTTCGGTGTTCACTTCGTAGCGCATAACATTCTGGTTTGATTTGCGGATTCCACAGTAATAGCAGTTACAACGGCAAATATTTGAAAACTCTATAAGCCCGCGGAAATATACTTTGTTGCCGCAATTTTCCAGCAAGACGTTTTGAGCAGCAGAGCGTACAGCCTCGATCTTATCATCCGAAGTCGCGCCAAGAATTGCTATAATATCTTGTTTTGAAAAATTTGCCTGTTTCAGGTCTGGAAAAGTTGTGCTCATTTCTTTTCCTTCCGAAAGGCCTCCAAAGCTGCCGGGAATGGCTCAAGCGCCTTGTCTAAAATACCCAAGCTATAGGCAATCGCAATACCGTAATTGGTGATGGGCACGCCTGCGCGCTGGCATCTGGTGACGCGAGAGAGCATGGCTTTGCGGTTCCACATACAAGCGCCACAATGGATTACAAGGCTATAAGGGGTCAGGTCATCGGGGAAGTCTCGCCCTTGCACAACATCGGCTTCGAGTTTGCCGCCAACATATTGTGTCAGCCAGCGTGGAATTTTGACACGGCCAATATCCTCGCAAATAGGTTTGTGCGAGCAGGCTTCGGCAATAAGTATGCGGTCACCGGGTTTCAGGTGGTCAATAGCCGCAGCGCCAGCGGCTTGGGAAATAAGGTCGCCTTTAAAGCGCGAGAACAGGATAGAAAAGCTTGTAACAGGAACATCGGGCGGCGCGTCTGCAACAACTTTTAAAAAAGCCTGAGAATCCGTAACAATCAGCTTTGGCCTGGTTTTTAACTGGTCGATGGCGGGCTTTAATTCCCGTTCTTTTACAACCAGCGTGATTGCATCTGAATCAAGCAGGTCGCGTATGGACTGGACTTGCGGCAATATCAGTCGGCCTTTGGGGGCTTCCTTGTCTATTGGCACTACGAGCACGGCAATTTCTCCGCTGCTGACAAGATCACCAAGAATTGTCGGGTCTTCCAAAAAAGCATCAGGCGCGTATTCGACCAGAGAATCACGCAAGCTATCAATTCCTTGGCCTGATGTTGCTGATGTTCTTATGAAGGGGAGGCCTTCTTTTGATATTTTTTCAAGTAGTTCTGCGGGCGGTTGCGATAGATCAATTTTATTGAATACGACGATTGCGGGGGTTTCTGTGTCTGCCAGTATTTTGGCAATATTATCTTCATATTCGCCCCATGAGCCATCTGTGATAATCAGTCCCAGATCGGTGCGTTCAAATACCCGGCGCGTTTCTGCCATACGCAAATTGCCAAGCTCTCCTTCATCGTCGATACCGGCTGTATCTATGAAAAGGACGGGGCCAAGTGGAAGAAGCTCCATCGGCTTTTCAACAGGGTCTGTCGTCGTACCGGCATAATCAGAAACGATGGATATATGTTGGCGCACCAAGGCGTTCAGCAAGCTGGATTTGCCAACATTACGACGCCCGAACAGGCCTATGTGAAGGCGCATGCCTTTGCTAGCTTTTCTCATAATTCGGGTCACCCAATCGCAACAGATTTTCAGCCGAGGTTAGCATGTCAAATTCTTCGTTGCTCATCATTTTACTGTCTTCGCAAACAATCTGGCGCACTGTTCTTCCAGAAGATCTTGATTTTTTTGCTATTTCCGAGGCTTTATTATAGCCAAGACGAGAGACAAGCGCGGTTACAAGTGTAGTTGATCCTTCGACATGGTTGCGGCAATTCTCTTTGCAAGGACTTAATCCTTCTACGCATTTTTTACGAAGAATCTCCGCAGAATTTTTAAGGAGATCAATGCTGTTAAGCAGGCTGTCAGCGATGATCGGGAGAAAAGCGTTAAGCTCCAGATTCCCGGAAGCGGCGGCTATTGAAATTTGCTGGTCATAACCGTAAACCCGTATGGCAGCCTGTGTTACAGCTTCGGGAATGACGGGGTTAACTTTTCCCGGCATAATAGAAGAGCCTGCCTGTACTTCGGGAATTCTAATTTCTCTAAATCCTGCTTCCGGGCCTGAAGACATTAGGCGCAAGTCGGTCGCACATTTTATAAAATTCGAGGCGCAGGCTTTTAAAAAACCTGAAACCTCGACAAATACGTCTGCATTTTGAGTGTTTTCAACCATATCTTCGGCGCGGGCAAAGCCGATATTTGTTATAGAGCGCAAATCTTCGGTAACGCGGAATATATAATCTCGTGGCGCAGTAAGTCCGGTGCCGATGGCGGTTCCGCCCAGATTGATAACACGCAGGCGCTCTTCGCATTTTGACAAGCGCCATCTGTCTCTGCCAAAGGCGGCGGCATATGCGGCCATTTCCCGCCCTAATGTTATGGGCACAGCATCTTGTAGCTGCGTACGGCCGATTTTTAGAACGGATGATAGCTCTTGCTCTTTTATTTGAAAGGCTTCGACTAATGCTGCGAGGCTTTCTTCAAGCTTTCTGATTTTTCGAATAGCGGCGAGTTTTAGAGCTGTGGGATATGTGTCGTTTGTTGACTGGTTGCGGTTAATATCATCAAGGGGTGAGATATAAGCATAATCGCCGGGGCGCTTATTGCATAATTGAAGCGCGCGGTTAGCCAGAACTTCGTTTACATTCATATTCGTGCTGGTGCCCGCACCGCCCTGCAAAGCATCAACAAGGATATGTTCGTTCAAGATACCTTGCGACATTTCTGTGCAGGCCATATCTATGGCGTCAGCTTTATCAGGAGCGTTATTCCAAACGCCAAGAGCGCGATTAGCCTTTGCCGCTGCCTGTTTTACAAAACCGTAAGCGGATATAAGGTCTGGATGCACTCTCAGGCCGGATAAGGGAAAATTGTCTATAGCACGCAAGGTATGAATACCATAGAGGGCTTCTTCTGGAACATCGAGGTCGCCGAGCAGGTCTTCCTCATGCCTTACAGAATTATTGGTCATTTGGTTTTATCTTTGCCGTTTTTGACGTCCTCTCCGCCGGTAGTAGCATCGGTCATAAACTTACCTCTTTGGGTGTATTCCACGTGCAGAAGGTCATGGCTCTTATGGCCGCACGGGCCTTCTGTCAGGAATTCCTTATAGATTTTTGCTATAGCCGGATTTTCATGACTTTTACGAGCGCGCCCTGTTTCGCCATATTGTTTGTCTTCTTCATAGATCGCTTTGGCGCGGGCTTCGCGGATTTCCTGTGTTGTCGGAATAGGCATGCCACCACCACTCAGGCAGCCGCCGGGGCACGCCATGATTTCTATGAAGTGGCATTCGCTGAACTTACCGCCAGCGGCGATATCCTTGATAATTTTTCTAGCATTATCAATACCGTGTGCAATACCCACTTTTACAGTTTGCCCTTTGAGCCAGTCCCAGTTTGGAACAAGGTGCTGGATTAACTCAGGTACGGGGCCGACTGTTTCGGGGATCTTGATTTCTGCATAACGGCAGCCTTCAAATCCGCGCACAGGGATGATATCGGCGTGTTCATAAAGGTCTTCGACTTTGAGGCCGGTTACGAATTCGATAACACTGCGCAATGCTGCTTCCATCACGCCACCTGTAGCTCCGAAAATAATACCGGAGCCGGTTGCAGTGCCAAATGGATCGTCAAACTCGGACGGAGCAAGCTCTGGCAAATTCATGCCAGCTTGCTTTATCATGCGGGCAATTTCCCTCGTTGTAACAGAGTAATCAACGTCTTTATGGCCGCTGTCTGTCATCTCTGGCCTGCTGCACTCAAACTTTTTGGCTGTACAAGGCATCAAGGATACAGAAACGATGTTCTCTGGCTTAATGCCATTCAAATCTGCGTACCATGTTTTAATAACAGACCCAAACATTTGTTGCGGGCTTTTGGCCGTGGACAGGTGAGGGAGCATGTCAGGGTGTTCGTGCTCCATAAACTTTACCCATCCGGGACAGCAGGAAGTGAACTGGGGCAGGGCTACAGTTGCGTCTTTTTCTACCAGAGCTTTATAAAGGCGGGTAATTAATTCTGTCCCTTCCTCTATGATGGTAAGGTCGGCAGAGAAGTTTGTATCAAAAACCTTATCAAACCCACAGCGGCGTAAGGCCGTGTTGAGCTGCCATGTCATTGCATTTCCAGCTTCCAGACCAAATTCTTCACCAATAGCTACGCGAGGGCTTGGTGCTGTCTGGATAACCACATGTTTTTCGGGATCTTCGATAGCTGCCCAGATTTCGGGAGTGTCATCCCGTTCTGTCAAAGCGCCGGTAGGGCAGCGCGTAATGCACTGTCCACAGTTAATACAGGCCACCTCGGCCAGCCCACGATCGAGATATGTGGATACGGTTTTGTTATATCCCCGACCAGAGAATTTAAACCGGCCAATACCCTGGAGTTCTTCACATGTGCGAATACAGCGGCCACACTGAATACATTTGTCCATATCCCGCACTAGTGAAGTGCCGGAGAGATCAAGCGAGCAGGTTTTTTCAGTAGGATGACCAAAAGGATAGTCCCTGACACCGCATTCCTGCGCCAGCGTTTGAAGCTCACAATTTCCATTACGCAGGCAGCTATAGCAATCGCCGCAATGCTCGGATAACAGGAGTTCCACCGTATGACGCCGCGAGCGGCGAATACGATCTGATGTGCTTTCAACATTAACCGGAGCAGTCACAGGAAAAGTACAGCTCGATACAGGAACGCGCTGACCTTCGACTTCCACAATACATAATCGGCAACCACCAAAGGGGGTGAGGTCTTCGTGGTGGCATAATGTGGGAATATGGACGTTATTTTGACGCGCTGCTTCCAGTATGGTTGTACCACGCGGAACAGTAATTTCCTTACCGTCGATCGTGATGGTTATCATTTCTGTCTTTGCCGTCTTTGTCGCAGTTTTAGTTTTGCCGCTCATGCCGAAACTCCTTTTTTGTTCGTTCCGCTGTTGTTTTTCGCAGTGTCTGCATCTGTACGGAAAAGCTGGACAACTGACTGAAACAGGTTGGAAGACTTTGCTTTTTCTGTTTTCTGGTCGTCGTTTTCAGCAACCGGATGCCGTGGTATTTCGTCACGAAAGTGCTTAACAACTGAAAGAAATACATTTGGTGATGTCTGGCCCAAGCCGCATTTTGAAGCAATCTGCATGCTGGCGCCGAGTGAACAAAGATCTTCTAAATGCTGATCTGTGCACTGGCCTTGTTTCATAAGGCGGATGCCCTCTAAAAGTTTGACGTTGCCAAGACGACAGATTGTGCACTGGCCACAGGATTCGTCGGCAAAGAATTCCTGAAAATTCTCAGCCACATCGAGCAAATTCCGATTTTTGCCAAATACAATAATCGATCCGCCGGTAGGAACATCTTCAAAACAGATCTTACATGCGAAGTTATTGGGAGGCACCAGCGTACCGGAAGCTCCTCCAACGGCGACAGCCTTGGCGTCTTCACCACCGGCAGCCTCTAAAATAGTGGAAAGAGTTGTTCCAAAAGGGAATTCGTAAACTCCCGGAAGTTTAACATCGCCGGAAATACTCATGAGTTTATAGCCGGGGGATTCTTTTGTTCCTGCCCCTTTAAACCATTTGGAGCCGTTTGCAAAAATGGCGGAAACCCAAGCCAGACTTTCGACATTATTTACAATAGTCGGTGCGTTCTCATACCCGATTTCAACAGGGAAAGGAGGGCGGTTCCGCGGCTCTCCGCGTTTGCCTTCCAGAGATTCAATCAAGGCGGACTCTTCGCCGCAGACGTAAGCTCCGCTTCCCATATGAATATGGATATCAAAGGAAAAATCTTCTTTTCCCGCGATTTTTGCGCCTAACATTCCGGCCTGACGTCTTTTTTCCAGACACTCTTCCAGCATTTTGCGCATATAAGCATATTCCGCGCGCAAGTATACTATTCCTGAAGAGGCGCCGATTGCGTATGCTGCTATGGTCATTCCCTCAAAAACAAGGTCAGGCCATTCGGCAAGTATCACGCGGTCTTTGAATGTTCCCGGCTCACCTTCATCTGCGTTGCAAATGACAGTCTTTTGCGCTCCTTCAGCTTTGGCAGCGAATTTCCATTTTATGCCTGTGGGGAAGCCTGCGCCTCCGCATCCTCTTAACCCGGATTCAATAACGTCATTGATAACCGATTTTGGTTCTTTTTCTAATGCGGCCTTCAATCCTTTATCTGTGGGGATTGATGCAAAAGTTATGGTATTTCTAATTGTCATGACCTAAGAAACCCCCTTTTCGTTTTCCTGATAAGTTTTTCTACATCCATCAAGGATTTCTTTAATCTTTTTGGGTGTAACATGTGTGAATACCTGCTCGTTCACCAGAAGGGCAGGGCCTTGGTCGCACATCCCGATGCAGTTTGTCCAGTTAAGCGAGAACATTCCATCTGGCGTTGTTTCGCCAAATTTGACCCCCAACTTTTCCTGCAAACATTTGGCTATGCGTGCTTTGTCGGCCATGTCACAGCTTATCGTCCGGCACAGGCTGATAGCGAATTTGCCGTAGTTACTTTCTTTTAAAAATGAATAAAAGCTGATGACGCCGTAAACTTCTGCTGCACTTACGCCCAAGCGGTCTGCAACATATTGCATGGCAAAACTATTAACAAAAGCGTGGCGGGAGCGGATTTCCTGTAATACAGGGATCAGTGCGTTGCGGTTTTCACCGTGGATTTCAATCAGTTCGTCTATTTCGTCTCTTAGAGAAGCACTGGCTTCATCAAGTACTTCAAACGTATCAGGTGAAGAAGCGGAGCGCTGTTGTTTAGGTGAATGGGTAAACATTCTTTAAGTTTCTCCTTAAAAAAAAGATTAATGCTGCAACGTGTAAGATGGGGCTTGCAGGAAAAACGTACATGGGCAATACTTATAAGAGATTCATAATGATGCCACAAGACTTATATAAGCATACATCACATAATAATGAGGATATTTGATAAAATGACAGATTCAAACCCTGTAACATGGCTTGATTCCGAAGCTATTGAAAATAAACTTTCCGGGACAATCGGCGAAGACAAAACACATATTCGCGAGGTGCTTGCCAAGGGTCTTGAGATGAAGGGGCTTGATTACTCTGATGTTGCAACATTGATGACAATACAGGATCCTGAGCTGGAGCAGGAACTGTATAAAGCCGCAAAAGAAATCAAGGACAGGATTTATGGTCCGCGAGTTGTTCTTTTTGCACCTATGTATATTTCAAATCTTTGCAAAAACGAATGTTTATATTGCGCTTTCCGCGTGTCGAATAAAGCTCTGAAGCGGCGTTTCCTGACAATGGAAGAGATCGCCGAGGAAACTCGCATTCTTGTTAATCAGGGGCATAAACGTGTTCTGATGGTTGCGGGGGAAGCTTATCCGCCTAAAGAGGGTTTTGACTATGTCATAAAAGCGATTGAGACGATTTATGCTACAAAAGGAAATAAGCCCGGGGCTGATATTCGTCGTATAAATGTTAACCTCGCGCCGGAAACCGTGGAAAACTTTAAACGGTTGAAAGATGCGGAAATAGGTACATATCAGTTGTTTCAGGAAACCTATGACCGCAAGGTTTATGCTCAGATGCATACGCATGGGAAAAAGGCTGATTATGACTGGCGCGTCAGCGCGCTTGACCGCGCAATGGAAGCGGGTATTGATGATCTTGGAATGGGCGTGTTGTTTGGGCTGTCCGACTGGCGCTTTGAGGTTCTTTCATTAATGCAGCATATTGCACATCTGGAAGACAAATATGGTGTGGGATGTCACACGATCAGTATGCCAAGGCTTGAGCCTGCCCACGGTTCTGACGTTGCTTCAAACCCTCCATATATAGTTTCTGATTCCGATCTCAAGAAAATTATTGCGATATTAAGACTGGCGGTACCTTATACCGGTATGATTATTTCTACGCGTGAAACTCCTCAGATACGGCGAGAAACCATAGGTTTGGGAATTTCCCAGATATCAGCGGGGAGCAGGACAAACCCCGGAGGTTACGCTGCCGAGGAAAATGAGGGCACTTTTGCCGAGAGCCAGTTCCAGCTTGGGGATCACCGTCCTTTGAACGAAGTCGTTGCCGAGCTGGCGGAAATGGGGCTTATTCCTTCATTTTGTACAGCGTGCTATCGTCTTGGCCGTACGGGGGATCAATTCATGGAATGGGCAAAAACAGGGGAAATCCATCACAGATGCGGCCCTAATGCTTTGTCTACCTTTAAAGAATATCTGATTGATTATACGTCGGAAGAAACGCAAGAAGCTGGAAACAGAGCGATAGAAAAAGAGATGAGCCAGATGGAAGATAAAGACCGGCGCGTTTCTGAAAACCTTATACGCCACGTTAAGGCGGGTAAGCGCGATTGTTATTGTTAACGCTCTGATCCTAAATCATTGATAAACTCGATTACGTGCTGGCCAAAGCCATATTGGTGCAAGTCCATGTGGCCAGCCTTTTCGTATATTTTAAGCGTCTTTGGCTCATTGGCGGCGTCAAACAGCTTTTTGCCAAAACGCGGAGGGATCACCATGTCGCGCCCTCCCAGACCTACGAAAACCGGTGTATGAATGGAGCCTATTTTCTCGTGGCTAAGGTACTTGTCCTTCAATATTTTTGAGGCGAACGGGATGAAAAACAGTTTTAACTGCGCAACATCCAGCGCACTTGAAAAAGGCACATCCAAAATCAGAGCTTTTGCTTTATATTCCGTTGCCATCTGCACTGCTACGCCAGTGCCTATGGACTCTCCGTACAAGATCAGGTCATCGCCTTTGATGCCATAATTATCGGCCAGCCAGTTAATTTGTGCCCGCGCATCATGATAAAATCCCTCTTCCGAAGGAATGCCGGGGTTGCCACCATATCCCCGATATTCTGCCAGCAATATGCCATAGCCTTCTTGAAGGAACGACATGATCTTGGGAGTGCGCAAACTGATGTTATGACCGTTACCATGAAAAAATATAATTGTGGGTTTGCCCTCTTTAGGAGGAGAAAACCAGGATTTTAGAGCTAATCCATCTTCGGTGGTCACATCGACCCAACTCATCCACGGAGCCTGAGAAATATCAGGCCGCGTCTTTGTCATGGGGAAATACATAAATGAACGCTGTTTCATCGAGATAATTATTACAAGCCCTGCATAGGCAATAATAAAGGCTAACAATAATTTAAGCATGCGGATCACTCCTGTTTTAACAGGTCTTTGACCATGGTTTTTTCAGCCTCTTCCTTCAAGCAGTGCATATAACTGTGAAAGCCGGTTTTGCTGAAAACGTTAATTCCGTGCGCAGATTTGAGGGAATATAAAAATAAACCCACAGGCACAGTGCTTGCCAGATAAATTGTGGTAAGAGTAAAAATTATCAGAATTTTTTTGAAGAGTTTCATTATTTTCCTTTTATCAGGCTTTAGTATCAAAAACTAATCGTATACACTATACAGGCTGTTTACTCCATAAAGAAACATTGCATATTATAGTTTTAGCGCTGTATAAAAACGCCATGAAAATATTACTCACCGGCGGCGCCGGATATATAGGTTCACACACAGCATGGGAGGCTGTGGATTCAGGGATAGAGGTTGTCATACTCGACAATCTC
>JAGYOK010000005.1 GCA_018399685.1 Alphaproteobacteria bacterium | reverse complement strand
CTTTCGCCGGATGCGCATGATGCAAAATGTCTGGTTCATGCCGCTGGCGTTAAATATCAGGTATGGCCGCCGCAAACTATTAATATCAAAAAATCAGATGATACGATGCTGGTTGTCTGCCATGCTCCGGGTAATCGGGAGATAGAAATTCATGTTCCTCCAAGGATGGAAACTGTTGCAATATGGGGGACGCCTGCTGGTATGGCGTGGGATTATGCATCTAACTCTTTGTTTTCGTATCCCGAGGTTATCGCTGTTGATTTTTCTCAAGAGAAGCTAAAACCGTTTGAGGCTCCCAAGCATAATAATGAAGATATCCGGCAGCCGGAAAGCTATGACCTTGAGGAGTTTCTTCCGGGAGATCCTCGCTTGAACAGGGATAAGGGGAGGCAAAACAGAGTTTTAAAGCGCCGCGTTAAGGATGAGGCGGAGTGGTATGATTTTGATGACTCCGATGAATCTGAAGATTCTGATTACGACGATCAGGTCGTCGATGAAGAAACCGAAATCATGGAAGATACCGGTGGAGATATGGTCGAAGAAACTGTAGTAGGAGAAGTTGAGGTTGAAGCTTCCGTGGTTGAATCCCCGGAAGTGGCCGAAGATGCTGTTATGACACCCATGCAGGAAGTTGAACAATCTGTAGAAGATGTTTTAACTCCTATTACTGAGGGCTTTGATACTGAAACCGAATCTGAATCTGTGGCTGAATCCGAAGCTGTAGAAGCGGAAGGCGCTCCGTTATTACTTGTCCCCGGGGAGTAATCAGGTGACAAAAAATTCTGAAACATATTTTTTCTGCGGCATTGGCGGCAGCGGAATGATGCCTCTGGCTGTATTGCTGAAGAGGTCGGGCGCGCATGTTCTTGGCTCTGACCGCTCTTACGATCAGGGGAAGAATCCTGAGAAATTCAAAGCATTACAGGATTTAGGGATCACCCTTTACCCGCAGGACGGCTCTGGCGTGGCTGCGCGTGTGGATCGGTTTGTTGTATCCAGCGCGGTGGAAGAAAGCATACCCGATGTAAAGGCGGCTCTTGAAAAAGATATTACCATTATTAAGCGCGGGGCTTTGCTGGCGGAATTGTTTAACTCTGCCAAAGACAGGGTTGCTGTGGCAGGAACTAGCGGTAAATCCACGACAACCGGAATGGTTGCTTCTGTGCTGGTGGCTCTTGGTGAAGACCCAAGCTTTGTTAATGGCGGGGAGATTATGGCGTTGCGCGAGACGCCGGAGGATCGCTTTTCCGGTGTGCGTAAAGGGAATTCGGATATCTTTGTTGCCGAAATGGATGAGAGCGACGGCTCTATCGCGCATTACAATCCTACGATAGGGCTTTTGAATAATGTGGCTTTGGATCACAAATCCATGGAGGAGCTTGAAGCGCTGTTTGGCGATTATCTGGAGCGTTGTTCGGCGGGCGTTGTGGTTAATGCCAATCAGCCGCGGGTGATGGATTTATGTGATGGGCGGGCGGCGAAAGCTCCGGTTATAAGCTATGGCATAGATAATAATGAAGTCACATTACGTGCTTGTAATCTTAAACCCAAAGCGGGGGGGATCGATTTTGTCCTGACCTATAAACAGCGGCATTATGATGTTTCGCTAAGTGTGCCGGGACGCCATAACGTCGAAAATGCTCTGGCGGCGCTTGGGGCTTGTGTGGCGCTTGGGGTTGATCTGGAAAGCTGTGTTACCGCGATATCAGCCTTTAAAGGCATTCACCGCCGGATGGAGCTTGTGGGCGTTAGTAACAGCGGTGTTACGGTGATTGATGATTTTGCCCATAATCCTGACAAGATTTCGGCATCCCTGCACTCGCTTAAAGATTTCAACGGGCGCTTGATTGTGATGTTCCAGCCTCATGGCTTTGGCCCTTTGCGTATGATGGGAGCCGAGATCGTTGAGGCTTTCGCCCGTTATTTGGGCGAAGATGATCTTTTGCTTATGCCAGAGGTTTATTATGCTGGCGGGACAGTTGATCGCTCGGTTACGGCTCAGCACGTCATTGATGATCTGGCCGATGCTGGTGTGAATGCTCATTGGTTTGAAACGCGCGAGGAGTGCGGGACGTTTATTATCTCTCATGCTTCTGCCGGTGACCGCGTGGTGATTATGGGCGCGCGGGATGATACTTTGCATGAGTTTGCAAAGCGTGTTTTGGAGCAGGTCTAACGCTCTGGGTCCTGACCCTAGATATTTTTCTCTAGTGATAGTTTTCTTCAAATAAGTGTAGCTTAGGTTCCATGCTTTGGTGCAGGATATCTATAATCTCAACGTGGCCATGTTTTTTGCGATAAAAAATGACATGTGATCCGGCCAGAAAACTATAATACCCTTTTTTTATTTCTTCACGTTTTTTGCCAGTATCTGGTTTTTGGGCAAGGCGTTGAAATTTGCCTTCTATCATTTGCAAGTATATACGTGTTTGGTGCTTCCCAAATTGTTCAAGGGAATAGGACTTTATATTATACAGGCTTTTCCGAGCGTTAGGGGATAGGAGATATTTACTCATTTTCTCCGTCAATCAGTTCGTTCATAAATGGTTGTCCATCAATGCCTTGTCCTTGATCAAGTTGTGATTCCCCTTCTGCTAATCTGGCGCGTAAGGTTTCCAGTTTGGTTTCCTCAACTTCCAGGAGCCTTAATCCGGCGCGGATGGCTTCACTCGTGTTATCGAAGCGGCCTTGCTCAATTTTTGCTTTGATGAAATCGGCGAAGTGGGAGCCTAATGTGACACTGGTATTTCTTTGCATGGTTATAAAATTCTCCAAATACTATATACCAATATATAATACAGCTATTTTGTAATTAAAGCAATATAGCATGGGGAAGTAAAAAAATGTTATGGGCGAAATATGTAAACTATGTTCTGACCCTAAATATACAAGAGGGCTATATATATCGCTTTTCCAGATAGTCGAATATGGTGCGCATACCGCTATCAGCGCCGCCTTTGGGGCGGGAGGGGTTGCCTTTTTCCTCCCACGAGAACACATCCATATGAATCCATTCGGGCGCTTTTTTGCCTTCAAGCTGTGTGAAATGCTGGAGGAACAGGGCGGCGGTAATCGCTCCGGCTTTGCCGCCGGTGCTGGAGATATCGGCAAGCGGGCTTTTAAGCTCTTTCTTATAAGGCGCCCATAATGGCAGGTTCCATACCGGATCATCAATTTCCGGCTTGGCGGAGTTATCCTGAATAGCGCGGGCAGCTTTATTGTCTGTTGCAAACAGGGCGGGGAGGTCGTGGCCTAATGCTATGCGAGCGGCTCCGGTGAGGGTGGCAAAATCTATGATAAGCTCAGGCTCTTCCTCGGTGGCATAGGTGAGGGCATCAGCCAGCACGAGGCGGCCTTCTGCATCTGTGTTGCCGACTTCGACGGTGGAGCCTTTGCGGCTATGCAGGATGTCTGAAGGGCGGAAAGCTTCGCCGGATATGGCGTTTTCCACCGCTGGAATCAGGACGCGCAAGCGAACGGGGAGCTTTAAGCTCATAATCATATGAGCCAGAGCTAATACATGTGCCGCGCCTCCCATATCCTTTTTCATGGTCAGCATGAAAGATGAGGGCTTGATATCCAGCCCGCCAGTGTCAAAGCATACTCCTTTGCCGATAAGGGTAAGAAGCGGGTGTTTTGCATTGCCCCATGTAAAATCCAGCAGGCGCGGGCGGCGGGCGGAGCCTCTTCCCACGGCATGGATCATCGGGAAATTTTGGGTGAGCAGGGCTTTGTCTTTTATGATTTTCAGGGTTTTTATATCGTGAGTATCGCACAGATACTTTGTCGCATCTTCCAGTTCATCCGGGCCCATGTCATTGGCCGGAATGTTCACGAGATCGCGGATCAGGCACACTGATTCAACAAAGGTTTTGATGCGGGACTTGTCTATATCTTTGGGCAGGAGGAGCGCAGGGGCTTTGGCTGGCTCTTCGGGTTTATCTTTTTTGTAGGTATCAAATTTGTAAGCTGCCCAGCCCCAGCCGATGTATAAGCGCTCCACCCCTTTGCCAGTAAAAGTGAAGGAGGTCTTGTCCAGCGTTTCTGCGCTAAAGGCGTTTTTTATGGCTGCGTAGATTTTTGCGCCATCGTCGTATGTGCCCGCGTCTTTGCTTACGCCCGCAAGGATGGATTTTGGCGCTCCCTCTTTATCACGCAGGATGAGGATTTGCCCGCTTTTGCCTTCAAAGCCCTGTTCTTTGGCGGCATCTTTGTTGGCTTTGCTTAAAGCCTTGGGGAGCGCTTTGCCCGCGTTTAAAGCAATCTCCATATGGCTTTTGCGTTTGCGGCTAAGGTAGGGATTGAAAAGTTTAAAGGGGGTGGCGGTCATTATATTTCTCGTTAAAGTAAGAGTTCGTTATATTTGTATAGCAAAGGGAGAGATGATCCTATAGCAGAAATTTGCTTTATTTTTTATAATGTTATAGCTTCAGGCGCGTCGGGGCGTAGAGGCGTTGGAACGTTGCTCTGGATAGTTATATTTTACAGGAAAGGTGTGAAATGGGTTTTAAATCAGGTTTTGTAACGGCTTGTTTTGATAGAATTAGAAACAAAGCTTGTGGTGCTATTGAAAAACACAGACTTACTAAAGACATACAAACCGCTCTTGACATTGCAAAGAGCCATAAAGAAGCTATCGATATACTTTGCCTTTGTTTTGGCTTACCTGATATGGAAAAATTGCAGCCACGTCTTGAGGCATTTGACCAATCATATGAACGTGTCAAGGAGCTTTTAGAGCAATGTAAGGCTGCGGGTATTGATACAAATCAGTTTGATTTTGGCAATTTGTATATTCCCGGGTATGCGGATAATGGAGATAAGTTTTATGGCCCAAATTCAGAATTAATTCATAGTGCGTATTATGCTTTTCAGCGTGCCTATGTAGAGTCGGGAAAAACTGAAAAAGAAGAGGCAAAAAAACTATTTGAAGAATGTGGACGAAAAGGCGTCGATTTTAGTGTTTTTGGTTCATATAATTTAAAGGCTGTTGGTTTTGATGTGGGGTCTTACCGAAAAACAGATCAACATTTTGAGCAAATAATTGGTTGATCTTCTTTTGATTTTAAGCCATAAAAGCAGTCTTACATGGGGGCCAGTAGCTCAGTTGGTTAGAGCAATCCGCTCATAACGGATTGGTCGCTGGTTCAAGTCCGGCCTGGCCCACCATTTTCCACTTAACTGATGTTTGAAGACAAGGGCGTTCGCTCTGGCAAACGGTGTTCTTAAATTTGACTTAATATCGGGGATATTGTATTGATTGCGTAATATCATGACATAGCTGACTGAGTAGGTATTATTATGGATATACAAGAACTGGGCGATTTTAAAGATATAGTTTCTTTAATAAAAGATTTGGATAATAAAACACCATCAGAACTGGGCGATCTGTCTCAATGTAATATTAATAATCTGGTGCGTTTGGCTTCTGCTTTTAAAGAGGCACAAGACGATGTTCCTGATGAAGTTATGACGGCTATTGATGAGCTAGCGGTTGTTATTGCAGCTATGGAAATCAAGGATATGGATATTGATCTTTTCGGATCCGAAGAAAACTATCAGGTAACATCTCTTATCCAGAAAGCCTATCAGCAATCTGGAAAGTTTGTACATTCTTATCTTGATTACGATAAGTTAATTTCGCCGCCTGCCTTGTAAAAAATCTGATATTTTCTTTATAAGCCGTTATACGTCCCACTTATTACTATTGTAATTTTTGTGATTTTTATAGAGGCACTATGAGTAAATTATTTTCGACAGGCGATGATTTTGCAGATGTAATTTTAACGTGTTTTAGCGCTGCTTCAGGAGTGGAAGATGATTTGCAAGACAAAACGTTTTTCGTCAAATTTGATCTCTCCAAACTTGGAAATGAAGAGCTTATTGAATATGCGGCGAAAAGTGCCCGTGCAGTAAACGCGTTGCTATATGGCTCCGTTAGTGAGGAGCTTGAATATATTCAGGAAATATCTGAAAGATTGCGCAAGGCGAAAGACGCTCTTGAAACTTCATTGGATGAGTGTATTGAAAGAGGTATTGTTCCAGCAAAAGCCTTAAAAGCCTTTGACAACATTGATCGCGGGCAGGATTTTGACCCCGATCTTTCTTAATAAACAATTTGACTTTCCTGCTAAAATCGTTATAAATCCACACTATTCTCGGGAAAGAGGAGGAATTTTCCTCCCGTTGAGCCTTAAAACTCAAACCTGTATTTGGTCTACCGGGACAATTTAAATATTAAAAAAGAGAAGGAACTCTATTCATGAGTGGAAAAAGACATCAGTCCAAGCATAAGCTTGATCGCCGTATGGGCGCTAATATTTGGGGTCGCCCAAAGTCACCATTTAACAAACGTCAAACCGGGCCGGGTATGCATGGCGCACGCCGTGGCAAGCCGACTGACTATGGTTTGCAGCTTTTTGCAAAGCAGAAGCTGAAGGGCTATTACGGCTCTATCGGTGAAAAACAATTCCGCCGTTACTTCAAGGAAGCCAATCGTCTTAAAGGTGATACAGGTCAGAACCTTATCGGTCTTTTAGAGCGCCGCCTTGATGCGGTTGTTTACCGTGCTTGCTTCGTTCCTACCGTTTTTGCTGCGCGTCAGTTTGTGAACCACAAGCATGTGACAGTAAATGGCAATGTTATAAACATTCCTTCATATCAGGTCAAAGAAGGCGACGTGATCGAAGTTCGCGAAAAGTCACGTGAAATTCCAATGGTTATTTCAGCTATTGAAACAACCGAGCGCGATGTGCCCGATTATGTGGAAGTTGATGTAAAAGCGATGAAAGCTACATTCCTTCGTATTCCAAAGCTTGAGGACGTGCCTTATGCTGTGATGATGGAACCTAATCTGGTTGTGGAATTTTATTCACGATAATCAATCGTCCATATTGTTCATTTGGGCTGTGTTGTTGCGCATTTTATGTATGTTTTACTATACACTGCGATGCTTGCGCCCAGCCCAAATAAAAATCTGAACGATTATGAGCTAGATATCAAAAATTCAAAAAGCCGCCTGTTTGGGTGGCTTTTTATTTGCCGGTTTTATTGCCTCTTAGAGCCGAGAGAATGCCGTGCAAAGTGCGTAGCTCCTGATCGGTGATATCGGTGCGGGTGAAGATATTGCGGATATTAACCATTACGGTGGGTTTCATTTCCGGCGTGCGGAAAAAGCGGCGCTTCTCCAGATCGTTTTCCAGTCGCTCTATGAAGGAGGATATTTCTCCTTGAGGTGCGGGGAAGCTGTCGTTCGGGTTTAAGGCAGGAGGCTCGCTTTGGCTATAGTCGTTGCTTTTTGCGATTTTGTGCCATTCATAAGCGCCAAGCATAACGCTTTGTGAAAGGTTGAGGGAGGCAAAATCAGGGTTGGTTGGAACATTCATAAGAGCCTGACATAGCGAGATTTCTTCATTGGTCAGGCCGGTGCGCTCTGCCCCAAAGACTATGCCGGTTTTCTGGTTGTTACCGGCACGCGTCAGCAGCTCATTCATGGCATTTACGGGGTTATAGACGGGCTTGACCATATCGCGTCTGCGAGCGCTTGTAGCGATGGTGAAGTGAATGTCGCTTATAGCTTCTTTAAGAGTATCAAATATACGCGGCTCTGGCATAACATCAAAAGCACCGGAGGCTGTAGCGTCGGCGCGCTCATTAGGCCAGCCGTCGCGAGGAGCTACAATTCGTAGATCTGTAAGCTCGAAATTGAGCATGGCGCGGGCGGCGGCTCCGATGTTTTCACCCATTTGGGGTCGGCATAAAATGATAGACGGCGCGGGCGTAGTATCCTTTTGGTTGTGTTTTTTTGTGCGGTGCGCTATTTTTTGTTGCATGTCTAACTCTTTGTTTTATAACGTGTTTTTAGCTAATGCTTTACTTCTGTGTTAAAAAGGCGTATAAGATAACTTATTATCGGGTAAGCAAGTTTTATAATAATAAGCGCCGGGCGTTAAGGGGAAAAATAATGTTAATGAAATCAGGTTTACGTGAAATCATTGAAGCGAGCGGCGGAACGTTCGATATTATTGAGGAGTTCTCTTCTTTATCTCCGCGCCGTAAAGTCTTGCTTTGTGACCACCTTTTCATTGAGGGGCGTCAGGCCTTCTATAGTACTATTGAGCTTTTATGGCCGCAGTCCAATCAGGAAGAAGCTGAAAAGCTTGAGAAATTTTTATATTCCCTGAAATATAAGCATTAAGCCGCCGCCTGTTTGTATTGCAGGCGTTCTTTTACCTTTTCCTCACCAATCAGCAAGAGTAATTGTTGCATCTCCGGCCCGTGCTCCATACCTGTTAGGGCATGGCGTAATGGCATAAAGAGTTGCTTTCCCTTGCGTCCGGTTTTTTCTTTAATAGCGTTCGTCCATTCCTGCCATGTGTTCTCATCCCATGGCGTTGGAGGGAGTAGCTCCATAGCCTGCAGGGCAAAGTCTTTATCTTCAATGATCGGAGTAACCGGGCCTTTGGCGACCTGCCACCATTCTTTTGCGTTTTTAAGGCTTTCAATATTTGACCGGATTGCGTTCCAGAATTCTTCGTCCATTTCTGCCAGCCCCATATCGGCGAGGCGGTTTTTAACGTCATTATAGCTATAGATTTGCAGGATCTTTGCGTTGAGGCGGTAAAGCTCTTTATCGTCAAATTTAGGCGTTCCGCGAGAGAATTTTCCAAGGTCGAATTTCTCAATTACATCGTGCATATTTGTAAACGGTTCTATCGGATCGGAGGAGCCAAGCCGCGCCATCAGGCTGACGACAGCCATGGCATCAAGCCCCTCATCGCGCAGGTCTTTGAGGCTGAGTGAGCCGAGGCGTTTGGAGAGCTTTCCACCTTCCATGTCTGATAGAAGTGGCAGGTGCGCGAATGTCGGGACTTTTGCTCCCAGAGCTTCGAACATCTGAATATGTGCGGCGGTGTTGGATACGTGGTCTTCGCCGCGGATAACGTGGGTTATGCCGTATTCCATATCATCAATGACAGAGCATAAGTGATAAAGCGGCGAGCCATCTTCACGGATTAGCACAGGGTCGGACATGTCTGCGCCGCTGAATTTGACAGAGCCGCGGATAATGTCTTCCCATTCAATGGGAGCGTGCTCCAGCTTGAAACGCCAGTGGGGTTTGCGGCCTTGAGCTTCATATTTGGATTTTTGTTCCTGTGTGAGGTTCAGTGCCTCACGGTCATAAATGGGAGGAAGCTTGCGGGATAGCTGGCTTTTGCGCTTTAGGTCAAGCTCGTCCGGTGTTTCGTAACAGGGGTAAAGGCGCCCTTTGGACTTTAGCTCTTCGATCTTTTCATTATAGATATCCATGCGCTCCCGCTGGCGGGCTTTTGAATCCCAGTCCATGCCCAGCCATTTTAAGCCTTCTTCGATGGCGTCTTCATACTCTTTTTTGGAGCGTTCTTGATCTGTGTCGTCAATGCGCAAGAGGAAATGGCCGTTATTGGCGCGTGTGAACAGCCATGTAATCAAGGCTGTGCGCGCGTTTCCAACGTGCATCATTCCGGTTGGGGAGGGGGCAAATCTAACTTTAACGCTCATAATTAATCGCTCATCTATAAAATTTCAGTAGTCTTACATAGCGGGAATGCTAGGGTTTTTCAATCTTATTTACAAAATGATTTGTAAGGGGGTAGCGGCGGTCACGGCCAAAGCCTCTGGCAGATATACGGGTTCCCGGCGCGGCTTGATAGCGTTTATACTCATTGAGCTTGAGGAGGCGGGCGATCTTTTCAACATCTTGTGGGTGCTTTAGGCATTTAGCCCGCATATCTTGTAGTTCCTGAGTGGCGGTGCTCCAGTCAATATCGTCGTAATCTATGAGCAGGCGCAGGATATCATCCAGCAGGTCGTAAGGCGGCAGGGAGTCTTCATCCTTTTGATTGGCGCGTAGCTCGGCTGTTGGAGCCTTTGTTATGATGCGCTCGGGGATGACCGGAGTTTGCTCATTACGCCATCTGGCCAACTTGTAAACATCAGTTTTATAAACATCTTTGAGCGGATTAAAGCCGCCATTCATGTCGCCATATAGTGTGCAGTAGCCTACAGCGACTTCGCTTTTATTGCCTGTGGTCAGGAGCATAGCACCGCTCATATTGGATTTGGCCATAAGAATGCTACCGCGGATGCGGCTTTGTGTGTTCTCATGAGCTATGCCTTTGAGCACAGGAATTGTGCTCTCGAATGCGTTCATTATTCCGGAAATAGGGATTGTTTCGTATGAAATATTTAATGCGCGGGCGCATTTTTCAGCGTCTTGATTGCTCTCAGTCGATGTAAATTCGGAGGGTAGGAGATAGCATTTTACATAATCCGAACCTAGAGCGTCGACTGCGATGGCTGCTGTCAGGGCGCTGTCTATTCCGCCGGAAAGCCCCAGCAGAACGTCTTTGAAGCCGTTCTTATGTACGTAATCGCGCACGCCGGTGATGAGAGCTTTGTATATAAGCTCCATCGGATCGGGTAAATATTTTACATAATCCGAACCTTGATCTTGTTTGATGGGGGGGGATTTTAGCGGGTTGGAGAGGTGGATTGCTTCGGCCTGCGGCATCGCAATGACGGATAGGTGAATGGTGTTAGAAGCTTTGGCGGAATGTCCGACAGTGACAGAAAAGATATCTTCTTCAAAGGCCGGGGATTCGTGGATGATTTCTCCGTCTTTGTGCATGATAAAGGAACGTCCATCAAAGACCAGATCGTCCTGACCGCCTGTCATATTAAGGTATATGAGATCCAGCCCCGTTTGTGTGACTGCCGGTTGGGTGACGTTGTAACGCTCGTTTTGCTGATGAATATGGAACGGGCTGCCGTTGATGACAATAAGAATTTCGGCGCCGTTTTCTTTAAGGTGCATAGGAACCTCAAGATGCCAGATATCTTCGCAAATCATGATGCCAAGGGAATGCCCGCGGAAGTTATAGGGCAGTGGCAAAGGGCCGGGGGAAAAGGTGCGCGGCTCGTCAAAAACATTGTTATTGGGAAGCTTGTGTTTATAGAAAATATGGCGAATTTGACCGGCTTCAACCAGTAAAGCAGCGTTGGTGATTACATCGTTAACCCGCCAGATTGTAGGTATAAGAGCGGCGCTCTGGAAGGATTTGGATTGTTTGCAAATCTCTATGACTTCTTGTTCCAAAGCGGAAATGAATGCCGAGTTTAATACCAGATCTTCGGGAGGATAGCCGCATAAAAACAGCTCCGGGAACAGGACAAGGTCGCTGGCTTTGTCGTGTTTGTTCCATATATCAAGCATAATGCGCGCATTGCCCTTAATGTCGCCGACAGTGGGGTTTGCTTGCGCGCAGGTGATGTTTACAGGTTTGGCAGCCATCTTTTTTACTACCTTTAATTACCATTGTGCAGTGGTGAAGTCTTTCTCTTTTTCCGGTTCGCGGCGAATGTTTTTAAGCTCGTCAGCGATAAGGAAAGCCATCTCCAGCGCTTGATTGGCGTTCAGGCGCGGGTCACAGTGTGTATGATAGCGGCTTGAGAGGTCTTCGTCACCAATAGCTTCGGCGCCGCCAACACATTCGGTAACATTCTGGCCGGTCATTTCAATGTGAACGCCACCCGGATGCGTTCCTTCTGCCTTGTGAACGGCAAAGAAGCCGCGGACTTCCGCTAGAACATTATCGAACGGACGGGTCTTGAAACCGCTGGAAGACTTGATTGTGTTGCCGTGCATCGGATCACAAGACCAGACAACGCTGCGCCCTTCGCTTTTGACTGCGCGGACGAGCGGTGCAAGCTTTTCTTCAACCTGCTCATATCCCATACGGGCAATAAGCGTCAGGCGTCCCGGAATGTTATCAGGGTTCAAAGTTTCAATCAGGCGCAATAGCTCATCCGTTCCAATAGCGGGAGAGCATTTAAGGCCGATCGGGTTTTTGATTCCGCGGGCAAACTCCACTTGCGCATTTTCCAGCTGGTGTGTACGTGCGCCGATCCAAAGGAAGTGCGCGGAGGTGTCGTACCAGTCTCCGGTTAAGCTGTCCTGACGGGTAAGGGATTCCTCGTATGGGAGGAGCAAGGCTTCATGAGATGTGTAAAAGTTGGTTTTTTTAATTGTTGGTACATTCTCGGCTGTGATGCCGCAAGCGCGCATGAAGTTAAGTGCATCGCTGATCTGGGTTGCCAAAGCTTCGTAACGTTCGCCAAGTGGGCTGTCAGCGACAAAGTCGAGGTTCCATTGGCTCACTTTGTTAAGATTTGCATAGCCGCCAGTAGCAAAAGCACGTAACAGGTTGAGTGTGGCTGCTGCTTGATTATAAGCGGAAATCATGCGACGGGGATCCGGCTCACGAGCCTCTTCAGTAAAATCAAGCGAGTTAACACAGTCGCCGCGATAGCTTGGCAGGGTAATATCGCCCTGTGTTTCATTATCGCTGGAGCGGGGCTTGGCAAACTGGCCTGCCATGCGCCCTACTTTTACAATCGGCATAGAGCCAGCATAGGTCATAACGACAGCCATTTGCAGCAAGGCTCTAAACGTATCGCGGATTTTGTTGGCGTTGAATTCGGCGAAGCTTTCAGCACAATCTCCGCCTTGTAACAAAAAGCCATTACCGCGGGCAACATTTCCAAGCCGAGACTGGAGGTCGCGGGCTTCTCCGGCAAAAACAAGTGGAGGGAACTTCTTTAGCTCATTTTCAGTCTGTTTTAGCAACGCTCCATCTTTATAAGATGGAAGCTGCTTTGCAGGTTTTTTTCTCCAGCTCTCAGGGCTCCATTGTGTTGAGGTCATTTGCTTGTCCATGTACTTAACTGTTAACTATTTTTTGTCGTCATTAAAAACCACGAACAACGTTTATAGCCTTAAATATCGACAATAATCAATTACACTCTTGGAAATTGTGGCTATGGAGGCGCATATGTTCATGTTATATTGTCTTGTATGACTTTGTCCTTCCATTTTTTTATGTTACATACATATAACATACATAATTGTTATTTAATGAATTTTAACTCCAACTGATGACTCGCATCAATGTTTAGAACACCAGAATAATGCAGGTAAAACTAACGAATATTTTGCAGTCTTTTTTCTCTGATATTGATTTGGATGCGTTAGAAGATATGTGGCTTGATGAAGGTCAGCTTTCTGTGCTTGTAAATCAGGAAGAAGAACGTTTGAATAGTGATTATGCGCTGGCAAAGGCGCGGTTGGCTTATATTTTCTCCAGCAATGAAAATGCCGTACAATTAGCGAATGAAACCTGTAATCTTGTGCGGGGCTGGCATGAGGGGAAAGATTTGTTTCATGCTGGTTCTATGGTTCTTGTAGCGCTGGAGAAATTCGGGTTTATCTCCGGCAAAGGTGGCGTTATCGAGCTTAAAGATCCTGCGGACGAGCCAATGGTTAGAGCGATGCTGGTGGCGGGCGTTCTGGCAGAATTTCCAAATGATCTGCCTTATCATAATAATCTACATTTTCGTAAAGTTTTACTACATGTTGTGCGGATGATTGCGGCGCATAACAACATTTTGTTTAAAGGGACAAGTCATTTACTTGAAAAATCTGATATTGCCAAGCTTGTTATATCTGCGTGCATTCATGATATCGGCCATGA
Source organism: Alphaproteobacteria bacterium (assembly GCA_018399685.1). GTDB lineage: Bacteria > Pseudomonadota > Alphaproteobacteria > Micavibrionales > Micavibrionaceae > UBA1672. The sequence continues at coordinate 69,475 of JAGYOK010000005.1, read as the reverse complement.
AGGTAAAGGAAATATTGTAGACCACAAATACCATCTGGCGATGATTGAAAAACGTTCATTTTCTTATGCATATCCGTATCTGGCGGCAGCCGGGCTTGATGAAGAAATGCTGGAAGATATTAAAGTTATGCTTATAACTACGGATGTTTCTCCTATTGGTGATCCGATTAGTCCGGTTAGCCAACTCCGAACGGCATATGAATTCCATTTTGGTATGGATGAGGATGTTTCAAATATAAATGAAGACGAGGAAAAGCTTCATGAAGAAATATCCGTGCTGATGGAGGAGAGTCATTTATGCTTGTTGTGTGTGATGTTGCAAGAGGCGGATATAATGAACTCTGCGGCGGTTGATTATGATATTACGCGTTATGAATCTCTGGCCATTAGTGAAGAAGCCGGCTTATACCGCTCACTTCCAGAAGATATATTGTTGTTTTTAGAGACTATATGTAACAAAAAAATGCTCTCTGCTGCGGGGTGTTATCTGGCTGAGGGTAAGTTAGAGGCAATTACGCGGCGCGTTATAGATGACTATCATAACGGTAATAAGCCTTATTGCAAAACGGGTTAGCTCTTTTTACACATTCCAGCGGTGATGCAGCCAGAGCCATTGCTCAGGGTGGTCTTTTATCCATGCTTCGAGCAGGATATGAGCTTCTTTCAAAACGTCTTTAACGGGACGAGGCGTGCCATCGGGATGAAATACTTCCAAAGGCGGGTAAGTGATAATCCTGAAAGAGCAGCCATCTGCTCCGCGAATATTTTTGACAGGCACGAGCGGGCAGCGGTAACGCTGGCTGAGCCGTACAGCGACGGGGTTTGTCATGGCTGGCATATTAAAGAATGGGACTTCTATGCCCTCATTATATTTTTGGTCTATCAGGATGCCCAGTGTATGGCCTTGCCTCAGCGCTTGCATTATTTTACGGCCACTTTTGGTGGATTTGGGGTAAGCCTTTAAACGCCCTTTAAGAGTGCGGGCGTTGTCCAGCAATCGTGCGACCCATGGGTTATTAGGCGGGCGGTAGGTTGCATCGACCTTTTTATTGTGGTGGGTGAGCAGGGCTATGGAGTTGATTTCCCAGTTGGACAAGTGACCGCCAATGAAAATGAGAGGCTGACCCTCATTCTTTAGCAAAGAAAGCAGGCGGTTCTCATTTTCGAAAGTCGTGTATTTGCGGCTGATTTCTTCAAGATGCGGGTATTCGGCAATGACGCGCCCCAGATTTTCCCACATACCCTGGATGATTTCTTCGACGCGCTCATCTTTGGTTTCAGGCATCGCCATCTTAATGTGCTTGCGTGCCTTACGGCTGGCGGCAAGTTTGGGACCAATAGTGCGGCCAATCCATCCCCCGATATTAGAGGCTGTTTTTGCAGGCATGCATCCAAATACCGCAAAAAGCAAATACAGGAAGAGTGCTTCGAGAATATAGCGAATCTTTTTCATTGCATGGCACTATATATTGTATCTGGAGTTATTGCTTTATTTTTCCTGCTATAAAATGAACAAGCGCGGATTCATCATCCCATTTTAAAGTTATAGAGTATTTATATACCTGTTTTTTGAATGAGCCGGGAAGGCGTACGTAATCTTTTTCTGTTGTGATTAGTCTGGATTTGGAGCTGGCAGCCATTTCAAGGAGGCGCTTAATATCATCATCCGAGTATAGGTGGTGATCGGCAAATTCTATTGTATCGGTGAGATTAAATCCGTCGGCACGCAAGGTATTGAAAAATTTTTCCGGTGTGCCGAGGCCTGCAAAGGCGATATAGGAAATATCTTTCGAGATGGGGTTTGTTTGTTCATCAGGGCTGATACGGGCTTTAAAGATTGGTATGTTTGTATGAATTAATGATTTTATACCGTATGTGTCTTCTCCGATAATAATGATAGCATCGCTGCGTTTAAGAGCCATGGTAAAAGGCTCTCTTAAAGGGCCGGCAGGGAGGGTCTGACGGTTTCCTAAACCAAGTGTGCCATCGATGACAAGAAAGCTCAGGTCTTTGCGCAAGCTTAGATTTTGTAGACCATCATCCATGATTATCAGGTCAGATCCAAGATCGTGCGCCTTTTTAGCACCGTAATGGCGGTTCACAGAAACTATTGTATTTGAGTGACTTGCAAGTAGTAGCGGTTCATCGCCAACTGTTAGCGCCGTGTCATGATCCTTTATGCGTCTGGGGCCTGGGTCGTTTCCGCCATATCCTCTGGTCAAAAAGCAAGGGTTGGAAAACAGGTCGTATTTCTTTATTAGGCTGTTCAGGGATATGCAAACGGGAGTTTTGCCGCTGCCCCCTGTGGTTACGTTGCCAACGCAGATTACGGGAATGGGAGATTTATGAGTTCGGGTAAAAGAGAGTTTTGCGAAATGTCCAAGTTGGTAGAGCAAGCTGAATGGTTTTAGTGCGCATGTCAGTATATAATCTACCCGGTTTTTTTCTCGTAAATTTACCGGATTTAAATACCAGAATTTTGGCGTCTTTATGGGCATCATTAACCGCTATATTCATGCGTGTGTAATCAAAGCTATATATATAAGTATAATATTTATGCTCTATGTGCAATTTTTTTAGTCAGATAAAAATAATCTTCCGGTAGATGAATACAGATTTTATATGCAGTCAAGATAAGGGGATATTTCTTTTATTATTGTTTTAATTACACCGGATTTTTCTTTTGCAAAGGCAGAGGCAGATCTTTGCAGAGAAGCACATTTGTCCTGATCTGTAAGTAAAGCGGAAATAATTTGCTCCAGCTCTGCTTCATCTTTGGCAACCAAAGCGGCTTTTTTAGAATGCATCTGGTCATAGATATCTTGCAGGTTTTGGATCTTAGAGCCATGAATAACCGCGCAGCCGAGTTGCGCTGCTTCTATCGGGTTGTGACCGCCGCCGCCATCATTGCTGAGTGAACGGCCAATATATGCGACAGGGCTTAGGGCATAAAAAAGGCCAAGTTCGCCAAGAGTATCAACAATATATATGTCATCGTCGTTTTTGGGGGGAGTTTTACTCTCGCCCCTGAAAGAGGTCTTTAAAGCATATTTCGAGGATAGACGGGATATCTCATTGCGTCTTTCAGGGTGGCGCGGGACGATGATGCCAAGCAGGTTCGGGAGGCTTTGTTTCAGGCGCTCATGAATATTGAAAGTTTTGACCTCTTCTCCTTCATGGGTGCTGGCATAAAGGCAAATGTGCCTCTCGCCGAGAATGTCGCGAAGAAGCATCAAGTCGTCTTCAGAGTATGTTAAGGGGGCGGCGCTGTATTTGATGTTATCTGTTACAACACTTTGCTTTGCTCCTAAAAGATCAAAGCGCTGTTTGTCCATATCGCTTTGGCAAAGAATTATTTCAAAAGTATCTAATATATGCCTTGAAAAAGAGGTAAAGCGTTTCCAAAGTTTAAATGATTTGGAAGACATATGGGCATTGACCAATATAGCAGGAATAGAGCGCTGTTTTAACTCATTAAGTATGTTTGGCCAAAGCTCTGATTCCATCCAGATTGCGCAATCGGGGCGCCAGTGATTTAAAAATTTGCTTATGAATTCGGGGTGGTCAAGAGGGCAAAATTGATGAAAAGCTCGATCGGGCAGGCGGTCTTTCATTAACTCCGCCGAGGTGAGCGTGCCTGTTGTTACGATAATATGAAGCGATGGATAAGCCTCAAGCAAATGGTCGATAAGTATAAGGGAGGATTGCGCTTCTCCAACGCTGGCTCCATGTATCCATAGAAGATTAATATTGCCCGCGGGGCGGGGAAGAGAAAAATCTCTTGTGCATTTTTCGGCCATGCTCCGCTCGTTTTCTTTACCTTTTCTTTTTCGGTAATGCATAAACAAGGGGATTAGAGGGCTACAAATATATGTCAATAGCCTGTAGAAGCTGTACATGCCTGGGTTTCCTCTGTGGGGCGGTCGGTCGCGCGGCCTATCTGCTAGCGACCATAACATCCTGCTGCGGGGCCTGAAATGCCTGGCGCAAGATCATCGGCAGGCCCTGGATGATAGTGACAACCCGGCTGGAGACATATCTTTTCATCATATTCGTCAACGTTGTACCCTGTGCGGATAACCTTGATACCAGTCGGAATAGGAGTTCCGCTACATGGGCAGGTTGCGCCTGAACAAGATGGCGGGCTTGTAAGACTAAAATATGTTTGAACAGGGTCGTTTGACCAAGGACCAGATGTTAATGCAGTTTGCAGATTGGATCTCCAGTTGCTCGTAATTGGTGTACAGGCTGATGGCAGGCGACGTTTATCAGTTGTTGCATTTGCATATTCCGCAAATGTAAAAAATCCGTCATAGCTGGCGTTGGCAATGAAGTTTATACATTTTGCGGCCTGCCATACGCGAGACATAATATCACAGCTATATGATGTTACATCATGAATAGATCTGGGTGAGTGATAAATACCTGTAGCAGCGGGGTGTCCAGCCAAAAGGTTGTATGAGGTTACGACCGGAGGTGGTGGAGCTGGTGCTGGGGGCGGAGTGGAGACGCCACCAAAGTTATTGTTTATGTAGGCAATAAGGGAGGTTCCCACAAGGCTTTGTAATGCAGAATCCATGCTTGATGACCCCAATGGATTTCCATAACGGCTTGTCTCACTAAACATTTCGTCCGCGTGGTCTGCAAGCTCCCGAACCAGACGGTCGAAACATGTATATTCAAAGACGCTGTCCGGTTTTAAAATAAGGTTTTGGTTTTGTGTTATCTCACGCTGTGCCTCAAGCCATGCTCTGGCAGAAAGAGATTCATAATATTGGGGGTCACAAGGCGTATCTGCGATTACACTTGCAGCCTGAACTTGCTGGCTATCCAGTATAAGAGGCAAGGACATGAAAGTTGCTATTGCGAGGCAAAGCCTGATAACCATTTTTATACTCAATTTCATTACGTGTATCCCTTTTTCTCTTCCTTAACGGCATAGCCATTAGCTTTAACATTCTATACAAACTTATGCTTTTTTAGCAAATGGCTTTTCTATCAAAATATTTTTTACTTTTAACTCTCAGTCATACCTGAATTTTTACTATTGCTCCTTTAATATGGAACACATGAACCAATTGGCGTACTTCTTGGCAAAGCCGCAGTCTCGGAGATCTGCACTTTGTTTGGTCTATAGAAACATCCCGGGTTAGGGCAAATATATTCATAGTGTATGAATTTTTCCCTTTGTGCAGATTGAGGGAATTCCGGGATAGCAAAAAACGCCATCATGCTCATGTCGTGCTCGTAAGTAATAACCGGAATTCCTGTCGGGATGGGAGGGGCACATGTTGTTGTACCACTTGCGCTTCCACCTGTGCCGGGAATATATCGTCGGGAGTTTGTGCCGGCACCCAGAATAAGGTAATCGCGAAGCTCTATAAGATCCATCATGGAATAGGCATGTTCCCCGGAGCCTGCAGGGCTTGAGCAGTTATTAGCGACACGTATCATGTTGTCAGACAAGTCTGTGTTTACGCTCGGGGTAAACTCCGGTATTGCCTCTGGCGGACATTGGGGAGATATTGATGCAGAAGCGCTACTCGGACCGGTGGTGTCAAGTTTTGTACTGTTAACACCCGCTTCGATATCGTCGGTGAAACTAAATCCGGGCGAGCACTCTTTAGGAATTGAGCGGGGGTCGGCGTTAACAAGATCACGGAAAGTTCTGAAACGATCATCTTCCCCGAAGTCCAGACATTTGGCTATACTCCACACTGTGGCCATATCAGAACATGAGGCGATAGACCCTCTGGAGGCATCAATGGTTGTTGCTTCGCCAAGGTAAGTGTGGGAAAAATTGCTGCTGAGGTAGGAATTAAGTGTATCTCTTACGATATAACTCAGCGCTTCTGAAAGGTTATTTACGCATAATTCCGGGTCTCCACCGGGAGGGCAGTTTGTGTCGTCGTCATTGAAGTATTCCCTGTAGACATCAAATGTGTCCGTAATTGTTTCATCGGCGGTTTCACGGTCCTGTTCATAGTCGTCTTTCCAGCGATCTGTGTAGGAAAACTCTTTTTCGACAGTAGCCGCCAAACTGATGTATCCGTCAAAACAGGTGTATTCCAGAACGCTGTCCGGTTTGTGGATAATTTGCTCACTCATGATGACCTGACGTTGGCCTTCCATGTAGGCCTTGCTGTAGATCTGGTTCATGAAGTTACCGTCGCAGGTGCTTTCGGAGAAATTTGAGGTTTTGCCTGATTTTAAAGCATTGAGGGCAGGGTCGTGGCCAGCGTTCCAATCTGTGTACAAGTCGTAATCTGTGCAAGGTATACCCGGAGAGCAGGCGGCGCTTGCCGACTTATATCCCAAGAGCAAGCCTAGGGCGAGTGCTCCAGCAAAGAACATAACGTTACACAATAAAACAACGATATAAGTAGACCGTTTCAACACAATATCGCTTAATCCCTTTTTTTATCGGGTTTCAGTATATACATCTTTTCATGTGGCGACCACATATATATGTCAAAATCATAGGCATTTGACGGATTTTTAAAGGCTAAAAGATTTTTTATTCCATAACTCTTTCCGTCTCCCACCATTAGATTATGGGCACTGATCTTTGAAAGCAAGGTCAGGCCTTCTTTTTTCTCTGCAATGATAAGGTATGTGCAGATATTTGTGTATTGCCCACAGTTTTTCCGTTTAAGAATGTATTCTAACAGGTTATCCCCATTTAAATCCGTGCTGCTCATCACAAATCGGGACGAATCGCTGTTGAAGTTTTTTTCCAAAAAATCGTCGAGCTGAAGGCGAAGGGTCGGGCTGCCATCACTTGCAGGGGTGTATGATAGATCTTCGAGGGCAAAGACAGCTTGTGGTATAAATATAAAAATTACCAGTATAGATAAAGCTGTTATCAAGACGTAACGAATCTTTACCTTTTTCGTAACTGGTAAGATTTGAGCGTTTTTCTTCATATCTATATTTGCTGTATCTGCTGTAGCGCTGTTGCTAAAAACCGTCTAGATCGATGTCCAAAATGGCCATGTCAAAATTATATGAAGTTTCGCCTTCATCGATAATTTTATAAATAATGCCAATAAACTCTCCTCCCATCATAACTTCGATGGAATCCTCGGTTTTCTCTCTTTTCATGACTGTTATGCCGGAGCATTTAAATACGCTCTCGATATAGGCTTTCAGTTTTGACATTTCTTCGGGTGTAAAACTCATACGTCTAATCCTTATTGTTTTTTATTTTTGTGATTCACTAATCCATTGGATACGGCCTCGTGGCATGTTTTGGCAAGTATTTTTCGATCAGTATATTCATTTGCATCCACAGGCGTATGAAAATAAAGGTGGATTTCAGCGCCTCTGGATTTCGCAAAACGCCATAAATGCTCTGCCAGCGGTGTTGTCATGTTAATGTGCCAAGCGTAAAGATCACGATCATCTTGCGTTACAACATCATGCTTATCTACGCTTTGCATTGCAAGAGTTATTGGCTGGATAAATATGTCGCTGTTATTTTCATTTCTTAGCGCAATGGCAAAGAGGCTGGATTTAAAAGGAATGACTTCGCGGCCATCTGTGGAAGTTCCTTCCGGAAAAATAATCAGGCTTTTGCCGCTGGCAAGCATGGTGTCCAGAGCATGTTTTTCTTTTTTTGCATCTATGTGAGAGCGGCTGATAAAGGCCGTTTGCTGTAGTTTTGACAAGAAGCCGAACACGGGCCATGAGGCAATATCTTTTTTGGCGACGAAAGAAGCGCGCAAGGCTGTGCCGAGCACAAGGATATCCAGATAAGATATGTGGTTTGAAACAAATATCACCTGCCCGTTTTTATATGGCTCTCCGGTGATTCTAATTTTAATTCCAAATACGAAGCATAATATTCTGTGCCATTGTTGGGGGATTATGTACGCGGCAGGGCCGTTATTAAATGCCAGAACAATGAGCTGTAATGTAACAATAACGATGCTTACAATCGCAAATAACAATAATTTCAGGATTGCTTTAATGGTGCTCATGAAAAATTTTCTTCCTGACAGTCGAAATTTATGAAGCCTGTTTTTGGCCAGGGATGGTCTTTTGGATTTTGCGTTCATAATATTTGCGGTAGCGTTCGGTGACATGCTCGGTTTGCAGAACAATGCATACATCAATAGTGTTGAACTGGTGGTCTATATATGCGCCGTCGCCGATTGTAGCTCCTACACGCAAATAACCTTTAATAAGTGGGGGCAGGGAAGCAAAAAGCCGCCGCTGATTGAGGGACTCTTTCGGGTGAATGTTCATGTTTATATAATGTTTATCCAAAGAGCGGGGGAGCAATTCTTCCGGCGCGCTGTGGAAATGGTGCAGGTAGGAAAGCTGTTGCGATATAGACTCAACGCTTGTTCCGTGAAAGCTCGCGCAGCCGAAAAGGAGGTCTATATTGTGGTCGGTGATGTACTCTGCAATTCCTTCCCAAAGCAAATTCAAAATCGGCTTGGTTCTGTAGTCAGCCAGAACACAGGAGCGACCAAGCTCCAGCAGGTTCTTGTTGCTGTTAATCATTTTGGTCAGGTCATATTCAGAACTTGAATAAAATTGCCCGTGCTTGTGAGCAACGCTTTGGCGGAAAAGGCGGTATGTGCCAACGATCTTGTCTTTATTCGTGTCGGGGTCACTTACAATAACAACCAGATGATCCATAATTTCGTCAAGCGGGTTAAGGTCGCGTTTAAGCCTACGCATTTCATCGGTAGGTGTGGCACCGTTTTCTTCATAAAACACCAGATAACGAAGTTTTTGAGCCATTTCAATTTCTTCGGAGCCGGTTGCCAGACGGACAATGACTTTTTCTTCGTCATTACCAGAATCACACGCAGAAGAAGTTGCGCCGTTTACCCTGTTAGTACTGTGATGCGTCATTGAGTTGCTCACATTATGCCTGTTTTTTTACACATGGTTTTTCAGGTTTTGGATTCTAATACATATCAGGGGAAGAGTATAGCAATGTTGGAATAATAACAAAAATATAAATGAAAATGGTCGGGGTGAGAGGATTTGAACCTCCGGCCTCATCGTCCCGAACGATGCGCGCTACCAGACTGCGCTACACCCCGATTGATGTTTTAGGACTGGTGTTTTAGATAAATAAATATTTCTTCGAAGTCAAAGCAAAACATGATAAGAAATTGTTTCTTGCTGGAGACGCTATGGCAAGTGCGGAGAGATGGCAGAGTGGCTGAATGCGTTGGTCTCGAAAACCGATATACGTGTAAGCGTATCGGGGGTTCGAATCCCCCTCTCTCCGCCATTAACTACCAATGAAGCCTACGGATTTAAGGGCTTGTTTTGATGTTTTCGGGTTCTTCATGATCTTTGTTGTGGGGGCAGTTCGGGTGGCGCTTTATGACCTTTTGGTGAGGGCCGTCGCAAGTATCGAGCTTTTCTCCATTGGCAAAATATTCTTTGATGGCTTCGATGGGGTCTGCTTTAGTCGCTACACTAACGTTTATATTGCGCGCCTTCATCTTGCTAACGAAGTCTTCGCCGCATGATCCGCAAATAATAATATCAGCAATATCAACCGGATGCTTTACACTTGGCTTGCAAGTGTGTAGAGCGTTTTCTTTGGGCAGGCTTATGCGCTCAATCTCTTTGATCTTTTTATTATTTACTTCGTAAACCAGAAGCTTCCGCGTTAAGCCAGCGTGCTTTGTTACGGTTCTGTAGTTCTGGGATGTCACAGCAACAATCGCCGCTTCCCCATGATTTTTTTTATTTGTTTTCAATTTCTTGATAAGATTTAAAATATGCATTTTCACAACATTGTTATAATAGATTTATAAATTTAAGCAGTGCGTTTTTAAAAAAATCTGAGAGCAGGCTACTATATAAAAATGCCTGTTACAAAAAATTTCTGGCGATTGCATTTTTTTGTTATAAATTCTTGCAATAGCTTTGTCTTTAAAGTATCTTCCTCAGACCTTGCGGAGACATAAATATTCTGTGCGCCCGTAGCTCAGCTGGATAGAGCGCCTGACTACGGATCAGGAGGTCAGGGGTTCGAATCCTCTCGGGCGCGCCATTCTCCAATTTTTTCTTAAATTTCAGATGTTTATTATTAGGGTTTGCGTATTGCATTCCGCTTATAAAAACCCCGTCACAAGGACGGGATTTTTTAATAAATGGCGGAGACGGAGGGATTTCTTTTGTTCGGGTCTTTTGATCCCCTCCAAAAGTGGCAACCGCTAAATTCACGCTGCATTTCATTTGCGTTCATTAAGCTTAGTTGTCGAACTCTCTTTGCCGGGTTCGAACCCCACTTCGTTATTCATCAAAAAAGCCCCATAAAGGGACTTTTTTAATAAATGACGGAGGCAGTCATATTTAATGCTTAACCATATGTTTTAAAATAAAATATGTGGTTAGAAAATTAGATATACCCCCAATCATACCCCCAAATTGATTTCTTACTACTTAATATCAGCGTTCTTTCATTGGAATAAAAAACGATGAAAGGATAATACCATGTTTGAAGATGATAACAAATCACCATTTATTATTGCTTATACCGCCTGTGCGTTTTCCGGTGCTATAGTAGGCTTGCTTGTGGGCTGGTTTATATGGGGGTAATCCCATAAGTTTTCGGCTGGAACAAAGACGGGTGCTAGTAGTAATACACAATATCCAAGGGGTGGGGTATGGGGTATATATGTACCACTAATATACATTGTTATGCTTAACCATATCACTGATATAGTAAAAGAAACTATTTGTGTTTTTGTGTCTTAAGTAGGTGTATCTGCGGCTTTTGTTATTACTTGATGTATAAATATAACCCCCGATATTCATATTAAAAAATGTACTTTTTTATGTGCACATCGCATTAATATTTTTATTGTCTAAGGGTTTCACATTTCACACCAGACAGAACACTCTTTCTTTCTGTTTAAATTATAGAATTTTGCACTTGTACAAAGTCCATTTGGTTTTCCCTCTAAAAAGATAACATTGTCATTAACCCAGTGTCCGAAACAGTATGTTTTTGCTGTGAATTTTTGGCTGTTGATAATAAAAGTTTCGTCATTAATAGCTACCTGTATCCTGTATTTACTTAAATTATCGTTAGTCATAGTGCTTGTTGCTGTGCCATTTTCTGCCGCGTTTCTTGCTGCCATTCCTTTTGCTACACCACCAAGACAAAAACCATTGTTCCCGCAAGCAGTTTGCATAGTTAGTCCCTTTAATAAATCACCTGATGTATTTTGTGTATGATGGTTAATTATTTTGGGGCATTTTAAATTTCTTTTAGATAGCTCTTTTTCAATTTCTGTCGCGTCGGTTAAATCAACTGCTGTTCCTCTGTAAAGTAAAGCATTGTTATAATGACTACATAAGGCAGTATCGGAAGCACTTGAGATTTGTTCGGGCGTCCATGTCGTGCAAGCACTTAATAAGATCAGAACCAATAAAGGAAAATAGTGTTTCATGATTTGTTTATTCCTTTTTTCTGATACTTATTTTTCCTTAAGTATATAAAACACCTGTAAGAACCAACTTTTAATACGTTTTTAGATTTAATATTGTTTCCTTGTCAAGGGCGGCGTAAAATTAGGCCATAGGCCAGCGTCATATTCCATGATCGCGGCGCGTTCTTCCCATTGCTCAATAAACAAGATCAGCTTGTCTTTCATTTCGCGAATTCGCGGGCGTAAGCTGTCCGGTATTTTGTCTTTTGGGCTTATATACAGTTTACCGTCTTCGGCTTGCATAGACAGGCCGCGCATTTGTAAATTGTGGATTAATTCACTCACCAGCATTAGAATTCCTCCGCTTCACCGCTTACCCCGATTAAAGCCGTAACGCCGTAACAATGGCTGTTTTCTGGGCTTTCCGGCAGGAATTCATTCGTAACATTTGCTATGTTTGTTACGGTCTGGATTCTGCTGTAAGTATTGGTTTCATTAGGTTGTGACGGTGTTACGCTTTGAACAGGTATGTATCTGGTGATGGCATCCTCAAAATCATCCTTCATGTAACCTTTTGCTGTAGTGCTGCCTGTACGAATGGTTTTAGGGGATACGCCAAAGGGCTTTAAGTATCGGGCTATTTTGTTGGACGTGATCGCGTGGCCTCTATTCCATTCGCTCCACGGTCTATCCTCCAGATGTAATAGCTTTTCCAATAAGTCTGCGCTTGTGATTTTGATGCGTAATTTTTCACCTTCAAAAATATCCTGAATATCGTGCAGAAGCATGATACCGGGGGCTTGATTGTCATCATCCTGCCCTTTGGCGTATATTGCCATTGCTGATTGCCTTGCTGTTTCCGGCCAATGATTTCCTGCAATATCCGCAATCGCTAATAAAGGTTCCCAATTATCCTGCGCCCTATCACTCAATGCATCCGGCAAAGCAGGGCGGGAATTTTCTATTGCTTCTCCGCTATCCAGAGCAAAGCGGGCAAGTTTGCGTTTGATATTCAAGAATTCTTGTTTATCAGCATGGCGCAAGCGTTCTACTTTTTCATGAGGTAATTTGCGGCGTAGCTCCAGAATAATTGACCTGTCCATAATTGTGGCAGCTTGCGCACCAATACCGCATAAGGCTTTTGCGCTCCATGTGCTAAATTGTGTTGGCTCATGGTCATCGCCAACTGAACGCCAAACATACGCGCTTTGTCTGGTATGGCCGGAATTAATAATCCCGCGCAAATCCTCATTGCCATTCATAAAGCTGTCTGCTTCATCAATCAAAAGAGTGGGGCAATATTTTTCAATCACACGGAATACAACGGACGGCGAAATATTGGCTGCAATCGCTGGTTTTTTGACCATTGCACTAATAACAGAAAGAAGCTGGCTTTTTCCGCATTGCATTTCCGGCGCGGTAATATTCGCAATCGGTGATACTTGCACATGATCTATAACCCATGTGAAGGCAATCCAGAGCGTAGTTGCATTTGCCGTTTCGGGGGCGCAGATGATAAAGCGTTTAATTTGGGCGCGAATATCCTCCAGCAATTCGGCCAGTTCTATTGGTTCTTCCCATGGGTTTGTTTCTGGAAATATACTTACTTCTGAGTTCTCTTCACCTTGCTTTCTGGCTTTTTCAACTTCTTTGTCCAAAACGCTTACGCGCTTGATACCAAGTTTTTTGGCTTCGCTTTCCCTCACGGTTTCGTAATCCAGCGGTTGTAATTGCGCCAACCTTGCAATGGCTTCTTCATTGGTTTCAGCAACGGTTACAGCGTTTTCAATCGGGTCATTAGACATTATGACCTCCAGTATAATAATCGTTAAAATCGCCGGATATTGGTGGGATAGCAAGCCTTGCATTGATAGCGGCGGCAGCTTCTTTAGCCTTGGTCAGGCCGGGATTTCCTTCTGTTGCAGTATCATTGTCCGCGCAGATTATAATATCCATATCAGGGTATTTATTGCGAAACGCCAATGCCACGGGCATAAGGTTTCCGGCATTCATTGCGCAGGCGATAGAGTGCCCTGTAGCCTTATGAATAGAGGCTCCAGTTGCATACCCCTCGCAGATACAAAGCGAGTCTGTATCGCCCGATATGCCAAAGAAACAACCTTTTATCCTGCCCCCACCAAGGAAGCGCTTGTTTCCATCGCTGTCTATAAATTGCAAGCTATGAATATTGCCTTCTATATCCATCAAAGGAATGAGCAGCGCACCGTCTTTTGTGGCATTCATATGCTCATGCGCCGAAACGGATTTTTTCACTAGATAAGGGTGTGTATCCTTTGTGGGTTCTGCTTTCTTATAGATATATCGCGCTTTATTTGCTGCTTCTGCTTGCCGTTTTTTAGTTTCGGCTTCATGCTGTTTTTTGGCCTCCAGCATTTGCTTCTGGAATTTTTTCTTCTCGCTTTGGCTAAGCGTTCGTAAATTACGATAACACCACGTTTGATTTATGCCGCGTTTCCAGCACCCAAAGGCTCCGGCAGGAATTGTATCGGCATAAAGAACATACCAGCCGTTCTTTGATTGCTTTTTATCGCCCTCAATGTGGAAGCGATGGATTTTACTGTCTGAAATTATTGACTCTTTTGTGGATAGTCTGGCCTGGTCTAAGGCATTTTTAAAAACTTCTTCCATGATTAACGCACTCCTGCCGCAATAACTTTAAAAGAAGGGGTGAGGCGATATAACGCTATAGGTTTAACGCCGCCAACTTCAACAGGCTCTGTTGTTATAAAGTCAAAGCCGTAACCTTTCTTGACTCTAATATCGTGGATATGCTGTGTGATATAGCGCAAACGAGGGCCGTCATATGTTGCCTGCTTAACAGTTAATCCCTTTGATCCCTCCTTGTGTATTGCAAGAACCGTTTTCTTATAGCGGTCGAACAAAACACCGTGACGATCATTGCCGCCCTCATCTTGGTAAGTGAAGACAACAAAGTCACCTGTAAGCCTTTTTGATTGCTCTAAAAGCTGTTCTGGGCTAAGATTTTTGGTATCAAACTTATTTTTAGCCCCTTCGCGGTTGCCGCTGCTGGGGGCTTTCTTTTGGTCTGTCATGACTACACCCCCGCATTTTCGGAAGGGTATGATTGAAGCTCATTCAAAAACGCTTCCAGATCGTCTTTCAGGATGATTGTCCGTTTGCCGATCTTCCGTGCCTTCAATTCGCCGGAGTTTATGAGCTGGTAAAGTTTTGTTCTGCCCAGACCAGTCGCGGCGCAGGCTTCTTCGATAGATAGAGATAATTGGGTCATGTTTTTTTCCTTTGATAGTTAAACCAAACAGTGGCGAACCACTGCACTTATCAAAGGATACCTGTGTGAATTGCTTGAATCTAATAGGAGCTGAAGCTAAAAAAAATCTGAGTGCCTATGGTGACGTGACAGCCTCCAAAATTTGATTTCGTCTCATCGGAATTTTTATGCAGTTTAGTAGATAAGCAAGACAATCTATCCGCCAACCTGAGGCAGAGTTTTGATCGTTATAAACCCCCCGCGAATATCCCGTATTATTTTCAACCTTAAAATATTCTGATAAGATTGACGAAATATTCTGTATTAGAAATGTTTCAGGTTTCTTTCTTCCTTGATTTTCAATTGCAGAAGGATATTCATAGTTTTCTTGAGTACAGGGCTTTAAGTTGGCCTCAAGCCAAGTTAGACCTTTCATTAATTGATCCAACTCCGTATATATCTCATTTCCTAGATTTTCATGCAATTTATCCCCGATTTCGTATGTCGCGATACAGCCAGCCTTGGCCGACATTATAGCACTAAACAAATACATACCATCTCCTTGTAGCTCATTCAGGGAAGATAGGAGTTTTTCCACTTTTTTGTAGATACTTATACATTCTTCTTTAACTTGTTTTTGGGTGGGATCTTTTGAATATTCCTTGGTAATTAAATATTTATTTACCTCTATATTTAATTTAATAAGAAATATCTCCCGTCGCTGGGTCGAAAAAACTTTGCTAATTAAACCTACAAAGTACAAACCACAATTCTTTGCAGAAAAAAACTTTTCTATTTCTTTAAAATCGCTTATCTGGAATAGGTTCGGTTCAGTATCCATCAGCAGAGGCCCTCTTTTGTTCTCTTTCTTCTTTCGGTCAAAGAAATCACTTTCCCTTCGCTGGCAATGGAATCCAGATAATTCGCCCATTCCTGCATCATGACCTTGCGTTCGTCCAAAAACTTTGCTCTATCGTAGGCGGCGTCTACTTTGTTGCGCGGGGCGTGAGCGAGTTGCCTGTCCACGATTTCATGTCTATAGCCCAGCTTTTCCTTAATCGTGCTCATAGCCAGAGCGCGGAAGCCGTGTCCAGTCATGCGGCCTTGGTAGCCCATACGACGTAAAGCCATAAGCACTGTATTATTACTCATATGGGATTTAGGGCGTACCTGATTAGGAAATACCCAATCCCATTGTCCGGTTAGTTCTTTTTGCTCATTCAGGATTTCAATTACTTGGGAAGATAAGGGCACAATATGAGGGTTTCGCATCTTCATACGTTCTGGGGGTATGTTCCATTCCTTCGCTTCAAAGTCAAATTCATCCCATTTTGCGCCGATTAGTTCACTTGTTCTAACAAAAGTAAGCATTAATAATTTTACTGCGCGTATGGTTTGGGGGTATAGCCGCGCTTCGTTCTTATTCAATGTGTTTAGAAATTCGGGTAGGTCTTTTGCCTCTAAGGCTGCAAAGTGAGATTTCTTGAACGGTTTTAATGCCCCCTTTAAATCACGTGTAGGATCACTTGCAACGCGCCCTGTAGCGACTGCAAAGCGAAAGACTTGCCCTGTAGTCTGCAAAGCTCGCCGCGCCATTTCATATGCTCCACGGCTTTCTATCTTGCGGACTGCGCACAGAATGTCAGGCGGTGTAATATCGCGTATGGGCATGTGTCCTATTTCTTTAAACATGTCCTCATTTAATCGGTGCAGAAGGTCTTTTGCGTAATTTTCTGTCCATCGTGCCTTAGTATGTTCATGCCATTCACAGGCAATGCTTTCAAAAGTATTCTCATTGCTTAAGAGCTTTTGGCGTTTTTTTTCTTTTCGTGCGGAAGAGGGATCAGTGCCGTCTTTTAATAAAATCTTTGCTGATTCACGTTTTATTCTGGCTTCTTGTAGTGAGGTTTGGGGGTAGCCTCCTAAAGAAATAAGCTTTTCTTTACCAAAATAGCGGTATTTTAGACGCCAAAGCCTTGCTCCATGCGGCATAACGTGCAGAAACATACCCCCACCGTCTGATAGCTTATAGGGCTTTTCCTTGGGTTTTGCATTTTTGCAGGCTGTGTCTGTTAGCTTCATTTGGGGGTAGCCTTTCAGTGCGAAGTCTAAACTACCCCCAATCCTACCCCCAATTCTTGCGGATGTAAACGGTCATGTGTAAACGCAGATGAAGGCAGGCAAAATAAAACCCCTTTATTTACAGGGGTTTCGCGGTTAATAATGAATATGAAAGAACGTTGGCAAAAGTATAAATGGCGGAGACGGAGGGATTCGAACCCTCGATGAGGCTATAAACCCCATACACCCTTAGCAGGGGCGCGCCTTCAGCCACTCGGCCACGTCTCCACACCAAAATATTCCTATAAAAATGTAACGCTCTTACTAGGCGATTAAACAGCCTTTGTAAAGGCGTTGATGATAAAAACCAAGAAAAATTTCGAAGAGGTAATTATCTAGTCCAGATAATTGTCATCTTTCAATTTTTTCTGAGCGCCAAGATCGGCTTTAACAACCATTACAAGTCCGGCCAGAACGGTTAAAATTCCAAGTGTAATCAGAGTTTTTATAAAGAAATCCCAAGGGATCATTTCTGTCCATAACTGTAAAATACAAAGAAATGCAGCAGTAACGATCATAACGATGATGGATATAAGCAATGTGCGATTAATCTGCATGATTAACACCTTGTTCATTCGATATGGCGCTGCGTTTTATATTTTCATTTTTCACGCGCTTCATGACGACAAGGAAAGCTTCGCGTTCAAAGAACAGGAGCATGCGGCGGCTCTCCCTTTCCATTGTTACGACTTCCCAGCCTTCGACGCCATTACGGTTTAGAAAATCAGAGAACTTAACCGGGTCAACCTTTGAGCCGCCTAAAAACAGTGAGCCAATCATGCTTTCACGGTAAATACCAACTTTATATTCATACTGTGTCATTAATCAGATTCCTTAAATTTATAGTCCTTTAATAACCATTTAAGTAAGCTAACCCAGTTTTTCTTTCAGAAGCTTGTTTACGGCTTCCGGGTTGGCTTTGCCTTGAGATTTTTTCATCACTTGTCCGACGAAAAATCCAAAGAGTTTGTCTTTGCCACCTTTATATGCGGCTACGTTATCAGGGTTTTCGGCGATAACTTCGTCAACGAGAGCCTCGATAGCTCCGGTATCGGTGACTTGTCTAAGGCCTTTTTCCTCGACAATCACGGCGGCGTCTTTACCGGATTTATACATCTCAACAAAAACATCTTTAGCGATTTTGCCAGATATAGTGTCATCAGCGATAAGGCCTATTAACTCGCCAAGTTGTTTAGCAGAAACGGGGCTGTCTATAATCGTTTTGCCATGTTTGTTTAGAATGCCTAAAAGCTCATTAATTACCCAGTTAGCGGCCATTTTAGGGTCATGTCCTTTGGCTGCTGTTTCATAAAAAGCCGCGCGCGGGCGCTCTGCTATAAGCACGCTGGCGTCATAGGGGCTTAGGCCAAACTCTTCGATAAAGCGGTGTTTTTTCTCGTCGGGAAGTTCTGGAAGAGTTGCTTTGATCTCGTCGATCCATTCTTGCTCTATATCAAGGGGGAGTAAGTCGGGGTCGGGGAAATAGCGGTAGTCATGGGCTTCTTCCTTGGAGCGCATAGATCGGGTTTCCATTTTATCGGGATCCCACAGACGGGTTTCCTGAACAATAGTTTTGCCACTTTCTATTAGGTCTACCTGACGGCGAGCCTCATGCTCAATCGCCTGCACGACAGCTTTGACCGAGTTTACATTTTTTACTTCAGCGCGTGTGCCGTATTCATTGCCAGCCTTTCGGACGGAAACGTTAACGTCTGCGCGCATGGAGCCTTCATCCATATTTCCATCACATGTTTCAAGATAACGCAAAATCATGCGGATTTTGTTGATATAAGCGGCGGCTTCGTCGGCTCCTCTTATATCCGGCTCTGACACAATCTCCATCAGCGCACAGCCGGAGCGGTTCAGATCTACGTAAGACTTGCTCGGGTGTTGGTCGTGAATAGATTTCCCAGCGTCCTGTTCCAGATGGAGACGGGTAATTCCGATGTATTTTGTTGTACCATCAAGCAGGTCAATCTCTATTTTGCCTTCACCGATGATGGGGTGTTCGTACTGGGAAATCTGATATCCTTGCGGCAAATCGGGGTAAAAGTAGTTTTTGCGCGCAAAAACGGAATGCTTGTTTACTTGTGCGTTAAGGCCTAAACCTGTTCGTATGGCTTGCTCTACACATTTTTTGTTCAATACAGGGAGCATGCCGGGCATTGCGGCATCGACCATGGAAACCTGCGCGTTTGGTGCAGCTCCAAAATTTGCGGAGGAACCTGAAAAAAGTTTGGAGTTAGCTATAACCTGGGCATGGATCTCCATACCAATGACGACTTCCCATTCACCTGTTTCGCCTTGTATTATTTGAGCCATTGTCTAAATAAATTCCTTTTAAAAGTTATTAATTGTTTACTAGTTATGTTTGTTATACATAAGCCGTGCCCTGCAGATTTTTACGTAATTTTCCAAAGTATTGTAGTAGCTATCAGTAGTAAAATAGGATTCAAGCGGATTAAGAGTCATGGGGTCGTGTTTTACCCCGTCCATAATCATGCGGCTTGCTCCTTTGTTTACCAGATCTTCATGTTGGTTTGTAAGACACTCGCAAACAAAGTCTTTACCATGTTTTATTTTCCCCATTAATGGTAAGACCCTGCAATCTTTATAAACTTTGCTTTTAATGGCGTAATTCATGCACTCAGTATAGGCGTAGGTTATAACCTTCATTCGGGCATTGGCTCCCGCTTTTGTGTCTTTGTATAGTTCAACAAATTCTTCACCTGTAATAATTTCCCCTAGTTTGGCGGAAGTGCAGGCACAGAGGATTTCTTTTTCCTCATTGTCAAAGGCCAGACTTTCTGTGGCCATGCACTTTCTGAAATAAAGGTTGGATCTTTCTTTGACACCAAGTTCCGAGCCAGAATTTTTTGCTCTCGGGTTGAGGATTTCACCCAAAGACTGCACCTCGTCATTTGCTTTTTGTGCATTAGCAGCAATGCATGGGGTGAGCATGCATAGTAGCATGACGAACAAAGCTATGTGTTTCATAATCTTTTCCTCATAATAGAGTTTGCGGGCGAGCTGTAAAGTTTGCCAGATTTTCCAGCGCACCTGCAACTCTAAACACGTTTTCTTCATCCCATGGGCGACCTATTATTTGTAAACCCAGAGGGAGCCCTTGGCTGTTTAGGTTGGTAGGAACGACCATTCCTGGCAATCCTGCGAGGGATGCTGGAATGGTAAAGGCATCTTCCAGATACATTTTAATTGGGTCGTCTTCATTTTGTCCGATCGGGAAAGCTGCAGATGGTGCAGGAGGGGTTAAAAGCACATCGCAGATCTCAAAGGCTCTCATAAAATCCTGTAACACAAGACGCCGGGCTTTCTGGGCTTTGATATAATAGGCATCGTAGTATCCCGAAGAAAGTGCGTATGTTCCGATCATGATGCGGCGCTTTACCTCATCACCAAAACCTTCGGCGCGCGTTACGTCGTACATGTCGCGCAGAACTGACTCATTGGCGCGCGGGCCGTAGCGGACGCCATCATAGCGAGCCAGATTTGAAGATGCTTCAGCAGGGGCAATGATATAGTAGGCTGCCATGGCATATTTTGTGTGTGGCAGGCTGACTTCAACGGTTTTAGCGCCAGCATCCTCAAGCCATTTTTTACCCTGTTCCCAATTTTTAATGATTTCTTCAGGCATACCATCAATGTGGTACTCTTTGGGAATACCAATGGTTTTGCCTTTGATGTTGCCGTCGATTGCTGCTGCAAAGTCCGGCACAGGCTTGTCGGCGCTTGTGCTGTCTTTGGGGTCATGTCCAGCCATGGCACGCAGGAAGATGGCGTTATCTTTTACTGTGCGCGCAAAACATCCGGGCTGGTCAAGCGACGATGCAAAAGCCACCACTCCCCATCGGGAACAGCGTCCATAAGTTGGTTTAATACCAGTAACACCACAATAGGAAGAGGGTTGGCGGATAGAGCCACCTGTATCTGTTCCG
Organism: Alphaproteobacteria bacterium; assembly: GCA_018399685.1. GTDB lineage: Bacteria > Pseudomonadota > Alphaproteobacteria > Micavibrionales > Micavibrionaceae > UBA1672. Next base: position 48,734 of record JAGYOK010000005.1, on the reverse strand, counting down.
GTAGCTCCCATACACATATGTGCGGCTACAGCGGCTGCGGATCCTCCCGATGACCCTCCCGGCACAAGCTCTGTTTCTGGCTCGTCCTTGCGGCGCCATGGGTTTATCGTGTTGCCGTAATAGCTGGTGGTGTTGGAAGAGCCCATTGCGAACTCATCCATATTGGTTTTTCCAAGCATTACAGCGCCGTTGTTAAAAAGGTTAGTCGTTACGGTGGATTCATATTTTGGTTTAAATCCTTCGAGAATGTGGCTGCCAGCAGTTGTTTGCACGTCGTATGTACAAAACAGGTCTTTAATCCCTAAAGGAATACCTTCAAGCAATCCGACATTGCCTGATGCACGTTTTTTATCACTTTTTTCTGCCTGCTCAAGAGCTATATCCGGTGTCTCGGTAATATAAGCATTAAGATTTTTATGCTTATCCATCGTGTCAATGTGAGCTTGAGTTAGTTCGACTGATGTGAAGTCTTTTTTCTTTAGTCCTTCAAGGGCTTGTTCGATCGTGAGGTCTGTAAGGGTGCTCATCTTTACTGTCTTTCCTGCGGCTTTTAATTGCTTATTTATGTATTATTCGACCACTTTTGGTACGACGAAATAGCCCTGGGTTTCTTCGGGGGCGTTTGCTAATACGAGGTCGGCACAATTTCCGTCGGTTACTATATCTTCGCGAAGGGGAAGTGTTATATCTACGACATTGGCCAGAGGCTCAACATTGTCTGTGTTGAGTTCGGAAAGCTGTTCAACAAAACCAATGATATTAGATAGTTGAGGAGCAAGGCGTTCAAGCTCTTCATCGTTCATACGAAGGCGCGCAAGACCTGCGACTTTTCTGGTTTCTTCTTTGCTTAAAGACATATTGTTTATCAGTCCTTTATATTTATGTACTTAATCCTTTGGATTTTTCTAGCACTGCGCTGTATAAGGTGCAAGAGGTTAAGATGATTGACAGACTGGAAAATATAGCAAATTCATGTCCGCAAGGAGTTCGCCTTCTTGGTATGGATGTTGGAAAAAAGACAATCGGGCTTGCTTTGGCGGATAGCGCAAAGGGGCTGGCGACACCGTTAATTACGATAAAACGCACAAAATTTACCAAAGATATTCTGGAGCTGGAAAAAGTTATTCGTGACTATGAGGTCGGCGGGTATGTGGTTGGTTATCCTTTGCATATGGATGGCAGCGAGGGGGCGAAATGCCAGTCGGTGAGGGATTTTTCACACGAGTTTGAGCGGCAGATTTCTGCGGCTTTGAGGCCAAAAGAGGGAGTGTGGATTGCGCTATGTGATGAACGTTTATCCACAGCATCTGTGGAGAGCTTTGTGGATGAAACTGTGGATTATTCCAGACGTAAAGCAAAAGAAAAAGGGGTCACTGATAAGCTTGCTGCGCAGGTGATTTTGCAAAGCGCATTAGACTATATGCGACAAAGTAGCTATGATTAAAATCTGTTTATAACTTTTGGCCAAAGCACATAAGAGAATTGCCGTTCTTCTTCATCCAGCGTTTTCCACCTTCAAAATCAAGGGATAGTTTTTTACATAGAGACCAGAATTGTCGGCTATGATCCATATGGACAAGGTGGGCGACTTCGTGGGCGACTACATAATCGGCGGCGGTATATGGTGCAAACATAAGGCGCCATGAAAAAGACATTTTGCCATCTTGTGAACAACTTCCCCAACGGCTTTTTGTATCCCGTATGCTCACATTTTTAATTGTTTTATCGATCATGTCGGCTTTTTCAGAGGCAATGTCGGCAAGTCCGGCTCTGGCGATTTTCTTTAAGTGTGTTGTGATGCGGGTTGTCGGGTCTTGTTGATAAGTTTTGACAAACAGAACATCGTCGCATTGTTTTAAAGTAGTGCGTTTGAGAGCCGGATCAATAGTGATATCCAGCCGCACCTGATCCCCGAAAACCGGCAAGACCGTTCCATGAGTGTATATAACGGCATTAGGGAGCTTGCCCAGAGTCTCAAGCACCCATTTTTCATGTTTGCGGGCAAAGACATACGCAGCTTTTAACGGCATGCGTTCGGGCACTACTAGGTTGATAATTCGTTCGACGGGATCCAGTCGCAGCGCAACGCGCCGGGCTTTCTTGCTTCTTTTAACTCTTACAAGCTCTTCGATCATAAAAGCGAATATAGCAGAGTCTTTTTACTTTACTAGGCCTTGCGTTTTTTATCATCGTTCGGTTTATTTTTTGTATTAGCCTTTGTTTTAGAGTTTGTTTTAGAGTTTGTCTTAGCTTTTGTTTTTGCCGTGCTCTTCTTTGGTTTGGATTTATTCTTAGCCCTTGGTTTAGCAGTAGTTTTATTTGCGGTCTTTGTCCTTGAATTGGCAACCTCCACTTTTGCAGGGGTGCTTTTTGAAGTTGTATCAGAGCTTGATTTTGTCTTTTTCTCTTTTTTCGTAAAGCTGACTTCAATGACATTGGCTTTTGGGTCGGGCTTATTAATTTTCTCCAAAGGCTCAAGCAACGGCAGGGTCACTTTTACTTTTGGTTTGTGCCCTTTATTTATGCGCGGTTTTTTCTTTTTCTTTGGAGTGTCCGTTATTGTAACGTCTTCTTTCGTTTCTTTTATTTGATGATTTACTTGTTTATCGGTGGCGGGCTTTGGTGGCTCCGCTGTTAAACAAAATTCGGGTTCCGGCTTTGCCTTGTTTTCGGTATTTTCTTGAATAGGTTGGCATTGTTCGAAACTTTCCGGTCTGCTTTCTTTAAGCCAGCGCCGCACAGCGACAATACCGTGCTTGTCACGATTAAAGCGCTCTGGCGCGAGGTCAGGGATTTTCTTGAGATCAGCGTCCGGTACGGGGTCTCTATCTTCATCAATCATGCGGACAAAGTGCCGTATGCGCGGCATAATCTCTTTTTGCCAGCGAGTGCCGTTAAATATGCCGTAATGGCCACAGCCAAGCTGGAAGTGGTGATATTGTTTGCGTTGTGATAAAGACAGGCATAGTTCATGCGCTGCGGTTGTCTGGCCGCGCGCTGAAATATCGTCCAGCTCTCCTTCTACGGTCATTAAAGCCGTGTGGCGTATGTCTTGCGGGCTGACATCCAGTAGTTCGCCTGTCTTTGGATTGCGCCACTTCATTTTGCCGCGTGGCAGGGATTGTTTCTGGAATATCTCGGAAATGGTCTGGAGATAGAATTCTGCAGTCAGATCCATTACCGACAGGAATTCATTATAAAAGACGCGGTGTTTTTCGTTTGAGTCCCCGTCCCCTGTTATGGCATGTTGGAAAAACTTCATGTGGGAGTCTACGTGTAAATCCATGTTCATGGACATAAAGCCCGAAAGCTGTAGAAAGCCCGGATATACTTGACGTCCTGCTCCCGGATAATATGACGGAACCGTATGGATGACGTTTTCTTCAAACCATCGTAAAGGTTTTGATTGCGCGTGCTGTGTTACTTTTGTTTTTGATACCCGCGTATCTATAGGCCCTCCCATCAGGATCATGCTTGCTGGCTGGTTCGGGTCGCGTTCCGAGGCCATAACAGCGATGGCTGCCAGAACCAAAGAGGCGGGCTGGCATACTGCTATTACATGTGTTTCAGGACCTAGCAGGCTCATAAAATCGTGAATATAAGCCATGGAGTCGTCGAGATCAAAACGCCCCTCGGACAATGGAACCTCGCGGGCATCTTTCCAGTCTGTAATGAAGACTTCATGATGTGGTAGTAAATCTTTTACAGTGCCTCTCAATAATGTTGCAAAATGCCCTGATAGCGGCGCCACTATAAGAATTCGCGGGTCGTTTCTGTTTATAGAGCGCTTGAAATGCAATAAACGGGAAAAAGGACGATCAGCAATAATATCTTCTTTTACGGCAACTCTTTTCCCGCCAATAATCGTATGATTAATGTTGAATGCGGGGCGTGAAAAACGACGGGACAGACGCGAGATCATCTCTGCACCAGCAGCGAGCGCACGCCCTGCCGGTGTCATGGAAAGCGGATTAAGCGGACTTTGAAAGAAAGCGCGCGAAATTTCAGCCGGTAAACGCACAGGCGCTGCCAGCATATGCCGCAATTCATAAAGTTCATAGAGCATCTGTAGTCCTTACTGAATGATAAAATTTACGCAGAAAAATCGAATAGATCGTTGTGCTTGGTAATTAAATTGAAATAGCGCTGCACTGAACCTTACCAATATAGCTTAGTGATATTAGCAGTTCAATACAATAGGATCTGAATTGAAGGTCTATTGCCTGTGAAGAGTGTATCGGATAGAGTAACGTTTCATTTTTTACCCATGCCATAGAGCTTGTTATGTACGATAATTATCTTAATTTTCACGAATATTTCATGGATCCGCAGCGCATCCCTTTTCTTGTGGTTGCGATGTTTATAACAGCGATTGCAGGTATGATTAGCGGGCCTTTGGCGGGAAACGCCAATCCCTTTATATGGGGCGTGTATAACGCATTGTTCGGGTTTGCCGGTGATAAACTCGACAGGCCGAATCGGAAAACCAGAGATCTTGTATTCAGAGGAACTTTGTTTGTTATTATTTTGCTTGTTTTTGCGTTGATAGTTAGCAAGCCTATGGCGCAGTTTACTGTGCGAAGCAGCGCTATCGAAGGGCTTTTGGTTATTGCCTGTCTTAGTACCGGAAGCATCTGGTACATGATGTTAAAGCTTTACTTTACACTTCAAAAAGAAGGAAAAGTGGAAGGTGGGTATTTTGGTCTTGCGAGATCTACGCGCCTGAATTTAAATTCTGTGGATGATTTTGGCATAACTCGTGAAGGGCTGGCCTTTTCTGCGATTAGTTTTGATAAAGGGCTAGTGGCGCCGGGTATTTGGTACTTGATCGGCGGCGTTCCGTTTATTATTATATACAGCATTGTTTCGTTTGCTTCGTGGCGGTTTGGCAAGCAGGGTTTTACCAGCGGGTTCGGCAAAGCTGCGTTGGCTGTGGAAAAGCTTTTGGGTTACGTTCCATCGCTATTTAGTGGAGCGCTATATACGCTGGCAAGCGCTGTAGCACCGTCAGCCAATCCAGTGCAGAGCTTGAAAGCATGGTGGCAGGCAAAAGACAAAGTGCCATATGAGCAAGGTGGAATAATGTTGAGTGCTTTAGCCTGGTCGCTTGGTGTTTCACTAGGTGGGCCGGTGCGTGATGTTTCTGGCGAGACCCTTGGAAAAGTGTGGGTTGGACCGGATGGAGCAAGTGCGAAAGTAGAAGCTTTTCACTTAAAACGAGGGATTGTTATAAATATAGTAGCGCATTTAATATTTCTTCTTTCTATATTAAGTGCTTATGTATATTCGGGACAATTTCTTTAATAGAAAAGCTTGACTCTGAGAGGTGAGTTCGACTATTTTTCCGCATCTGCTTCAAAGAGCAGTGTTAATGGTTGTTAAAAAATGAGGAATGGTTATGAGCCGTCGTTGTATGATTACAGGTAAAAATGCGCAAGTAGGCCACAATGTGTCTCATGCACAGAACAAGACTAAACGTCGCTTCTTCCCGAATGTGCAAGATACAAGCTTGTATAGTGAAATACTGGGTCGTTGGGTAAAAGTAAGAGTTAGCACGGCAGGACTACGTACTGTTGAGCATAAAGGTGGGTTTGATGCCTATCTGATTAATACTGCTATTACCAAGCTTGATCCGGCTCTTCGCCCGATTAAAGCTCAAATAGAAGAAGCTACCGCTGAAAAAGCTGCGTAGTTTTGAGTATTACACATTAAAATTCATTAAAGCCCGCTCGACTGGTATTTAGAGCGGGTTTTATGTTGTAGTATATGGAAAACAGTCTATGTCTGATTATTCAAATTTTATGTTTGAAATAACCAAGCGTGATCCTAAATCCCGCGCAAGGCTGGGGCGTTTGAAGACTCCGCATGGAACGATAGAAACTCCGAATTATATATTTTGTGGCACTAAAGCTACGGTGAAAAATATGTCTCCGGCGCAGCTCAAGGAAGCGCGGAGCGATATTATTTTGTCCAACACATACCATCTGATGGTTCAGCCCGGTTGTGAGCTGGTGGAGCAAATGGGAGGCCTGCACAAATTTATGGGGTGGGATGGCCCTATGTTAACTGATAGCGGGGGGTTTCAGGTTTTTTCACTGGGTGAAGGAACCATGGCAAACGAGATTAAGGGCAGGAGCAATAAAGGCTATGACAACAAGTCCTTGCTTTCGATCAGTGAGGAGGGGTGCTCCTTTAAATCCTATGTCGATGGCAGAAAAATTAACTTAACGCCTGAGTTATCCATGAAATATCAACGTCAGATCGGGGCTGATCTGATTATGCAGTTTGATGAATGTACGCCTTACCACGTTGACAAGGATTACACGGCGCGTTCTATGGAAATGTCAATTCGTTGGGGAGATCGTTGTCTTACTGAATTTAATGCCCACGATGATGGCGCGCAGGCTTTGTACGGTATTGTGCAAGGGGGTGTGTATCCTGATTTGCGGCGGTTTTCTTCTGAATATACGAAAGATCGCAATTTCTTTGGTACGGCTATAGGGGGTTGTTTAGGGGGGAGCGATGAAGAAATGTATGAGGTGGTGGCTTCATGCGCTCCTTATATTCATCTGAACCGTCCGGTACATTTCTTAGGTATCGGGCGTATCAAGGATGTGTTTACATTTGTTCGTCTGGGTATAGACACGTTCGATTGTGTTATTCCAACACGGCTGGCAAGGCATGGCGCTGCTTATATCAAGGGGGAGCCAAGAGAGACTATTAATCTTAAAAATGCCCGCTATCGTACGGATGAAAGCCCTTTGGATGAGCGTGTAGATATACCGGCGTCCTGCAATTTTTCCAAAGCATATATCCATCATTTATTAAAAGCTAATGAGCTTTTGGCTTCACAGATACTTTCTCAGCATAATATCGCAACGATTAACATGCTTATGCGCGAAGTCCGTCAGGCTATTGCAAATGATTCGCTGGATAATCTTGAAAGAGAATGGCTGCCAAAGCGCCTATAGCAGGTATATTTGCTGTTTTTTTTGATAACTCTCTTGTTTTTTATTTGTTTTTAGCAAAGATTAACTAATGTTCTGTAGTATGTTTGTGCTGAAGAATAGTCCGCGTTGTTAAGCTAGAAACAGGATATTAAATGCCGCCATTAAAATACGAAAATACCAATAACTTTTTAGAGGCTTTCCGCCCCATACTCCAAGATCATGGCCAGTGGTTTCATGATTTGTTAGAGCACCTGTTCTATCCCGATGAACACAGCACTGATTGTGAATTGCAGGCTCCCACTTCGTTTGCCAGATGGTCGGTGTCTGTAAGTCAGGAAAAAACCGTACGTCCGGAAATTATAGAACGCCTTAATGCTCTGCATACTGATTTATTTAGCAAGGCAGCAGCTTTGTGTGATGTCGTAAATGCAACCGGGAAAAAGCCGGGTTACAAAAAGTTTAAAGAGCTTATTACTTTGTTTGAAGAGTTTGTGTTTTATGTTCGCAGGCTGGAAGAAGATCTTCTTGAAGAGGAAAGAGGGTTTGATCCAATTACCGGGTTGCGTAGTAAGTCGATGCTTGTTGGTGATGTTTCGCGAGAGATGGAGAGGCTTGCTCGTCAGGGTAAGAGTTTTTGTCTGGCTTTGGCGCGTATTGACCATTTTGCAGAGATATCAGGAATACCCGGGTCAGAGGAGGGTAATAAATATACCAAGCTTTTGGCCGGGTTGATTAAAATCAGTATCCGTTCGTTTGATGATGCATATTACATGGAAGATGGTGTTTTTGCTTTATGTCTGAAGCAAGCCGATATTACCGGCGGGTTTTCTGCTCTTGAGAGGTTGAGAAAAGAGCTTGAACAACAGAAAATATCTGTACGTTTTTCGGGTAAAGAGGAAAGGCCGTTAAGCATGTCTTGTTGTATTGCGGAACCGGTTGTTGGTGATGTGGCAGATGAGCTTATGTATAATCTGAGCAGAGATCTTGCCGAATCTGATATGGAAAGTACAGATACGGTTTTAAAATTCAGAGAACTTAGCGCGCTTGAGAGATATGCTCAAGACGTTGAGTAGGGCTGTCAAAAATTTTATAACTTTGATGTTTTTTGCCCTTGGTACAATTAATGCAATCCGTGGCGTGTATTTTCTTTTATTTGAGGATTTGTGAGGTTTTGGGTTGGAAAGAATAAACAAGACACCTGATTTTGATAAATTGTTCAATATTATGCCTGAGCCAAGGCTGATAGTGGAAGTTTGTAATGGTGCTCCCGGGGTAATCGTTCAATGCAACAATAATGCAAGAGCTTATTTTCAGCACGACAAAGAAGATATTATCGGTCGAATGTTTTCTGAACTGGTGAGTAGCGAAAGCGCTCTGCATATCGATCAGTCTTTTCAGGTCTGTATTTCCCGCAAGCAGGTGGTTAGTATACAGATATTGCCGCTTTTGGATGAACATGGGATGAGGGTTCATCGATTCTGGGTATGCCCTATTTTTGATGATAGCGGTGAAGAGGTTGTTTTTCTCGATATTGTCGGTCAGGTCGAGATAAAAGATGGCTCTGCCCTTCAAAGAGAGCGCGACGATGCCTTAATGTTTCTGGCTTCTATTTTTGAAGTAAGCGAAGTTGGGATTGTGGTTACAGATGAACGCGGGATAATTGTCCGTGTAAATGACAGCTTTTTGCGCAGTTATGGCTGGTCGCGGGATGAAGTTGTAGGAGCCAATTTTGTAAGTCTTGTTGCAGAGGATGAACGTGATAAAACCCAGATTAATCATAAAAAGTTCCTAAGCGTTGGCGTGCGCTCTACCGGAGAAGTTAAACTTCTGCGCAGGGATGGCGGCGTTGCCAATGTTTTGTTTACTTCTGCTACACTCACGTTAAGTCAAAACCGCAAGTACCTTGTTACCACGGTGATGGATATCACTTTGAGAAAGCAAATGGAGCAGTCTTTGCGCATTGCCAAAGAGCAGGCGGATGCTGCTAATCAGGCAAAGTCAAACTTTCTTGCTAATATGAGTCATGAGCTTAGAACGCCGCTTAATGCGATTATAGGCTTTTCCGAGTTAATGATTAAGGAAACATTCGGGCCTGTTGGTAACGACAAATACAAAGAGTATATGGGCGATATCCATATGAGCGCCGAACATTTGCTCAGCATTATCAACGAAGTGCTTGATATGTCCAAAATTGAGGCCGGTCGTCTGGAGCTTGCAGAAGAGAATTTGAATATTGGTTTGTTAATTGAATCTGTTTGCAGGATGATGATTTCGCGCGCTTTTGCCAGCAATATCGATATAGTTCAGCAAATCGAGGAAAACTTACCGCTGGTTTATGCTGATTACCGGCTTATGCGCCAGGCTCTTATCAATCTTATTGCAAATGCGATAAGGTATTCTCCTCAAAATGGTAAGATCACTCTGACGGCGCAGATTGATAAAATTGACGGAAGCCTGATTATGAGCGTAGAGGATCAGGGCGTTGGCATATCCAAAGACAAAATCCAGCAGGCTTTGGAGCCGTTTGGGCAGGTAAATGAAAATTCTAATATGCGCGATTTAAACCAGCAGGGTACAGGGCTGGGGCTGCCTTTAGCTAAAGCCATGTTAGAGCTGCATGAGGGAACCTTGAAAGTGGAGTCAGAATTGGGCGCAGGTACGTGCGTAAAAATAGCACTACCTAAAAGAAGGCTAAGGACTGATAATAAAAACATAGACAACCCCTCATAATTTCGCGTATTCAAGGGCATGTTTTTTTCAAACAGGAAAGGATTAGCACATGTTTGAGAGCGAGGAACAGTCTCGCCTTCCTGTGCATATCTGGGTTGATGCTCACCTCAGGCCGTTAAATGACAAAGGGGTGTTTTATTATATTCATCAGCGAGGAGAGCTTAATTCCGGGATCGTTTTGTTAAAACTAAATGGACTGGAAGGGCAATGCCGCGTTTTGATTCAGCAAAGAAATCTGGATGGAAAAATGGGATGGATGGATGCTATAGGAAAAGAACGGGTTGAAGAAGTCGCAGCAGACCAGTATATTCAGCGAGCAATCAACCGAGATCCTGATCTTTGGGTAATAGAGATCGAGGGTCGGAAGATGGAAAACCCCTTTGACGGGGATATGATTTAGTTTTTAAAAGGATAGACAAAATGAAAAAGATTACTGTTTGTGCCTGTTTTGCATTAATCAGCTTATCGCTTGGCGCATGCTCGACTATGGAGGGCGTAGGTAAGGATATGAAATCAGCCGGTAATGCTATCCAAAGAACATTCGAATAATTTAATAAATTAACTGTATTGCTTTAAACGTGCCTGAATTATCTTCTGTAATAAAAAGTCGGCGAACCTTTGGGATTATTTCTCATCCAGACGCTGGTAAGACTACCTTGACTGAAAAGCTTCTGTTATTTGGAGGCGCTATTCAGCTTGCCGGAATGGTTAAAGCCAAAGGCGAGCGACGGCGTGCGCGCTCTGACTGGATGAAGGTCGAGCAGGAGCGCGGGATATCTGTTGCCTCGTCTGTGATGACGTTTGAAAATGACGGCATAACTTATAATCTTTTGGACACGCCAGGGCACGAGGATTTTTCTGAAGATACATACAGGACGCTGACCGCTGTTGATAGCGCGGTGATGGTTCTTGATTGCGCCAAGGGGATTGAGACTCAGACTTATAAATTGTTTGAAGTTTGCCGTTTGCGGGATATTCCCATTATTACCTTTATCAACAAAATGGACAGAGACGGGCAAGACCCCTTTGATCTGCTTGATGAAATCGAGAAAAAGCTGGCGCTTGAAGTTGTGCCTGCCAGTTGGCCGATTGGTATGGGGCGTGATTTCAAGGGATGCTATAACCTGCTGGAAGACAAACTTGTTTTGTTTCAGCGCAGTAAGGGGGAGGCTCTTACAGACGCGATTGAATGCAATGGTCTGGATGACCCGAAAATAGATGAGCTTTTATCTTCTGAACATGCGGGTAAGTTACGCGAAGATGTTAAAATGATCCGTGGAGTTTTCCCGGAATTTGATGTGGAAAGCTATCTTAAAGGCGGGATGACGCCTGTTTTCTTCGGGAGCGCTGTAAACAATTTCGGCGTTCGGGAGTTGCTTGGGGGGTTGGCTAAATTTGCGCCACATCCACGTAAGCAAAAAGCAGAAAGCAGAAGCATTTTGCCAGATGAAAAAAAGGTTACAGCCTTTGTATTTAAAATTCAGGCTAATATGGATCCAAAACATAGAGATCGTATTGCTTTTACACGTATTTGCTCTGGCAGGTTTCGTAAAGGTATGAAGCTTAAACATGTGCGCTCGGGTAAAATACTGAGTGTTCATTCGCCCCAATTATTTCTTGCACAAGACCGTGAAGTGGCGGAAGAGGCATTTCCCGGTGATATCATTGGTTTACCTAACTACGGGAGCTTGCGTATCGGGGATTCTCTTACCGAAGGTGAGGATCTTGTTTTTATGGACATTCCAAGTTTTGCCCCGGAGTATATCCAGCGTGCACGAGCGGAAGACCCTTTGAAGGCCAAGCATTTAAACAAGGCTCTCGAACAACTTGCGGAAGAGGGAGCGGCTCGTATTTTTAAGCCCTATGGCTCACCGGACTGGATTGTCGGTGTTGTAGGGCCTTTACAATTTGATGTGTTGCGTGATCGCATTCGTACAGAATATCAGATCCCTGTTAAGTTTGAAGAAACCAGCCTGTATACAGCGCGCTGGATTTCTTCAGAAGATCCTGCGGTGCTGAGAGATTTTATTGATGCTAATCAGGTTTCTATTGCCAGAGATCATGACAATGATCCGGTTTTTATGGCTCGTAATGCATGGCATTTGAATGATGCTCAGGATAAAAATAACAAGATTACCTTTTCATCAACAAGGTAATTATGATATATACAATGGTATACATTAGAGCCATGTAATCTATACGGTAGTATTTTTATTCATACATCTTTAAAAAAAATCTATGTATGATTGACAAAATCGTACAGGGTTAGTACTGTTTTTTGTTAAATGTAAATTAAGGTATTAAGTTAATGATAAAAATATCCAAGCTCGCTGATTATGCCGTTGTAATCCTTATTATAATGGCTGAGAGCGATGAGGAGATTATGAGTGCCGCAAAACTTTCTTTGGAGAGTCGGGTTCCAGAACCAACGGTTTCAAAAATTCTAAAAATGCTTTCAAAGGGTGGGATAATAGAATCCAGACGTGGTATTCATGGCGGCTATGCGCTATGCATGAAGCCTGCAGATATTACAATGGAAGATATAATCCTTGTTATAGATGGGCCTGTTTTGATTACCGCATGTGCTGGTGGAAAAGATGTTGTTTGTTCTTTGGGTGCTGGATGCAAGATGCACGGGAGATGGAACAAAGTTAACGAAGCTATTCGCGACGCTCTGTCCTGTGTATCGTTGCACAGTATTATGCAAGAGGAGCAAGAAATTTGTCCAGAACTCGAAGAGTGTGACGAAGATTGTGTGCGGGCTATGATAGCCTGATATATGAGCAGGAACCAGACCAGATATGGCAGCTACTGAAGAAACCATTGCTAAGGTTGATAATTTGTCCGGCTCGTATAAGGCCGGATTTATTACAGATATCGAAAGCGAAAAAGCTCCCAAGGGATTAAACGAAGATATAATTCGCTTTATTTCTGCCAAAAAGAGCGAGCCTGCGTGGATGCTGGAAAAACGGCTAAAGGCTTATAGGTATTGGCTTGGAATGGAAGAGCCAAAATGGTCAAAAGTAGAGTTCCCCGAAATTGATTATCAGGATGCTTATTATTATTCAGCGCCAAAATCTATGGATAATGCGCCCGATAACATTAATGATGTCGATCCCAAATTATTAGAAACGTATGAAAAGCTCGGTATTCCACTTAGAGAGCAAGAGATTTTAGCCGGAGTGAAAAACCGCACTCCTGTTGCCGTGGACGCGGTGTTTGATTCGGTGTCGGTTGCTACTACTTTTAAAGAAGAGCTGAAAAAATACGGAGTTATATTTTGTCCTATCAGTGAGGCTATTCGAGATTATCCTGAGCTAATCAAGAAATATATGGGCAGTGTTGTGCCTTATTCTGATAACAAACATGCGTGTTTGAACAGTGCTGTATTCACGGATGGGAGCTTTGTTTACATCCCCGAAGGCGTGCGCTGCCCGATGGAGCTTTCAACCTATTTCCGCATTAATGAGATGAATACGGGTCAGTTTGAGCGTACTTTGATTATCGCAGAGAAGGGGGCGTACGTTTCCTATCTGGAGGGGTGCACGGCGCCCATGCGTGATGAGCGGCAGCTTCACGCCGCGATTGTTGAGGTGATTGCTCATGAGGATGCGGAAGTTAAATATTCTACTGTCCAGAACTGGTATCCCGGAGATTTTAATACAGGCGCTGGTGGTATATATAATTTTGTGACCAAGCGAGGGCTTTGCGAAGGGCGAAATTCCAAGATCTCATGGACGCAGGTTGAAACCGGCTCGGCGATTACGTGGAAGTATCCTTCATGTATTTTGAAGGGAGATGGCTCGCAAGGGGAGTTTTATTCTGTGGCTATCACAAATGGTTGTCAGCAGGCTGATACAGGAACAAAAATGATCCATATAGGCAAGAACACAAAAAGCCGGATTATCTCTAAAGGGATTAGTGCGGGGCGTTCGGAGAACACTTATCGGGGGATTGTTAAAGTTCTGGCGGGCGCAGATAACGCAAAAAACTTTACTGTGTGTGACAGCCTTCTTATCGGCGAGGAGTGTGGCGCTCATACTGTTCCGTATGTGGAGAGCCGTAATCATACAGCAACATTGGGGCACGAAGCTACGACGTCGAAGATCTCGGAAGAGCAGCTATTTTACTGTATGCAGCGCGGTATTAGTGAGGAAGAAGCGACCGCTTTGATTGTGAACGGGTTCGCGCGCGAGGTGCTCCAGCACTTGCCGATGGAGTTCGCTGTCGAGGCGCAGAAGCTCGTGGCTATAAGTCTGGAGGGGAGTGTTGGGTAGTGCTCAATATTGACGTTTTGAGAGATATAATAAATGCAGATACTTGAATGTTACAGAATAGTTACATTTGTGCCGATGAGCCATATAGAGCAGGTGGTTGATGCTTTGTGCGAAAGTGATTTGCTGACTTATGGGAATTATAAGGATGTTTTATGGTTTTCTTCTGTCGGGACGGGGCAGTTTACGCCGGTTGAAAACGCTAACCCGACGCAAGGAGATATAGGTAAGCGCGAGCGCTGCGAAGAGGTACGGCTGGAGTTTTCTATTTTGCGGGATGAAAAGAATTTGAAGCATTTGATTGAGAATGTGCTAATGCCTGCTCACCCTTGGGAGGAGCCTGCTATTGCTGTATATGAAACGCGGGAAACACGCTCGGATACTGAAAAGAAGGGACATTAAATGACATTAAAGCAAGAAAAGACATTCCACTATGTGCTTATGTTTTTTATGAGCGCATTGATTATATTTAGTATTGTATTTGTCTATTTGAGTGCAAATGGTGCGTTTAGAAAAGAGCCGATACCAGATGAACTGATGAGCGCAGAAGAAGCTGGATTAAAGAAAGAATTACCGGAGTTTATGCTGGAAACACTAAAGCCGGATGAGTTGGAGCAGTTAAAACCATGATAAAAATAAATAACCTTCATGCGTCTGTAGAGATCGCGGATGGTACAAAAAAAGAAATCATTAAAGGGTTTAATCTGGAGATCAAGCCCGGTGAAGTGCACGCTATTATGGGGCCTAATGGAGCGGGCAAGTCTACGCTGTCTTATGTTCTTTCCGGTCGTGACGGGTATAAGGTGACGAGCGGATCTGTGGATGTTGACGGCATTGATTTGCTCGCACTTAATCCTGAAGAACGGGCGGCAGTCGGTGTATTTCTCGCTTTTCAATATCCGGTAGAAATTCCCGGCGTGAATATGAATGTCTTCTTGAAAGCCGCGGTGAATGCTGTTCGCAAGCAACACGGGGAAGAGGAGCTTGATGCTTTGGGTATGCTTAAATTGATTAAAGGTAAATCAAGAGAGCTTGGTATTACCGATGATATGATGAGCCGTGCTGTGAATGTTGGTTTTTCAGGTGGTGAGAAAAAGCGAAACGAGATTTTGCAAATGGCTATTTTAGAGCCAAAATTCTGCATTCTTGATGAAACGGACAGCGGGCTGGATATTGATGCTATGAAAGTGGTTGCAGAAGGTGTGAACAAGCTGCGCGACGGGGAGCGCTCATTTCTTGTGATTACGCATTACCAGCGCTTGCTTGATTATATCAAACCGGATGTTGTGCACATTATGGCGGATGGAAAAATTATAAAAACAGGAGATGCCGGGCTAGCGCTTGAACTTGAGGAAAAAGGGTATGGAGAATTCCTCGGTGGCGAAGAGGGGGCAGTTTAGAAAAATGTCCCTACGCGTACTTGATCGTAATGCTTTACCAACTCCAAAGCAGGAGCAGTGGAAATACACAAATCTTCAAAAGGCTTTGGGGGAAGATCTTTTAAAGGTTCGGCCTCAGGCACCTGAGCAGATTCTTGTTCATAAGCTTGCCGGAGAAGTTTCAAGCGAGCCTGATATGGTCGTCTGGAAGGGTGAAAATGGCATTCATCACCAGCCGCGATTGAAAATCTTACTTGAAGACAAAGCTCAGGCAACCGTTATTGAACATCATCAAGGCGCTGGATCGTACTGGAAAAATATGGGCACAGAGATTTTGTTAGGCGCGGGTGCCCAGCTTAACTATATCCGCATTCAAAATGAATCAATAGATGCTGTGCATACGGATATGGTGCATATCGATATGAACAGGGATGCCCGTCTCAACTTTTTTTCGCTTAATCTGGGCGGGAAGCTTATGCGCCATGATGTCCATACGGTGATTAATGGCTCTGGCGCGCAATGCCAGCTTAACGGCGTTAATCTGCTTAGAGGCTCACAGCATTGTGACACGACTATTTTAATGGAACATGTTGCCCCAAACAGTGTTTCCAGACAGTTCTATAGATCTATTCTTGATGACAGCGCGCATGGAGTTTTTCAGGGCAAGGTGCATGTCCATAAAGAAGCAAAGAAAACAGATGGTTATCAACTGGCCAATACAATATTGCTTTCGCAAGGTGCGCGGATGAACACTAAGCCAGAGCTTGAGATATATGCGGATGATGTTAAATGTTCTCATGGAACAACGACCGGAGCGCTGGATGAGGAGCCTTTGTTTTATCTGCGTTCGCGAGGGTTGAGCGAAGCACAGGCGCGGCTGCTGCTTATTCAGGCTTTTGTAGATGAGGTAATTGATAAGATTAATGACGAGACACAAAGTGGGCAAATAAAGGATTTGGCAGAAAAATGGCTGAAAACACAGCTGGAGCAAAAATAAAACTGGAATCTCCGTGGCGAAATGATTTCCCTGCGCTTCAAACAACGGTGCATGGTGGCAAAACACTGGCTTTTCTGGATAGTGCTGCCAGTGCCCAGAAGCCTGTTTGCGTGATCGAGGCCATGGATACTGTATTGCGGGGCGGGTATTCCAACATACATCGCGGGCTTTACGAGATATCTCAAAACCTTTCGCAGGCTTATGAGGATGTGCGCAAGAAGATCGCCGGATTCATAAACGCACCATCACAGAAGAATATTGTATTTGTCAGCAATGCAACCGAGGGGGTTAATCTTGTTGGGCAGAGCTGGGGGCGGGTGCATTTAAGCTCCGGTGACGAGGTTCTTATTACCGGAATAGAGCATCACGCCAATATTGTTCCGTGGTATTTACTGGCCGATCAAATCGGTATCAAGGTTAAGGTTGCTCCACTTCAGGAAGACGGCACACTTGATTTGCAGGCTTTTGAGCAGCTTATAAACAATAAAACAAAGCTGGTGGCCTTTACGCATGTTTCGAATGTTTTAGGTATTATCAATCCGGTTAAGGAGCTTGTTGCCAAAGTGCGGGCGCTTAATCCTGAAGCTAAGATACTGATTGATGGCTCACAGGGGATTGTGCACCAAAGCGTTGATGTAACTGATCTTGACCCGGATTTTTACGTGTTTACAGGGCACAAGCTTTATGGGCCTACCGGAATTGGTGTTCTTTATGGGAAGGCCGATGCGCTGGAGAGTATGGCTCCGTATCAGGGCGGCGGTGATATGGTTGATCTGGTAAGCCACATAAAGGGGATAACTTACAGGGAGCCGCCATATCGTTTTGAGGCTGGCACGCCTCCGATCGTTGAGGTTATCGGGCTTGGCGCTGCTATTGATTATGTGCAGGGCATCGGCATGGGTGTTATTGCTGCTCATGAATATGCGTTGAGCAAATATGCTCTTGAAGCTTTGCGCGGCCTTGACGGTATTCATCTTTATGGCACACAGGATTTATCGAGAAAAGCGGGGATTTTCAGCTTTAATGTTGATGGAGCGCACTCCAGCGATGTGGCGGTTATCCTCGATCAATGTGGCGTTGCTGTACGAACCGGGCATCATTGTGCTATGCCGTTAATGGAGATGCTGGGCGTCGATTCTACGGTGCGGGCATCTTTCGGGATGTATACAAATAAAGATGATATAGATGCGCTTTGCTCTGGTTTGCGCAAAGTTCGGGAGTTCTTTTAATGAGTGACAAAGCTAACGATGAAAAACAAAAAAGCTTTGAGCCGGATCAGGAAAATTATGATTACCTGAGCAGGCCTCCTAATATTGAAGCGCCTTATGAACATAAACTCTGGCCTGCGATCGAGGCGGGGTTGAAGGAAGTTTATGACCCTGAAATCCCTGTGAATGTCTTTGAGCTTGGCTTGATCTATAAGATCGAGATATTGCCGGAAGAAGACGGGGTGAGTGATGTTAAGGTTACAATGTCGCTTACTTCACCGGCATGTCCGCTTGCCCATGAAATTCCCATGTGGGTGCAAGGTGCTATCTTGCCTGTTGAAGGGGTGCAAGGATGTGAGGTTGAGCTTGTGTGGGAGCCAGCCTGGAACCTTGGTATGATGTCGGAAACAGCGCGTATGCAGCTCAATATGTTTATGTAGTTTCTTTTAA
Organism: Alphaproteobacteria bacterium; assembly: GCA_018399685.1. GTDB lineage: Bacteria > Pseudomonadota > Alphaproteobacteria > Micavibrionales > Micavibrionaceae > UBA1672. The sequence goes on along the minus strand of JAGYOK010000005.1, from coordinate 30,746 downwards.
AGCGGTTTCAATAACCTGCGAGGGGGTGGTTCCGTCTTTGTGAGGCAGGGTGGACAAGATCTGTCGCCATTTTTTTCCGCCTTTCTGACTTTTGAACAGCCCCATCATGTGGCGGGTGACGGTATTAATACGCGCTCCGATAGCGACCTGTTCTTCAATATAAGGGATCATGGCAAGAGCTGTTTGCTCGCGGGATAACAGTTCTTTTTCGGGGGTGTTGAATATCTCGCGCTCTATGTTATTGAGTAAATACGGGTTCTGGTAGGCCTCTCGACCAATCATAACGCTATCAAATGTCTGTAAGTGTTCCTTGATTTGCGAGATGGTTTTTATCTCGCCGTTAAGGGCAATATCAAGCATCGGGTATTTGCTTTTTATTTCGGCAGCGCGCGGATAATTTATGGGTGGAATAGTGCGGTTTTCTTTCGGGCTTAGCCCTTTGAGCCATGCTTTGCGGGCGTGGATAATATAGTGTGTGCAGCCCGCTTGTTTGGTGGTGGAGATGAAGTTATCCAGAAACTCGAAGCTGTCTTGTTCATCAATACCAATGCGGCATTTAATCGAGACAGGCAGGGATGCAGCCTTTATCATTGCTTCAATGCAGCGTGCCACCAGATCGGGGCTTTCCATTAATACCGCACCAAATTGCCCTTTTTGAACACGGTCGGATGGGCATCCGCAATTCAGGTTAATTTCATCATAGCCAAAATCTTCTGCCATTTTAGCGCATATGGCCAGATCCACAGGATCGGAGCCGCCAAGCTGGAGGGCTATCGGGTGCTCCTCTTTATTAAAACCTAAAAATCTTTTACGGTCGCCGTGGATAAGCGCTCCGGTAGTTACCATTTCTGTGTAAAGCCTTGTATTTGGGGAAAGAAGCCTGTGGAAATAGCGACAATGCCGATCTGTCCAGTCCAGCATCGGGGCTATGCTGACAGGATTAATATGGCTTTTTGACTTATTTACTTGATTCATAACTGGTTCTTTATCATATAATGTGTGCGATGAAACAAAAAACAGTTCAAAAATTTTCTATCTATATCTACTTTTTCTTATTTTTTGCGGTTTTCTTGTGGTTTTTCGGCATAGCAGACTATGCGAAGGCTCAGGATATTCCTGCTGATAAGAAGGAGGTTTTTAGCTCGACCGGCTTACCAATACCCAGATTTGTGTCGTTATCAAAACAAATAACCAATGTAAGGGCGGGGCCGGGGCAGCAATATCCTATAAAGTGGGTTTATAAAAAACAGGGATTGCCTGTTGAAATAATACTGGAGTACGACCACTGGCGCAAAATCCGCGACCATGAAGGAGGCGAAGGGTGGGTATACAAGACTTTATTATCAGGGCACAGAACCGCGCTGATTTCCGGGGAGGAGGTCGTGTACGCATATGACCGCAATCCGCTAAAATTTGCTGATAAAGCGAAGGCTGTTATGGCTCTTGAGCCGCTTTCATTAGTGAGTATTAATTCATGCGAAGAGTCCGTTTGTTTTATTAAAGTTTCCGATTTATCGGGATGGATAAAAATAAAATCACTTTGGGGTGTTTACGAAGCAGAAAAATTCAATTAGAATCAAAATCGTAGGCTTTTTCTTTAATCTACAAATCTTTTTAAGTATCCTTCCAACCTCTAACCTTCTTGTCTCTTCTTCCAAGATATTTAGGTCTGTCATAAAATATGTTTGCATTAACAAATAAACCAGAAATGGGTGCCCGTTTCTATTCCGCTTTGATTCAACTCTCTGCCGACCATGAGCGAGGGGTGGACAGCATGAAGGTAATCCAGCACATGGCCGGTGTGCTGGTTGAAATTTACCTGACTTTCGAGGATCCGGATCAGGCTATGCAGGCCAGTTTCAAGAAGATGGCTCAGTTGCTTGGGTGCCATCCTGCAAAGGGTATGCTTGCGCCTTATGCTTTGCCTCCTGCACATATTATTGATTATGAAACAGAGCGCGGGCGTCTTGCTGCCCGTGTATTTTTTGAGGAATGGCTGGATTGTAATTTCGAGCTTCATGATCTTATTATTACTGTATTTCATCAGGTTATAGTTGGTTGGGAAGAAATGAGTGTTTCTCGCGCCGAGACTTTCCGTTTGTTGATGGAGTGCGTTAAGAAATGTATGGCGTTTGAGGTTTCTGCACAGGAATTGTGCGATATATCCATTGATTCTAAAGTGGGTAAAAATGGCTGGTCTGGCGGAGATTGTATATCTGCTTTAAGCGGTGTGGCCGGGCGCAGGTTGGCTATTTCCCTAAGCGGTGATGAAATGTCTGCGGGCTTGTTCAGAGGCTCTGATCTGCCTGACACACTGGATCGCGTTGTCTATTCCATGACGCAGGAAGCTGTGCGTCTGGGCGTGCCAGCCGGTAGTGACTGGCGCTTTGGTCTGGCGGCTAATGATACGCCGATAAATGCTCCGGTTCGTTTGATCCGTGAATTAGAGCCTATGTGCCTGCGTTTCTTCCGCGCTATTGAGCTGTCCGGCTCTTACGATCAGGCAATAGCCTGTGCAAAGGCAGCCGGAAGGATGATTGCTGTAACGTCCGGTGGAGAGCTTCCCGAGATCGAACCGACGATTGCCAAGCCGCTGGCTATGGCTGCGATCACCGAGAGCTATAAATATGTATGCCTTGATTTTGAAATGGTCTCTTACTAATCATTCCTTTTTATATTTGTTTAAAGAATAAATGCCCCTTGCTCATGAGGGCATTAGTTCGTATAAACGTGTGAAAATTAATAATTAGAGAGTGACTAATGACGTTTGTACCAAAACCCAGCTATACTTATGAAGATATAATTTCCTGCGGAAACGGCGAGCTGTTTGGCCTGGGTAATGCAAAGTTGCCATTGCCTCCGATGCTTATGTTTGACCGCATTACCAAAGTGTCGGAAGAGGGCGGCGCTTATGGTAAAGGCGTTATAGAGGCTGAATTTGATATTAATCCCGATATATGGTTTTTTGATTGCCATTTTAAAGGCGATCCAGTTATGCCCGGATGTCTTGGGCTTGATGCTTTGTGGCAGCTTTTAGGGTTTTATCTGGGGTGGACAGGATCTCCCGGATCCGGGCGTGCTCTTGGTTTGGGGGAGCTAAAGCTTACCGGACAAGTTCAGCCATCTACAAAGCTTGTCAAATATGTCGTTGATATCAAACGCGTGATGAAAGGAAAGCTCGTGCTTGGTATTGGAGACGGTACGATGTATGCCGATGGCGAAGTTATATACGTGGCTAAAGGCCTGAAGGTCGGGTTGTTTGATAATCCGGAAGCTATGTAATATAAGTAATAGCTCCTTGTAATCGTAATAAAGAAAAGGAATATGTTATGCGCCGTGTTGTTGTGACAGGAATGGGGATTATCTCTTGTATTGGTAATTCAACAAACGAGGTATTGGAATCCCTTAAACAAGGTAAGTCAGGTATAATCTTTTCACCTAAATATGCTGAATTGGGCTTTCGTTCGCAAGTCTATGGCAAGCCTGATATAGATTTGAAGGAAAGTATTGAAAAACGCATATATCGCTTTATGGGCGATACAGCCGCTTATACTCACTTATCAATGGAGCAGGCGATCGCAGATGCAGGGCTTGAGCAGGATGATGTAAGCAATGAGCGTACAGGCATTGTTATTGGCTCTGGAGGGCCTTCTACAAGCGCATTGATTGCTGCTGCTGATATTACCCGCGAAAAAGGCCCAAAGCGTGTGGGGCCGTTTGCTGTGCCTAAATGTATGAGTTCGACTTGTTCTGCGACTGTGGCAACAAACTTCAAAATTAAGGGCGTGAATTACTCTATTTCTTCTGCATGTTCCACGTCTTCTCACTGTATCGGGAATGCGGCAGAGCAAATTATGCTTGGGAAACAAGATGTTATGTTTGCCGGTGGCGGGGAAGAGCTTGAGTGGAGCCTGTCTGTTTTATTTGATGCTATGGGGGCTATGAGTTCTCATTATAATGACAACCCGCAAACGGCGTCGCGCGCGTATGACGCTAACCGTGATGGGTTTGTAATTGCCGGAGGTGGCGGGATCCTTGTGCTTGAAGAGCTGGAGCACGCCAAAGCCCGCGGCGCAAAAATATATGGAGAGATTACAGGTTACGGCGCAACCTCTGACGGAGAAGATATGGTCGTTCCTAATGGGGAAGGGGCTGTGCGCTGTATGCGTCAGGCTCTTTCTACCGTGAAAGCGCCGGTGACGTACATTAACACTCATGGCACATCAACCGTGGTTGGCGATATTACCGAGCTTGATGCAATACGTGAGGTCTTCAAGCCGCTTGAGCAGGAAATGCCGCATATAAGCTCAACAAAATCCATGACAGGGCATTCTTTGGGCGCTACCGGCGTGCAGGAGGCTATCTATTGTTTATTGATGCTGAATAACGATTTTGTCGCACCAAGCATTAATATCGAGACTTTGGATGAGGGGGCTAAAGGAATGCCGATAGCTACAAAATGTCTGGAGAATATTAAGCACCAAACTGTTATATCAAACAGCTTTGGTTTTGGCGGAACTAACTGTACTTTAGCCATAAGTAATTATAATGATTAACATATTTTAAAAGTAGTTGATAAGGACAACAGTATGAAGACTGATTTGATGAAAGGCAAAAAAGGCCTGGTTATGGGAGTAGCCAACAAAGATTCTATTGCCTGGGGAATGGCAAAAACTCTACATGATGCAGGAGCCGAGATGGCTTTCACCTATCAGGGAGAAGGGTTTGGCAGGCGTGTCAAGCCTTTGGCCGAGAGCATTGGCGCAGATATTCTTATTGATTGCGATGTGTCTAAAGAAGATGATTTAGATAATGTTTTCAAAGTGTTAGAAGAAGAATGGGGCGAGATTGATTTTATTATTCACGCGATTGCCTATTCAAATAAGGATGAGCTACAAGGGCGCTATGTTGACACGACGCTGGATAACTTCCTGACCACTATGCACATCTCTTGTTATTCCTTTACTTCTGTGATGAGAAGAGCAAGAAAGATAATGAAATCAGGGGCTTCGGCGGTTACATTGTCTTATTACGGGGCTGAGAAAGTGATGCCGAACTACAATATTATGGGCGTGGCAAAGGCCGCTTTGGAGGCTTCTGTACGTTATATGGCGGCTGATCTGGGGCCTGAGGGCATTCGCGTAAATGCCATATCAGCCGGGCCGATGAGAACTTTGGCCGGTGCGGTTATCGGCGGGGCAAGAACTACGTTTAAATACAACAAGTTAGTATCTCCACTTCGTCGTCATGTCGAGATGGAAGAGCTGGCCGGAACCGGTTTATATATGCTTTCCGATCTTTCCGGCGCGGTAACCGGAGAGGTTCATTACGTCGATTGTGGCTTTAAAGCTCTTGGTATGCCGTCACATGATGCATTGAAAGAAATGGCCGATATTTAGACCAAAAAACAAATTATAGGAATTTCTTCCCTTCTATCGATTTTTGTGCTATAGTCGGCTTTAAGGGCAAGGAATGCCCAAAGGCTCCAGACGTATATATAAAGGGGATATACGGGGGGTATATGTATATGCTATATCGATATACTCACGATTTTGCCTCGAAAAGTTATTAGGAATGTATTTTAATACATTTTATTTAGCAAAATTTTTCAAGAAAATATATAGCAAAGATATATACCCTAGTGAATGCTGAACATGCCTTCTTTTATCACATCCGGCATGTTGGAACAAAATCCATCCACGCCCCACCCTTGAAGATGATTTGCTTTATGCGGGTCATCGATTGTGTAGGCAATACCGATTTTATTCATATCTATAATACGCTCGACCTGACCACGGGTTGCTTCGTTTCCGTTAAAGCTGATAGCGGTGAGCTGGAGATATTCGGCCAGCTCTTCCAGATTTTCCGGCCATTCTTTAGGCAGGATAATTCCTCTGTGCCAATCTGTGGCCATGTCCAGAGCAGTTTCCAGTGAAACATGCTGGAATGAGGAGATGAGTAATTTGTCATGCTCATCCCAGATCGTAGAAAGCAAGTCCAGAGCAACTTCTGCGGTTTCTTTTTCACGACCGGGGCAGGGCTTGATCTCCATGTTAAAGCCCAGATCACGTTCGATCAGCGTTTCTATGGCTTCTTCCAAAGTAGGGATTTTAGCCCCTATGAAGCTTTCCCCGTACCAACTGCCGCAATCCAGATCTCTTATGTCACTATAATTTGTTTGTGCAACAAGGCCAGCGGTGCCGGTGGTGCGCTCCAGTGTTTCATCATGAAAGATAATCGGAACCTGATCTTTGGTGAGTTTGACGTCCAGCTCTACCCACTCTATGCCTAAATCAGCGGCGGTGTGGATGCTCTCGATTGTGTTTTCCGGCGCGTATCCGGCTGCGCCTCTGTGGCCTATAATGCGGGGGAGTTTCAGGGACATATCAGTTCACTTTCTTGTTTTTTGAACCACAGAGTTAAAGGAGAACAAAAATTTTTCTCCCGTGCTATTATTTTGTTTTACACGAGAGAACGCAATGTTAATCAGATATTTTTGTTATTTATGCCGCTTCCAGGGTTTGCTCTTTTAGCTCATGAGCCATGGCAAGCAGGGTATCGTCAGATAATGAGGTGAAGTCTCTATTTATGCCGCCGACGGTCTTAATGATGCTTTGAGCAACTTTATTCTTTGGGTCGTTTATTATAAGCATTTGCACTGAGTTCAAGTTTTTTCCCAATTCTTCTATATCATCAAAGCTTGGGCACTTTGTTTTAGAAACCTTGTTTACGGTTTCAAAAAGGTTTGTAATTGTGTTACTCATTTTTTTCTCGTTGTCTTTAAGGTTGGCCATTTTTATGGCATGTCAATATACATTATGTCAAGAAAAACTCCCCCGGTTTTTAAGATCGGAGGAGTTGCAATGCGGTAGAAGAGACTGTTACTAGTCTTCTTTTTTCTCTTTTTCGATAATCTCGCCGGTTTCCTGATTAACGCGTTTCATCGAAAGTTTAACTTTGCCGCGATCGTCAATGCCGGTAAGTAAAACTTTGACCATATCGCCCTCGTTAATCACGTCGGTTGTTTTGGCAACGCGGTGATCGGCCAGCTCGGAAATGTGGACAAGGCCGTCTTTGGCGCCCATGAAGTTCACGAAAGCTCCGAAATCGACGCATTTCACAACTTTACCAGTGTAGACTGTGCCTACTTCCGGTTCGTCTGTAATATCGCGGATCATCTTCAGCGCTTTTTCGATATTTTCAACATTGGTTGCAGCGACCTTGATTGTGCCATCATCTTCGATGTCGATCTTGGTTTCGGTCAGCTCTATGATCTCGCGGATGATTTTACCGCCAGTACCAATGACTTCGCGGATTTTATCGGTCGGGATCTGGATAGACACGATCTGTGGCGCGTTTGCGTTAAGTTCGCTACGTGCTTCGGAAAGGGCTTTGTCCATCTCGCCAAGGATGTGCAAGCGGCCATCTTTGGCTTGAGCCAGAGCAATTTCCATGATCTCTTTTGTGATCGAGGTAATCTTGATGTCCATTTGCAAAGCTGTGATACCGTTTTGGGTTCCGGCAACTTTGAAGTCCATATCGCCGAGGTGGTCTTCATCGCCAAGTATGTCGGAAAGAACGGCGAACTGCTCACCTTCTTTGATAAGACCCATGGCAATACCGGCTACGGGGCGGGGAAGAGGTACACCTGCATCCATCAAGGAAAGCGATGTTCCACAAACAGTAGCCATGGAAGAAGAGCCATTGGACTCTGTAATCTCGGATACTGCACGGATGGTGTATGGAAAGTCTTCCGCGCTTGGTAATAGCGGGTTAATAGCGCGCCATGCCAGTTTACCATGGCCGATTTCACGGCGTCCCGGAGGGCCCATTCTGCCAGCTTCACCGACAGAGTAAGGCGGGAAGTTATAGTGCAGCAAGAAGTCCTGCTTGTATTCACCTTCCAGCGCATCAACGATTTGTTCGTCCTGACCTGTGCCGAGTGTGGTTACTACCAAAGCCTGGGTTTCACCGCGGGTGAACAAAGCAGAGCCGTGTGTGCGTGGCAAGATGCCAACTTCGGCCACGATCGGGCGCACTGTTTTTGTGTCGCGCTGGTCAATACGCCTGCCTGTTTTAAGGATAGAGCCGCGAACGATGTCTGCTTCCAGAGATTTGAATTTTGCAGTGATTACGGATTCGGTGATGCCGTTTTCTGCATCCAGATATTCTTCAATAGCAGATTTGCGGGCTTCGCCAACAGCATTCTGACGTTCCATTTTGTCAGTAATCGTATAGGCTTTTTCAACCTCGGCAGCGTATTTGCTCTTGAGCGCTTTATCCATCATGGTGATGTTTTCAGGGGTTTCGACAATGTCCCACATATCCTTGGCGCACATTTCGGCCAGCTCTATGATGCCTGTGATTACGGATTGATAAGCCTCGTGACCGGCATTTACAGCGCCGAGCATGATGTCTTCGGGGAGTTCTTTGGCTTCGGATTCGACCATAAGCACACCTTCGGATGTTCCGGCAACAACAAGGTTTAGATCCATGTCTTTAACTTCGTACATGTCCGGGTTGATGTGATACTGGCCGTCTTTATAGCAAACGCGAGCGCCTGCGATTGGCCCCATGAAAGGGATGCCGGAAATTGTGAGAGCTGCGGAACAGCCGACCATTGCTATCATGTCCGGGTCATTTTCCAGATCATGGGAGACTACGGTTGCTACGACCTGAATCTCGTTTAAAAAGCCTTTTGGGAAAAGCGGGCGGATCGGACGGTCGATCAAGCGGCTTGTGAGTGTTTCTTTTTCGGTTGGGCGAGCTTCGCGTTTGAAGAAGCCTCCGGGGATTTTACCGGCTGCGTAGGTTTTCTCCTGAAAGAAAACGGACAGTGGGAAGAAGTCCTGACCTTCTTTTATTGTTTTAGAGCCTGTCACACAGCACAATACAGAGGTTTCCCCCATTGTTGCCAGAACAGCGCCGTCGGCTTGACGAGCGATTTTACCGGTTTCAAGAGTTAGTGTCTTGCCAGCAAAATCGATTTCTTTTTTGTATACTTTAAACATTTAATTTCCTTATTTTATATAATGTTACAAGACCCTCCTTTGCCCATGCAAAAGAGATCTTTTATTTTGTTTTGAAGCTTTATGAGGGAAGGTCTTATGGTGGACGGTTAAAAACAGTTTTAAGCTTTTGTAACTGCGTTTAATAGTCAACCGTAAGCGTCTTTCCAAAATACGGCTTTGCAAACGTTTATACACATGCCATTATCCGAGGCCAGAGTCAAGTACGGAGCATGATATGCCTGAATTTACACCTAAAAATAGACCAGTAGTTTTATGTATCCTTGATGGATGGGGGATTGGCGATGGTGGTCAATATGACGCGATAGCCCGCGCGGATACGCCTAATTTCGATATGTTGAAATACCGTTATCCGAGTACGCAGCTAACCACATGCGGGATGGCTGTGGGATTGCCGGAAGGGCAGATGGGGAATTCCGAGGTCGGGCATATGAATATCGGGGCAGGGCGCGTGATTATGCAATTCCTCCCACGTATCAGCAAGGCATTTGATGATGACGAGGTGAAGGACTATGCGGCTGTTCAAGAGCTTGTGGACCGGCTAAAGGAAAGTGGCAAGGCGTGTCATGTAATGGGATTGCTTTCTGATGGAGGGGTGCACTCCCATATAGATCATATTGTGGCTCTGGCGAAGATTATGGACGCGGCAGGTGTTACTACGCATGTTCATGCATTCACCGATGGGCGGGATTGTCCACCCCAGAGCGGGAAGGGATTTCTCGCGCAGGCTTTGCTCGATTTTGACGGGCATGAAAACATAAAGCTCTCGACGATTTGCGGGCGCTATTATGCGATGGATCGGGATAAAAGATGGGAGCGTGTAGAGCGCGCTTATAATGTTGTTGTGCTTGGTGAGGGTTATAACGCTTATGATGCTCTGTCGGTTATGCAAAAGAGCTATCAATCCGGCGTTACAGACGAGTTTATAGAGCCGGTCGTGATGAGCGGGTATGGCGGGATAAATCCGGGTGATGCAATTATTTTTGCCAATTTCCGCAATGATCGCGCGCGGGAATTACTTGGCGCTCTGCTGTTTGAGGAATTTGACGGTTTTACGCGCAAGGGCGGCAAGCCGGATATCTCCAAGGCTTTGGGGCTGGTGGAATATTCCGATGAGCTTAACCCCTTGATGGAGACTTTATTCAGGCCGGTTGAGCATAAGCAGCTTTTCGGGGAGGTTGTGAGCGCTCATGGTTTAAAGCAAATGCGCATGGCGGAGACGGAGAAATATCCGCATGTGACTTTCTTTTTTAACTGTGGCCGCGAAGAGCCTTATGAGGGGGAAGAGCGCATTATGGTGAATTCTCCGAAGGTTGCTACGTATGATTTGCAGCCGGAGATGTCTGCGCCTGATCTGGCGGAGAAGCTCTTTGATGTAGTGCGTGCTGATAATCATGATGTGATTATTGTCAATTTTGCCAATGCCGATATGGTGGGGCATACTGGATCACTGGCGGCGGCTGTAAAAGCTGTGGAAGCTGTGGATGGAGTGCTTGGCAAGCTGCATGATATGGTGCTTGAAAGAGATGGCGTTTTGCTTGTGAGTGCGGATCACGGCAACGCGGATCAAATGTATAATCCTGCGACTAGCGGCCCGCATACCGCGCATACGCTTAACCCTGTGCCATTGATTGTGGCCGGTGCGCCGGAGGGAAGCGTTTTGAAGGAGGAGGGCGGCAAGCTCGCCGATATTGCTCCTACTATGCTTTATATTCTCGGTATCGAAAAACCCGAAGAGATGGACGGGGTTAGTTTGATAGAATAAAGCTCCACGGGTAAACCTGTGGTTCTATGGCTAACGCCTGACGGCGCTAACCTCAAACCGTCATCCCCGCCAAGCGCAGCGCGAGCGGGGATCCGGCAAAACCTTCTTCAAAGCATCCGGATGCCCGCACGGGGGCGGGCATGACAATGGAGGGTGTTCGTTTTTTGTAAAGCAGAACAAAGCTACGCTTTGCTTCTGTCGGGGATGACACTGAGACGTTTAACGGCGGATACCAAGTGCTTTGATAGTCTTCTGGTAGCGCTCTTCGTCTTTTGATTTCAGGTAATCCAAAAGCTTACGACGTTTGGCAACCATCGCCAAAAGGCCACGGCGGGAGTGAAAATCCTTTTTGTGTACCTGCATGTGTTCAGATAGCTGTGAAATTCTGTTGGTCAGAATTGCAACTTGTACTTCCGGTGAGCCTGTGTCGCCTTCTTTAGTTGCATATTCTTTAATTACTTCTGTTTTCTTTTCTGCTGTAATCGACATCGTGTTTCCTTTTATGATTAAAGATTAAATATGCGGACAGGTTTTACTGTGGCTTTTGTCTGCTCTATAAGAGCGACGGGCTGTCCTTCAAACAAAGCCAAAGCCAGTTGAGTTTCCCTTGTGCCCAGACCTTTGGCGGTTAAACGCTCAAAATCAGGGCGAGAGATAAGCTCTAATGACTGTCCGCTGCGAATTTTTGCTGTTTCTTCCAGTGATATGGCCAGAGCCGGGATATCGTCCAGCACGGTCTGCACAGGCAGCAAAGCAACGCTTCGGGCGGCAACGTAGTCCATCTTTTCCAAAATGTCCAGTGAAATCGCATTTTCGGCTTTAAAGCAGCCAACTGTGGTGCGGCGCAAAGCGCTTACATAGCCAAAGCATTCAAGGGCTTGCCCCATGTCGCGGGCGAGCGATCGGACATATGTGCCTTTTTGGCATATCATTTCAAAGTCTGCTTCGTGCTCGCGGGTTTTTATAAGCTCCAGCTTTTCGATGGTTACGGTGCGGGGTTTAAGCTCTATATCCTTGCCGCTGCGGGAGAGATCGTAAGCGCGCTTGCCATCGATTTTGATAGCCGAGAAGTGCGGCGGAACCTGCTGGATTTCACCGGTAAAGCGCGGGAGTAGCTCTGTTATCTCTTCCTTTGAAGGGCGATTATCGGAGGAGCTTATTACTTCGCCTTCCGCATCATCGGTGGTGCGCTGCTCTCCCCATCTTATGGTGAAGTGGTAGGTTTTCTCATCATCCTGAACAAAAGGGATGGTCTTTGTAGCCTCGCCAAGAGCTATAGGCAGAACTCCGGTTGCAAGAGGATCAAGGGTTCCGGCGTGGCCGACTTTTTGAGCATTTAGAAATCGGCGAACTTTCCCCACCGCTTGGGTCGAGGTCATGCCATAGGGCTTGTCCAGATTAACCCAGCCTGAAATCGGGTCGCCTTTTTTGTTTTTTTTGCCCATTATTCCTCAGCATCATCAGGAATATGTACGCCGCGCAAAAGATTTTCGATATGCTGGGCTTCGTCAAAAGAATTGTCGGTAAAGAATTTAACTCTTGGCGTGAATTTAAGGTTCGTTCCTTTGGCTATTTCCTTTTGAAATACATGAGCGTGTTCGTTAAGCTCATCAATTAGCGTGTCCAGATTTTCTCCGTTAAAGGAAATGACGTAAGCGCGGGCGTGTTTCAAGTCTGGCGAAGGGACGACTTCTGAAACAGAAACTGTATTTGCTTTGTTAAAAAGAAGCTCGCTATCGAAATGGCCGCGGTGCAGGACTTCCGAGATAATATGACGTATCTGCTCGCCAACACGGCGCTGGCGTTGAGATGGTTCTGCGTTTTTTGATTTATTACTGTGTCGCATGGAAAGCTCTATTATTAAATAATGCGTTCTTCCTCAATCACTTCAAAGCACTCGATAACGTCGCCTTCTTTCATATCGTCATAGCTTTCAAAGGCCATACCACATTCCTGGCCTTCCTTGACTTCTTTGACTTCTTCTTTAAAGCGCTTGAGTGTTTTTAGCATGCCTTCATGGATAACAACATTATCACGTAGCAGGCGGACTTTGGAGCCGCGTTTAACCGCGCCCTCGGTGACTTCACAACCGGCAACCTTACCAACTTTGGTGATGTTGAATACCTGTTTGATGGCGGCCTGACCAACATATTCTTCACGAATGGTCGGTGCCAGCATACCGGAAAGTATGGCTTTTACATCATCGATAACATTGTAGATTACGTTATAATAACGAAGCTCTACATTGTCGCGGTGTGCCAGATCACGAGCCTGTGCATTTGCGCGAACGTTAAAGCCGATGATAAGAGCGCCCGAAGCATGTGCAAGGATAACATCGGATTCGGTAATGCCTCCTACACCGGTGTGCAGAATTTGCACTTCGATATCGTTTTCTTCTTCAATCATTTTATGTAATGAACTGGATATTGCTTCGACAGAGCCGTGTACGTCTGCGCGGATAACAACCGGTAATTTGGTTTTTTCTCCCTCTTCACGTAAAAGAAGAAGCTGTTCCATTGTTGTACGGTTTTTGACAGCGGCGGCGGCTTGCGCTTCCTTGATTCTTCTAACGCGGTATTCGGCAATTTCGCGTGCCTGATACTCATCTTTTGTTACGTTGAAGATGTCTCCGGCAGAAGGAGTGCTGTTGGCACCCAAAACCTCGACGGGCTGTCCCGGTAAGGCCTCCATAACATGCTGGCCTTTATCATTTATCAGCGCGCGGACTTTACCATAGCTGGCGCCTGCAACAAAAACGTGGCCAATGCGCAGGGTTCCTTTATGGATAAGGACAGTTGAAACAGAGCCACGGCCTTTTTCCATCTTGGATTCCACGACGAAGCCCTGAGCAGCGCGTTCGGGGTTGGCTTTAAGCTCCAGCATTTCGGCCTGAAGAATAATGGCTTCTTCCAGCTTATCCAGATTTATTCTGGCTTTGGCAGAGATTTCAACACATTGAACGTCTCCGCCCATTTCTTCAATAACAACTTCGTGCTGGAGGAGGTCTTGCTTGACCTTATTAGCGTTGGCATCGGGCAGGTCGATCTTGTTAATTGCAACAATGATGGGCACTCCCGCTGCTTTAGCGTGGTTAATTGCTTCTATTGTTTGCGGCATAATAGAGTCGTTAGCAGCTACGATGATTACTACAATATCCGTGATGTCTGCACCGCGGGCACGCATTTCTGTAAATGCAGCATGGCCGGGTGTATCAAGGAAAGTGATCTTCTCACCGCTGGACATTGTTACCTGATATGCGCCTATGTGCTGTGTAATTCCTCCGGCCTCACCGGCGACAACATCTGTTTGTCTCATGGCGTCAAGGAGTGATGTTTTACCGTGGTCAACGTGCCCCATAACGGTCACAACAGGTGGGCGAGAAATAAGATCGCCTTCATTGTCTTCGTAATCATCAAGGCCAATTTCAACGTCGGCATCTGTTACGCGGCGAACTTTATGCCCGAACTCGTCAATAATCAATTCGGCTGTGTCAGCGTCGATCATCTGGGTTCCAGTGGCCATAACCCCCATTTTCATAAGAGCTTTAATAACATCTTTACCAGGTTCGGCCATACGGTTTGAAAGCTCTTGAACAGTGATTGTTTCAGGGAGAATAACTTCACGAACTGATTTTTGTGTTGGCTCATTAAAAGGTTGAGCTGCCATGCGGGCTTTTTCACGGGCACGTCTTTGCGCAGCCAGACTTGGGCCGCGATCACGCTCATAATCCTTGTTCAAAGCCTGCGTAATTGTGATGCGCCCGCCGCGACGATCATCATCGGGTTTCTTTTGCGGTTTTGCAGCCGCTTTTTTTATTCGGTCGCGGTAGCTCAGCTTATCATCATCATCGTCATCAGATGCAGCAGGAGTGCTTGGAGCGAATGCTTTGGCGCGTCTGGCTTTTTCTATTTGTTGCTCTGGTGACATTTCAGGCGTCATCATTTCCGGAGCGTCTTGCGAGGTTTCGTCTTGTTTTTTATCAGAATCGTCAGATTCTAGTTCTTTTTTCTTTTCTTCACCCTTTAGACGAGCAATGCGTAATTCTTCTTCTTTTTGCTCTTCCTCTGCTTTTTTGTCTTCCAGAGTCATCACGCGGCGCTTTGGCAAAGCTTTTTTGCCTGTATCGCCTGCAAGCGCAGCTTTAAGAGCACGCTCTCTCGCTTTTCTTTCACTGGATGTGAGGTGTTCTTCGGCTCCGGCTTCTTTTTGAGCTTCTGCTTCTTTTTTCTTATCAGCCGGTGACAAACGTTTACGGCGCACCTCTACAGCGACCTGTCCGGGTCCTGCATTTCTAGGTAATCTGGGAGAGCCGCCTTTAAGGCTCAAGGTCTTGCCGGATAAACTTAATGTTTTGCCGGCTGCCTTTTTTTGCTCTTCCTCGCCTTGTTCTTTGTCTTTATCACTCATTCAATATAGCCTAATTAATTTTTCAAGGGTTAGGTATACACTTACGTTTAAGCAAGTGCAAAGTGTTTATATATAAAGAGCCTATAGCTCTTCGGTTTGTGCGGCGACAGCTTCGGGAGATTCTTCCGATGTTTTTGCTGCTTCAATAGCTGCTTTTTCTGCTGCGGCATCTTCTTCGGCAAACCAGTGTTTACGTGCCATCATAATAATTTCGTTGGCCTCACTATTTGTCAGCGAACCGCCGCCAAGAATTTCGATGAGTTCATCACCAGCAAGATCAGCCAGATCATCCAGCGTTTTAATATCGTTCTCACCAAGCTTCATGATTTGATCTGCGCGCAGGCCTTCGGCTTGCATCAGGTCATCGGCAATGCCAAGTTCTTCTTGTTTCTCATTAAGTTCATTTTGTTTTTGCTCTAGCCAAACAGAAGCACGGTTTTGAAGCTCGATAGAAATTTCTTCTTCGAAACCTTCAATCATGTTCAGTTCGTCAACCGGAGTTTCAACAATTTCTTCAACGCGGGTAAAGCCTTCAACAACAAGAAGGTGAGCAATAACATCATCGACGTCCAGTGCTTCTATGAACAATGAAGAGCGGGTTTGGAATTCTTCTGCACGGCGCGTGGATTCCTGTTCTTCTGTGACCACGTCAATGTCCCAGCCAGTCAGCATGGAAGCCAGACGTACGTTTTGACCGCGGCGGCCAATGGCAAGGCTTAAATGTTCTTCAGGAACAACAACGTCCATGCGGTTTTTGTCTTCATCCAAAACCACTTTAGCTACTGCGGCAGGCTGGAGAGCGCTTACAACAAGGCTTCCCAGATCTTCTGTCCATGGAATAATGTCGATTTTCTCGCCGCCAAGCTCGTTAACAACGGCCTGAACGCGAGAGCCGCGCATACCTACGCAAGCGCCAACAGGATCGATTGAGCTTTCATGAGAAAGAACGGCGATTTTGGCACGGCTTCCCGGATCACGGGCAACGGCCTTGATCTCAATAATACCGTCATAGATTTCGGGCACTTCCTGCATGAAGAGTTTTGCCATGAATTCAGGGTGAGAGCGTGAAAGGAAAATCTGCGGCCCGCGTGTTTCTTCACGGACTTCATAAATAATCGCACGAATGCGGTCATTCACATTTATTGGCTCGCGTGGAATAGTTTCATCACGGCGCAAAATACCTTCGGCACGGCCTTGAATGTCTACCGTAGCATTACCGTATTCAACGCGCTTTACAACACCGCTGACAATTTCGCCGACCTTGTCTTTGAAATCTTCGTATTGGCGTGCGCGCTCAGCCTCACGTACTTTTTGCATAATGACCTGTTTTGCTGTTTGTGCAGCGATGCGGCCAAAATCAAGAGGAGGAAGCTCATCAACCAGAAATTCTCCCACTTCTGCATCGGGCTTGATTCTCCGAGCCTGATCCAGTTTAAGCTGGGAAACTTCGTTTTCGATTTCGGCGTCATCTGCCATCACTTCGCGGTAGCGCTTTAAATTGATCTCGCCGTTTTTACGGTCGATTTGTGCGCGGATATCCTGTTCATAACCGTATTTAGAGCGACCAGCTTTTTGGATAGCCTCTTCCATGGCCTGAATAACGATATCACGATCAATATTTTTTTCACGTGCAACAGTGTCGGCAACTTGTAACAATTCCATTTTTTTCTCCTAATGCTTTGCAGTCGCTTTTATGAGTTCATCAGTTAATAATAGTTTTGCTTTGGCTACAGAATTGTAGGGGATTTCGACATCTCCCTGATCTGTTGCCAGCAGTATTTTTTCATCTTTAATTCCGCCAATGTAACCACGGAATTTTTTCTGGCCGTTTTCCGGTGAGGGAACGAGGCTTTCAATTTTTGCTTCGAATCCTTTAAATGATTCATAATCGCTTTTGTGTACAAGCATGCGGTCAATTCCCGGTGAGCTTACTTCAAGGCGGTATGCGCCGTTAATCGGGTCTTCCACGTCAAGAACAGCGGAAAGGGCGCGGCTTATTTTTGCGGCATCGTCTACGCCAAGGTTTTTTGTTTCCTTGTCCTCGGCCATAACCTGAACAATAATAGGGCCACTTGCACTGGTCACTTTGACATGGTGCAGGGCAAAGCCGAGGTCTTCTATGACCGGGGCTGCGAGATTGGCTATTTTTTGTTCTAACGGCGTGTAATTCATTTTTCCTGTTTTTCCTGTTTAAAACTAACAAAAAAGGCGGGTCTCTTTATGAGCCCACCGTCTTTATAAGACCGGAATTTATGCGTCCTTATACGATGATTAATCGGGTTTTGCAAGCGTTTAATGTTTTTAATATTATTTGCGCTTAAAAAACAGATACACCATTTTTTTTGAGCCTTTAGCGCCCTTTTGTTCATAGCGCGTAGGAATCCAGTTTTCAGGCGGGACAGACCAGTCATTCTTGTTTTGCGCCTGCCACTCGAAATCCGGGTGGTTAGAGGCCTGGGTGCACATCCAGGCGGAGAGATCTTCGACATCACTTGTCATTACAAGCTGTCCGCCGGGCTTTAGGATTTTTGCAAAGATATCCAGATTTTCCCGATTGATGATTCGGCGCTTGTGGTGGCGCTTTTTATGCCATGGATCGGGGTTGAGGATGTAAATTCCTTCAAGGCTGGCAGGAGCCAGCGAGCGGGCGATAATCATTCCATCATCCATAAGCACGCGTATGTTATCTTTTGGCTTGTCTTCCACGCTTTTAAGAAAAGCGGCCATGCCGTTTATGAAAGGCTCTGCGCCCAGATAACCGGTTTTGGGGTTGCGTTCGGAGAGCGTTGCTATGTGTTCACCCTGACCAAAGCCGATTTCCAGCCAATAGGAGGAAAGGGGATTTGTGAAAAAATCCTGCGGGTTGCACTCGTGCTTTTCGCTTAGCTTATCTTTAGGGATTTGCAGCTTTGGCAGCAGGTTATCAAGCGCTTCGCGGCGTTCTTTTTTTAAAGGGCGGCCTTTACGTCTGCCAAAAAGGCTCCGGGCTTTGTGGTGCGCGGAACCTTTTGAATCTTTATTAGCGTTGTTTGTTTTAACTCTCATTACCCTATAAGGCGTTGCAGTTCATCTACGAGGTCTGTCTTTTCCCATGAAAACTCGCCGTTTGCTCCGGGAGCGCGGCCAAAGTGACCATAAGCAGAGGTGACCTCATATATGGGCTTGTTAAGTTGCAGGTGCTCACGAATGCCTCTAGGGGAGAGGTTCACCAGCTTTTGCAGAGCTTCAACGATGGTGCTTTCGGGGGCTTTGCCTGTGCCGTGCATGTTCAGGTAAACAGAGATAGGTTTGGACACACCGATTGCATATGCGAGCTGGATTGTGCAGCCATCTGCGTAGCCTGCAGCTACAACGTTTTTGGCCAGATAGCGCGCTATATAAGCAGCCGAGCGGTCGACCTTTGTCGGGTCTTTACCAGAGAATGCTCCACCGCCGTGGGGCGCTGCTCCGCCATATGTATCAACAATGATCTTGCGGCCTGTAACGCCTGTATCACCAACCGGCCCGCCAATAACAAAGCGGCCTGTAGGGTTTACATAGAATTCCTCTTCAACAGGCATCCAGCCTTCCGGCAATACTTTTTCAACATATGGACGAACCAGTTCCTTGACGTCTTCTTGTGAAAGGTGGGCAGCATGTTGTGTAGATACAACAACAGAGGTTGCGCGCACCGGCTTGTCGTTTTTGTATTCCAAAGTTACCTGAGATTTGGAATCAGGCTCAATTCCAATGAGTTTGCCGTTTTTGCGGTCTTGTGCCATTAGACGCAGAATTTCGTGGGAATAGTGAATGGGGGCTGGCATAAGCTGCTTGGTTTCGCGGCAGGCATAACCAAACATAATACCCTGATCGCCAGCGCCTTCTTCCTTATCAACACCCGCGCCTTCATCAACGCCTTGTGCGATGTCTGATGACTGGCTGTGCAGCTTCACATCAATGTTTACGTTTTTGTAGCTGAAGCCTTCCTGATCGTATCCAATATCTTTAATGGCATCACGCGCCGCTTGCTCCACAACATCTTTCGTGATGCTTGCGGGGCCGCGGGTTTCCCCTGCTATTACAACGGTGTCTGTCGTTACAAGAGTTTCACAAGCAACGCGGGAATAAGGGTCAGCCTTGAAATATAAATCTACTATGGTATCGGAGATGCGGTCACAAACTTTGTCCGGGTGCCCTTCAGAGACGGACTCACTTGTGAAAATATAGTCAGTTAAGCCTTGTTGTTTCATTTTTAATATATCCTGTTATTTGATTGGCCTTTCGCATGTTCAAGGGATTTTGATATCTGCATCACCCTGAAAATGCGAACCCGCTCACTAATGCAAAAAAAAAGGCTCATTACAAGCCTTTTTGTTTAAAAAATATCTACTAAATTTTGGCGAAAGCTCTAGTTATTCTGTGTTTCTGCCATAAATTTAACAAAACGCAAAATTTCCTTACGCTTTTTGACTTCTTGCACAGAGTAATATGTCCTGACCAATTCAAGAGTTTCTTTGTGAGTTAGCAGATCTTCAGGGATTGCTTTTGCTTTTTCGGAGATGCTTTCGAATGTTTCCTGATCGTTGTCTGCCATGCCGTATAAAGGCTCTGTCGCAGGGTCGCCGCTTTCCAGTCCTTCGTAAAAGAAGTCTATGGAAACGCCTAATATTTTGCTAAATCTATATAGCCTGCTTGCACTTACACGGTTTGTTCCACGCTCATACTTTTGAACCTGCTGGAATGTTACCCCTACAGAATCCGCCAGTTTTTCCTGACTTAAGCCCATCAGAGTACGGCGGTTGCGAATTCTTAAACCGACATGTTTGTCAATTAAATCCGCGGTTCCTTTTGTTTTTCTTTTAGTTACTGACATTGTATTACTCTACACTCATTTCCTATATACTATTAATTTAAATACATTTTTACTATTAGTCTAGAATTCTTTTCAACCAGAAGTTTTCTATCCGAGGACAAGTAAAACTATGCTGCGGTGAACAAAATACTTAAAGATCTTCAGTAAAACTTATCCAAAAAATCACTTTCCTTTTATAATTACTTTGTAGCCATTAATCAATGGTCTGTGGCATTTTTTCATTAAGTATATCTTTTTCCATCAAATCTATACTCGATAAAACATTTCCTACAGGGCCTATAACAGCACTAATCCCGGTGTTTGCGCTTCTAATAAGCGGCAGTCCACTTTCGATTGCTCTAAAACGAGCCTGAACCATATGTTGATATGGGCCAAAACTGTCACCGTACCAGGCATCGTTTGTCACATTAACAATGAATTCTGGCTTTTTTACGGTTACAGAACGAACATACTCAGGAAAAATAACCTCATAACAAATAAGGCTAATATAGCTCACAACTCCCATTTCTTTTGTGTGAGCACCCATTGGTTGCGTAGCAAAAGAACGTATATTCGTGTCGTTACCTCGTCTAAAGCCGGCGAACCCTACCACTGGTGAAATATTAATGTAACTATCCAAAGGTATATACTCGCCAAAAGGTACTAAATGCTGTTTGTCGTAAGTATCTATGATATCACTATTCTTATTAAATGTAATAATGCTGTTATAATATTCTTCTTTTACTTGTTGTTGTGTAGTATTTTTAGTGTATCTCAAGGCGCCTGCAATCAATAGTACATCCCGCGGATAACCAGAGAGTGTGGCGCGAATTTTTTCCATCGTCCAGTCTGTGTCAAGTATATCCTGACTGATGGCAGTTTCAGGCCAGACAATGATTGTTCTTTGCGCGCCCAGATCTTTTATGTTCCGATAGCTGGACATATCGACCAGATCGATAAAATGCTGAGCTCTTTTTTCAGGTTTCCATTTTTCACTTTGTTGGATATTTGGCTGGACAACTACAATCTGTGTGGTGCTTGATTGATTATTAATTGAGGCAAGATAGCTCTTGATCCTGTTATGCCCGTATCCGTAGGCTAGCATGAAAGATGCAATAATGAAAAGCGCATAGGCGGATTTGCGGGTTTTTCCGGCTTTCGAGATTAGTATAAATGCCGGAGCCGTTGCCCAGAAGATGGTCATAGTATTGAGCAAATAAATATCTGCTATGGCGGCCAGTTGTGCAACCGGAAGAACGCTGATCCATGTGTAGCCGTACAAATTCCAGGGGAAGCCTGTGAAGAGGTGGCCTCTGGCGTAGTCTGCCAATGAGAGAAGGATACAAAACATAACATAGTCTATGACCGTATTTTCATATGTATCTTTATGTTTTATAAAATGCAGAGAAAACCTTTTAAAGGCAGTCATCGCAATGGCAGGGAAAAAGGAAAGCATTAACGGTAGCCCGCTTATTGCAAGAGGCCACACCCACCAATACGGATTATCTTCAACCAGAAGAGCGTTTCCAACCCATGACAAGCCAAAGCCGTAATATCCAAGGGCAAAGGCAAAGGTGAGCGCTCCGGCTTTTAAGGGGGTGGGGGCGCGGGAAACTGATATATAAAGGGTGCCAAGCCCTAAAAACAGAGCAGGCCAAAAATTTGCCGGAGCCATGGAAAGGGAGCTTAATCCGCCAATCACGAACAAAGCCAAAAAATTAATTAAGGCGGGTTTATATGTTTTTTGTGCAACGTATATCTTTAACATATAATAATAACCTGCTTAGAGTCAGAGCCTGTAAATGCTGGTCTTAATAACTGGTTTTGTAGTGATTGGGGTGAGGAACATTACGAATTATAAGGCTTTTCACCCTGCGCGGGTCGGCATCTTCAATTTCGAATACCATGCCAGAGCTGTGCTTTAGAACTTCTCCTCTTGCGGGAACCCGGCCAGCCAGAAAGAAGGCCAGCCCGCCAAGAGTATCGTTTTCCTCGCGCTCTTCCTCGCTTAAAAATTCGCCGTAGATTTCCTCAAACTCGTCAACATCGTAACGGGCATCTGCCAGTATAGATCCGTCGGGCTGCAATCTTATTTCCGGCTGGATTTCGAGATTGTGCTCGTCGTCTATTTCGCCAACGATAGCCTCGATCAGATCACCTATTGTTATAAGCCCGTCGATCCCGCCGAACTCATCAACTACAAGAGCGAGATGCTTGCGGGTAATGCGCATTTGTGTAAGCAAATCAAGCACATGCATGGAAGGTGAAACAATGGGGATATCGCGTATGAGGCGGCTCATATCAAATGGCTCACCCCGCACTATGCCGGTCAG
Source organism: Alphaproteobacteria bacterium (assembly GCA_018399685.1). GTDB lineage: Bacteria > Pseudomonadota > Alphaproteobacteria > Micavibrionales > Micavibrionaceae > UBA1672. Next base: position 8,381 of record JAGYOK010000005.1, on the reverse strand, counting down.
TATGTCTTTGATGTGGATGGCTCCAACAATATTATCCAGTGAATCATTATAGACAGGAAAGCGGCTGTATTGTTTCTCGGCAAGCAAGGAAAACATTTCCTCTTGTGTAATATTGTCAGGGATACCAATAATGTCGGCACGGGGGATCATTACATCCATAGCGGTCATGCTGTGCAGCTCAAGAACGTTGGAGAGCAGGGCTTTTTCATGGATGGATAAAAGATCGTCTTTTTCAGCCTTTTCTTCACTTTCAATGTATTCCTCAATCGTTTCCCTTAAAGAGGTGTCATTTCCGGGTCTGAAATATGATTTTAATTTCTCTATAAATCCTTTGCAGGTACTGCATTTATGAGAGGAATATTCCTTGTTTTTGAGCATTCTTTGATCCAGATCCCGCATATTATCAGCCGTAGAGACAAGCTCTTTCCCGCCTGTTTTGCCATCGTTAAGTTTATTTTCATACTCATAAACCTCGATGTTTGTGTCGGAAGATTTCCGCTCGGGTTTTAAAGATATATCTTGGTCTTGGGTCATTATCCTGATTAACAATAAAAGCTATATAAAGAGTGCCATAGTGCCACAAATTTATTCTGATTCATAAGGGTTTTTAATACCGAGATGCGCGAGAAGAGTAATTTCAAGTTTTTCCATTTCTTCGGCAGCTTTGTCATTATCATGGTCAAAGTGTAAAAGATGCAAACATCCGTGTACCAGCATGTGTGCGAAATGGTCGGGGAAGCTTTTGCTTTGCTCTTGCGCTTCGCAGGCGATGGTGTCGTAAGACAGGATGATGTCGCCAAGTGTGCTAAATGGCGTTTGTTCGTCCGGTTCACTTGCCGGGAAGGACAGGACGTTTGTCGGGGTGTCTTTGTCACGGTATGTTTTGTTGAGATCCTGGATGAAGGGGTCGTTGGCGAGAACGATGCTGATTTCGGTGGATTGCTTCGTCGCCCGCGCCTTCTCGCAATGACAAAAGTTGATGGCTTTGTTGATGATAGTTTCAATGTCGCCGATTGCGATGTTCCAGCGTTCGTCTTTGATTGTGATGTCGATGGTGATGTCAGTCATTAATTTCGATTTCTCCGGTCAGGGAATTGTCGAACGCTTGTGTTATTTTAACAGGCAGGATGTTGCCGAGCAAACGTTCGTTTCCCTGTACGTACACGGACTGAAAATAAGGGGAACGGCCACTAAGCTGGCCTGCTTTTTTGCCGTGTCGATCAAAGAGAACGGGCAGGGTTTTTCCTTCACAGCTTTTATTGAAAGCCGTTTGCTGTTCGTTGATAAGGGCTTGAAAGCGAGCCAGACGCTCGGATGCGATGTGATCTGGAACCATGGCTTCTTTCAGGTTAGCGGCAGGAGTTCCGGGGCGGGCGCTGTATTTAAAAGAATAGCATGATGCGTAATTAACGTCGCGGGCAAGTTGCAAGCTGGCCTCAAAATCTTCTTCGGTTTCTCCGGGGAAACCGATAATATAGTCAGATGAAAAGGCAATATCCGGGCGGGTTTTCCTGAGCTTGGCAATGATCTCACGGTAAAAATCGGATGTATGTTTGCGGTTCATGGCTTTGAGTATTTTGTCCGAGCCGCTTTGCACCGGCAGGTGCAAGAAAGGCTGGAGCATCTCTATTTCTCCATGCACCGCGATCAGATCATCGTCCATATCGCGTGGGTGGGAAGTAGAATAACGGATGCGCTCTAATCCTTCGATTTCAGAGATTTTATGAATGATATCGGCAAGATTCCATGTTTTTCCATCCGGCCCTTCACCGTGATAGGCGTTTACATTCTGGCCAAGCAGGATGATCTCCAGCGCTCCCTGATCGACGAGACGCCTCGCTTCTTCTATAATTTCAACAGCGCTGCGTGAGTATTCCTCGCCGCGTGTGTATGGAACAACGCAAAAGGCACAGAATTTGTCGCAGCCCTCTTGTACAGAGAGATAAGCGCTCGCGCCTTCGATGGTGTGTTCTTTCGGAAGGCTGTCAAATTTTGAAATAGTCGGGAATTCTGTGTTTACGACGCGTTCATCGCCGGAGGCTTTAAGAACCATTTCTGGCAGCTCATGGTACACTTGCGGCCCGAAGACCATGTCAACATACGGTGCTCGATCCATTATGATATCGCCTTCGGCCTGTGCAACGCAACCGGCTACAGCAACCAGCATTTTACCGCCTTTTGCTTCTTTTGCCTGTTTGTGCGGGCGTAGACGGCCAAGCTCCGAGAAGACTTTTTCCGTGGCTTTTTCACGAATATGGCATGTGTTCAGGATTATCATATCCGCATCATCGGGCGTATCTACATTTTCATAGCCAAGCCCGGAGAGAATATCCACCATGCGGTTGCTGTCATATACATTCATTTGACAGCCCCATGTCTTTATATAGAGTTTCTTGTGCTTGTGTGTCTTTGCCATTTTGACTAAACTCGTTTTATTAAATCTTGGTGCTCTTCAAAACAGCTATAGACTAAATATATGAGCAAAAATCAAGCTTTTTGGAGAAAAAGGAGCGCGAATGAAACAAACAATCCTGGCGTTACAGTCTTTATTACCGCGCGAAATGGATGACCTGGAAGAGCATTATGATGTCATCAGGCTGTGGGAGGCACGCGATCCCGAGGCTGTTTTGCGCGAGCGAGGGCTTGAGATACAAGCTATCCTCTCGGCCTATAGTTATGGCAATGTGCATGAGCGTTTGATGGCAGCTTTGCCGAATTTGGAGATTATTACTCAGCTCGGTGTGGGGTACGATAATATAGATCTGGAAGTAGCGAAAAAACGCGGCATTGTTGTAACAAATACGCCTGATGTGGTTACTAGCGATACAGCCGATATGGCGCTTTTCCTTATGCTTGGTGTTGCGCGCCGGGCTGTTGAGGCAGATATGTTTGTGCGTGTCGGGCGCTGGCATTCCGGAGCGATGCCGCTTTCAACCTCATTGGAGGGGAAGGTGGTCGGGATTGTAGGGCTGGGGCGTATTGGCTCGGCTATCGCAAAACGCGTTGAGGCTTTCAATATGCGCGTGATTTATAATGCCCGTAATAAAAATCCCGATGTGGATTACAAATATTATGAGAACCTTGAAGATATGGCACGTGATTCGGATTTTCTTGTGCTGGCCTGTGCCGGAGGGGAAAGCACAAACAACTTAATCACATATAAAATTTTGGAAGCTTTAGGGGCGAAAGGGTATCTGATTAACATAGCTCGTGGCTCTGTTGTGAATGAGGAAGATCTGCTTATTGCCTTGAGAAATCAAACGATTGCCGGAGCGGGGCTGGATGTTTTTGCGAATGAACCCCATGTGCCTGAAGAGCTGTTTAAGATGGATAATGTAGTTTTATCTCCACATTCCGGTGCCGCCACGCTTGAAACACTTTCTAAAATGGGGCAACTTGTCCTTGATAATCTTCGAGCTCATTTTTCCGGGCAGGAACTCCTTACACCAGTACGCCTTGCCAGCTAGACGAGCGGTTATTCTTAATTGTTGTTCTTTAATTTATAGGGTCATGAATTATATGAGAGTCCTTGGTTCTGCTTTAGTTTTAATGCTTTCTTGTGTTGTTGTTTCTTTTGTTTCTTTCCCATCATATGCCGGTGATAAATGTTATACAAAAGTCGAAGCAGAAGCCGAGCAGGGCATACGCATACATAGCGAGCTTATGGTTATAGGTTTGAATTGTGCACATATGTCTAGTGCGAGTGGCAAAAACCTTTATACCGAGCACAAAAAATTTACTGCAAAACACGAAAAGCTTTTTGTAGATTATGAAAGAATAATGATGGATTTTTATCGCCGCAGCGGGGATAAAGAACCGGATAAATCATTGCACAGTATACGCACAAACTTTGCCAACAAGATTTCTAATGATGCTGCGAAAATGCGTCCTGATATATTTTGTAAAACCTATGCCGAGCGCATTGAAAAAGTCAGTAAAATGAATGGCGATACTTTGCGTAAATGGGCTTCTACACCATTTCCGGGGCATCCGGTTTCCTATTCTATTTGTGAAAAGTAATTAAGATTGATTTTGTGAAACTGTAAAACTCTATTGATTAGAATGCCATATGACATCATAATCTCATTTGCCTGTAAAAGGGCGCAGACGTGCTAGCGTGACATTAAAAAATTAAAGAGGGTTAAACGGTGCTTACGACCAACTCCATAAATAAAACCAAATTTTGTGCAGGAATATCCGATATATCAGATAGCTACTCAGGCTTTATTATTGATGAGTGGGGCGTTCTGCATAATGGAGAAAAATTATTTGATGGGGTCATTGAATGCCTGACAGAGCTTAAAGATCGTCAAAAACAGGTCATAATTCTTTCTAACTCCGGGAAAAGAGCGGATCAGAACAGCGAACGTCTGAGGAGTTTGGGGCTGGCTGATGATCTTTACAATGATATTATTACCTCTGGCGAGATTACATGGCAGGGCTTGAATAATCAAAGTGAGGGATATTTCAAGAATATCGGTAAAAAGTGCATTCTGATTAACAAAAAAGATGATTTGTCTATTGTTAAAGATTTAAGTGTCGAAGTTGTAGATGATCCTAAAGTCGCAAGCTTTTTGCTTATTGCGGGGACGGATGCTCCCAATAAAACAATCGAGGATTACGAGCCTTTATTAAAGCAGTGCGCGCGCTATAACCTTAAAGCTATTTGTGCAAACCCTGATAGTCTGGGGATTTTAGGAGCAATTAATATCTTTGGGCCGGGTACGCTGGCTATGCGCTATAAGGATTTTGGCGGAATCGTTGAATATATCGGAAAGCCGCACAGCATGATCTTTCAACATTGTGTCAAAATGCTACAAGAGCGGGATGTTTATCCGGGTCAAACCGTAGTCATTGGCGATGCTATGGCTCATGATATTCTTGGAGGGGTGCTGGTTAATATTGATACGTGCCTGATTAAGCGCGGTATTCACTCATCTGTTTTCAAGGCTTGTGAAAATCCCGCCGAGGTGGATCGGTCTTTAAATATTCTTGTACGCCAGTATAATAACGTGCGCCCGAACTATTTGGTTGAGAACTTTGAGTGGGGAAAAGCTCTGCCGGATCGTAAGCATAAAAAGCGCGGACCAAAGAAAAAATCCGAAATATCCTTTTAAAAGCTTTGTGTTTTATCTTTTGCGTTTTTCCAGTATAACAACCGGGGGCGCGGTTGTGCGTACCTTGTTAACAAGATCAAAAAATAAATATGGCTCTACTAGGCAGAAACAAAAAAATTAATGAAAAACCAGCGGCCATGACGCTGGATTTGGTAAAGCGCCTGATGAGGGATTATCTTTTCCCTTATAAATTCAAAGCTTTGGGCGCTTTGTTTTTTATGGCTGTTGCTGCGGCTATGACGGCTATGACAGCGGCTTTGATGCAGCCGGTTCTGGACGATGTCCTGTATAATGGGAAAAAAGAGTATATTATACCGGTTGCTCTTGGGTTTGCCGGAGCGTTCGCTGTACGTGGAATTTCGACATATTTGCATACGGTAATGATGAGCCGTGTTGGACATTCGATTGTTGCGGATATTCAAAACCAGCTTTTCTCACATTTTTTAACTCTGGATCTGGCGTTTTATTATAAGCACACAAGCGGGGAGTTGATATCCCGCGTTATAAATGACGTCTCTGTTCTTAGAGCCGCCGTAACAAACACATTAACCGGTTTCGGAAAAAACCTGCTTACGCTTGTCTTTCTTATCGGGTTGATGTTTGTCCGCGACTGGAAGCTTACTTTGGCGGCTTTCATTGTTTTTCCGTTGCTTGCAGTCTTTGTGATCTATTTGGGGAAAAAGCTCCGCATGCTTTCGAAGAATATCCAATCCGAGCTTGGCGGTTTGTCTGGGTTGTTATCACAGACTTTTAGGGGTATTCGTCTGGTTAAAGCCTACCGGATGGAAAAATATGAAGAAAAGAAGGGCGCGTACGTTGTTCATAGCGTAAGGGATTTGAATATTAAATCCGTGCAAATATCTTCGATTTCGACCCCTGTTAATGAAGTTATTGTGGGGCTTATTTTTGCAGCCATTATTATTTACGGCGGATATCAGGTAAGCGCGGGTAATACAACGCCGGGGCAGCTTGCATCATTTATTGCTGCATTTACTCTGGCTTATGAGCCGATGAAGAAACTGGCCAAGCTTAACAGCACATTACAGATGGGGCTTGGAGCTTCCGAGCGTGTCTTTTCAATGCTTGATTCTCAAAGAGAAATACATGACAGGCCAAACGCAATTACGCTTGATACACGCAGGGCAGAAATTGTTTTCGACAATGTTTCCTTTGCCTATAATCCTGATACTCTTGCCCTTTCAGGGGTTAGCTTTGTTGCCCAGCCTGACAAAGTCACCGCGCTGGTTGGGCCATCGGGCGGCGGGAAAAGCACTCTTATCAATCTGATCCCCCGCTTTTATGATGTGTCCGGCGGGGCAATCAGCATAAACGGACAGGATATTCGAGATCTTTCCCAATCCTCCTTGCGAGAGCATATCGCTCTGGTATCTCAGGATATTACGATCTTTAACGATTCAGTTATTGAGAATATTCGTTACGGGAATCCCGATGCCAGCACTCAAGCTGTTTATGATGCTGCCAGAGCTGCGGCAGCCCATGAATTTATTCTGGATCTTGAAGACGGGTACGATACAGTAGTAGGCGAAAACGGGGCGAAGCTTTCTGGCGGGCAAAAACAGCGAATTTCTATTGCCAGAGCTATTTTATGTGATGCACCTGTATTGCTTTTGGATGAGGCTACATCCGCTTTGGATAACGAGTCAGAGCAGCTTGTGCAAGAGGCTCTGAAGATACTTCAAAAAGGCCGGACAACCTTTGTAATTGCTCATAGATTAAGCACCATACAAGAGGCTGATCAAATTATTGTTTTAGATCGCGGCCAGATTGTTGAAGAAGGTAATCACCTGTCTTTGCTTGATCGCGGCGGGCTTTATGCTCAAATGTATAATGCTGGCATAAAGCACTCATAGGTTTATAAAAGCTTACCTTTATGGTATTGTTTATCCTGTCGTAGCTCTAGCGTTAGTAGTTTTTGTTACGAAATATTTCATATAATTTAGTGAGGCCTAATGGCTTGTTATTCAGCAATCGAAAAAAAGGGGATTGTATTATCACCCGATAAAACCGTTAAAAAAGCACTGAAACTTTTAAAAAAGAATAAAGTTGCTGTGGCGCCTGTTATTGGAGAAGAGGGCAAATTTCTAGGGGTTTTCTCTATGAGTGTTTTGCTCAAAAACCTGATCCCTGTTCCGATAACAACCAGCAGCGGCGTGCAGATTGATATGAAATTATCCGCTGCGCCCGGTGTAGGAAGGCGGCTTATAGGGATTTTACAGCATAAAGTGGCAGAAGTCGTTGAGCGGAAATCTGTTATAATATCTCCTGATGCTCCTTTATGGGAGGCGGTTGGCCGTTTGACAACACAGTGCGAGCCGCTTTGTGTCGTTGATAAAAACGGCAAATTTATGGGGCTTATAACCTATGAATCATTAATTGATGAACTAGAAAACTCAGCAAAAGATTGATGTTTGGGAGATGGCTAAGATGAATATGCTAAGGAAAAGTAAGATTTTTGCCAGTGTGCTTCTGATGCTTTTTACCGGAGCAATGATTTTTTGCTTTGGCCTTGGTACTGCGCGGGAGACGCTGGCGCAGCAGCCCAATGCTGATAACGAGAAGATTGACGTTATAAAAATTCCGCCGCGTATTACTACTCCTGAAAACGAGCCAGAGCAAAATCGTCCTCAAAGCCTGCAAACTTCTGATATCACTATCATAACCTCTGAGGGCACAAATCTGGTTTTTCGGGTTGAGCTTGCCCGTACGGAAAATGAAAAGCAGATGGGCTTAATGTACAGGAGCGCTCTACAGCCAGGAACAGGGATGCTGTTCTTATTTGATGATGTTGCAGAGCGTGCGTTCTGGATGAAGAACACATGGATTCCGCTGGATATTATTTTTATACGTGAAGATGGTGTTATTCATAGCATTCACCACGAGGCAAAGCCGCATTCTTTGGAGCGCATAAGCTCTGATGGAGAGATCAAACACGTTCTTGAAATAGCAGGCGGCGAAGCAGAGCGTCAGGGGATATCACCAGGTGATAGAATAATATTTGATTGATTATATTTTTTTGACTATTTCTCTTGCTGTTTTTCTTATCACCTGATAAAACCGCTTATCTTTTCGGCTCGGAGCGTAGCGCAGCCTGGTAGCGCATCTGTTTTGGGAACAGAGGGTCGGAGGTTCGAATCCTCTCGCTCCGACCATTAAGAAATAAATCCGTGGATATTTTTCCTAATATATTAAAATCTTTATGCCGCTTTTTTTTAGTTTGCGGCAAACCTGTTTTTGCTATTTAAA
>JAGYOK010000049.1 GCA_018399685.1 Alphaproteobacteria bacterium | reverse complement strand
TGTAACTTCGATCACTTTATCTTCGGAAAGTTCTTTTAATCCTCCGGCAATGCGTAAGAGAGGTGTGGACAAGCCCTTGATAATAAGCCAGCCCAAGACACCAACAAACAAAAGACCAGCTATAATAACTACACTGATAGATTTTATTTGTGCCATGAAGGCTTCTTCAACGTCGTCAACGTAAATTCCGGTTCCAAGAATCCATCCCCATTCAGGAATGGCTTTTATATAGGATATTTTGGGCATTGGAGTTGAAGAGCCGGGCTTATCCCATACGTAATCAACGAAGCCTTCACCTTTTTCTTTTGCAACTTGAGCCATTTCTACGAACAAGGCTTTTCCGTTAGGGTCTTTGTTATTGCTGAGATCTTGTCCGTTAAGCTCTGGACTTCTTGGATGCATAATCATTTTAGGGTGGTAGTCATTAATCCAGAAGTAGTTAGAGCCTTCGTAGCTCATGTTTTTAACAGTAATTTTGGCTTTATGCTGAGCCTCCTCTAAAGTGAGGTAACCTTCTTTTTGTTCATCAATGGCGTTTTGGATCAGGCTATGGGCTACTTCTGTGAGGTTTGTAATTTTTACTTTACGATCCTCAAACATTGATTCTTTGTAAGAGCCCAACAATATGGCCGAGACTATCAAGAGCGCTGCAAAGGAGCAGGCTATCAGCAAGTATAACTTGCTGGCTATTTTAATATCCTTCAGGGTCATGGTTCTTCATTTCCTAGATTTTATAGATTTACAGTTAATTGCCAGAATTGGTTTTTTTATGTAATACGGTGGTTGTTGATACGCAGTTTTGGACACAAGAAATTGGTGAATACTTAAAGAAAATAGTATAAATCAGCAATTACCTCTATTGGCGCGCGAAGATGGCACCAATTTAAGTGTAAATAACATAACATATAATTATTCTTACTTATTCAAAATATATTTTTTGTTTGTCAAGATTTGTTTATTAAATCTTTACACGGGAATTTTACCGAGCATGACGAGCATGTATAAGTGGAGAGTCTGTCAAGCGTATCCAAGTGTATACAAGCTCCCTCGATTTTCATGCCGGTCTTTTTCTTGAGGCGGGACAAAGCTCTGGAAAAGGTTTCCGGTTGCATACCCAAGCGTGCTGCCAAAAGCATTTTATCGTAAGGGAGGGTGATAACAGGGCGCCCGGTTTTATCTTTTAGAGCCTGACGCAAGAGAAAACAACCGATTCGCTGTGTGGCGCTTTGAGTGAAGCGATGTTCTAATTCTCTGTCTTTATGATTTAACTGGAGGGTGATTGCTCGTAATAAATTAACCGCTATATCATTGTTTTTATACATTTCTTCACGTAAGTCAGAAAGTGGTAATGATATAATAACGCCGGTCTGGGCAATCTCAGCGCTGGAGGGATATCTGTTATCTTCAAATAAAAGGCTGTGCCCGAAAATATCATTTTCAGAAAGAACGTCTATGACGGTTTGTGTGCCATCTAAAGTTTCTCTGAATAGTTTTACATGTCCGCTTTTTACTATGTAATAGTGTTCCGCAATGTCGCCATGGATAAAAAGGATTTTCCCTTTTTTATAGGTGTTTTGGTGCGCGTGTGAGGCTATTTTGTCCAGAACATCGGGTTCAAGGCCATTGAAGATGGGTATTTTTGAAAGGGCGGCGGCGGTGACATCATCCATGGTTTATTATCTATTCCCCTTTGGTTTTAGTATCGGCATTTTGTCACGGTTTACCTTTTGATTAAAGTCAATTATTGTTGTGCGAGCTGTTTTTGCAGGCCTGATCTTAAAGGCTCTGGCCCCTTGTTTTTAAAATTGAATTTGTGGATTGTGTTTTAGAGTCAATCCTTTCCCTTGCTCATGCATGAAAAACACGCAACAATATTTAAATAGGTCTATGACTCTATATTGTAATACTTGACCATACCTTCCTTTAAGGAATTACCTGATGTTTCGATTATCCGCGCGGTATATGTTTTTATTGATAAGCTTCCTTGCGATGCTTGTTTTTGTGTCGGGACTTGCAGGTACGGCGGTCGCGCAAGAGAATCTTAATCTGATAAATCTTCAAAAAGAGTTGGAAGCAAAACAGGCGGAGCTGGATGCGCTTGAGCCTATGCTGCTGGATAGCAGGTTCGAAGATGAAACTTTGTTCGAAACACGGCAGAATGTTAAGCTGCTGCGCGCGCGCGCAATAGAAATCCAGAATTTTATAGCTCCCCTCAATGAATCGGTAGCGGCTGATCTCGCGGATATTGGATCTCCTCCGGTTGAAGAATCCGGGGTGGAGGAGCCGGAGAATATTCGGGAGCTTAGGGAGAAGCTTACCAGAGAAAGTCTGATGATAAAGGGTGTTATCAGGCAAGCAGAGGCGCTTAGCTCTAAATCAACAAGGTTTTTGGAACATTTGGCGGCATTGCGCCGTGCACAGTTTGTCGAAAAAATACTGGAAAACAGTGTTTCTCCGTTTAATGCGAATCTTTGGGCCGGTGTGCAAGGAGACAGGCTTCAGGCGCTGGAAAGCATGCGGGATGGCTGGGCAGCTCTATTCGCTGGAAAGAGCAGCCGTGACAAGCAAGTGGTTATAGATGTTTTGCGCATTATCGGCGTTGCTTTTTTGCTGTCCTTTATTTTGGCTGTGATGGTTAATACGCGTTTATTGTGCCGCGATATTAGCGCGATGAACGAGCCTAAAATTAGCGATAAGCTGCGTCGTGTCGGCGGGTATGTAATTGTCTCCATGAGCGTTGCGATTGTTGGTTTGCTGGCTCTGACCTTTGTTGCAGGTAAATATGGGTTACTGGCTAATATAAGCAAAGACCTGTTTTATGAAATGCTTGGGTTTTCCCTGTTTGTGATATATGCGCTTACGAATACATGGCTGCTTATGGCAGGTGGAGTTATACGCAAGCTGGTTGGCGTATTGGGGATTACTACGGTTATTTTGTTTGCCATTGATTTTATCTTTTTGTTCTCAGGTAGGCATTTAGGTGTTCCGGTTGAGCTTGTTATTGTTCAGAGCTTTTTGTCTACAACCTTGTTTTCTGCGCTTATGCTGGTGTTTTCAATAGCGCTGGTGCGTAAGCAGGAAGACCGCAGAGTGTTTTTGTTCAAGCGCCGTTTTTTCTATGTTAGCGCGGCTGTGGGCATGTTTATTTTTGTTGCCAATGCGATGGGGTATGTTGCTCTGACCCGCTTTATTTTTGAGCAGACTGTTTTGCTCACCAGTTTCTTTGTAGCAGTTCTGATGATAAGGGCTATGTTGCGTCCTTTGCTGGTGTGGCTGGAGCACTTCTTTTATCAAAACCCGGAAAAAGAGGATAATCTGGCATTATTCTGGCTGGGGTTTTTGACGGATGCCGTTCTGGTGTTTGTTTCTTTGCCGCTTATTGCTGCCATTATAGGGGTGGAGTGGGAAGGCATTCGTTTGTTGATTTTTCAGGCTGTATCAGGGTTCAAGGTTGGTGGCATCACTATTTCCCTGATTAGTCTGGCGAGCGCTATTTTGCTGTTTGTTGTAATGCTATTTATAACGCGCTTTACGCAAAAAGTGCTGGCGAACAAGGTGTTGCCCAAGACGCGAATGGAAGAGTCTGTGAGGCTTTCATTCGTTCAGATTTTTGGCTATATCGGCCTGACCATAGCTTTTATGGCGGCGATTGGCTCTGTCGGATTTGACCTTAGTAATCTGGCTTTGATCGCTGGTGCCTTGTCGGTTGGTATTGGTTTTGGTCTGCAAAGTATTGTCAGTAACTTTGTTTCCGGCTTGATCCTGCTGTTCGAGCGGCCAATCAAGGTTGGCGACTGGGTTATTCTAGCCTCTGGCGAGGGGGTCGTAAAGCGCATCAGCGTGCGGGCAACGGAGATTGAAACGCTGGATCGGACGGCTATTATTATTCCGAACTCGGAATTAATCAGTGCCTCGGTTACAAACTGGACGCATAAAGACCGCACAGGGCGTTTAACTATTGGCGTGGGGGTTTCCTATGATGCTGATCCACAGCGTGTTTATGATTTGTTGATTGATGTGGCAAAAGAAAGCGACCTTGTTTTGAGCAGTCCTTTGCCTTCTGTGGTGTTTAAGGATTTCGGTGACAGCGCTCTTATCTTTGATTTGCGGGTGTTTATCCGCAATGTTACAGACCGCTATACGATTGCCACCAAGCTTCGTTTGGATATATGGAACAGGCTCAAGGAAGAAGGAATTGAAATTCCTTTCCCACAAAGGGATATCCATATTCGCAGCGCTGATGGTTTGACGCGGGAGGGGGGATTTTTGCCTTTGGATATTGCTCCTAAAAAAGAAAAAAAGGTCGAGAAAAAGGCTGCAGAAAAAGTAGAAAAAAAGGCCGAAAATTAAAGAGTAAGCAAAATTTAGCAGGCTTGCGCCGGGAAGGTGCTCATGAGTGATTTATTACAAAAAGAAGATGAATGCTCTCCTTATGTCCTACACAGCTATGGTTTTGATAAAGCAGGCGGTGGAGACAGGCTGTGCGGGGATGATTTAAACAAAAGGCTTGAGGCTGAAGATCTGGCGTGGGTGCATTTGGATGCGAGTGCTTTAGAGACACGAGAGTGGCTGGAAAGAAATACACCTTATCTGGACAACATTATTGTTGATGCGTTACTGGCGGATGAAACGCGCCCCCGGATTGTTCCTTATAAAGAGGGGCTTTTGGTTATATTGCGCGGCGTCAATCTCAATGAGGGAATGGAGCCGGAAGACATGATCTCTATTCGTCTGTGGATTGATGAAAACCGGATTGTGTCTATGCAAAGGCGGCGTTTGCGCGCGGTCGAAGATATCTGTATTTCTCTGGAAAATGGCACCGGGCCAAGAGGGGCGGGAGATTTTCTGGTGTATCTCATCAGCCAGTTGAATATGCGTATGGAGCCTGTAATCTTGCAAATGGAAGAGGTTTGCGACGGTTTCGAAGAGGCTGCTTCTGGTGATCCCGATCCTGATTTAAGGCATAATATCGTTGATATTCGCCGTCGGGCAATGGGCTTGCGCCGCTATATCGTGCCTCAACGCGAGGTTATTTCCTCTTTGCGAAGTGTCGGAGTTTCATGGCTGGATGAAAGCCAAAAACGCGCGCTGCAGGAAAATCACGACCGGGTTACGCGCTATGTCGAAGAGCTGGATATGATGCGTGAGCGTGCGCAGATAGTTAAAGACGAGCTTGTCAATGTTATGACCGAGAGAATGAATAAAAATACATACACACTTTCAATCGTCGCTGCGATTTTTCTGCCGCTGGGGTTTGTTACAGGGTTGCTTGGTATCAATGTTGGCGGGATGCCGGGGGCGGATAGTGATGTGGCCTTTTGGATCGTATGCGTAATTTGTGCGGGGTTTTCTGTTGCCTTGTTAGGATTTTTAAGAAGTTTAAAATGGCTTTAGTTTATCTATGTATATCAATTATATAATCGAATTTTCTTGTAAAAAACTTTTTGAACATACAAAGAACGTAAGAGAAACATTGTTGTTTTCGATGCTTGACATTTTATGAGCGTTTTTGTAATAATTGAATCATAGAGGTGCCTAATTAAAGGGCCTCGATTAAAACGTAACCTTGCTTAAATTAAGGAGGAAACAATGAATAATTTAGCAACTTTTACACCCTTGATGCGTCAAAGCGTTGGATTCGATCGGTTTAACGACCTGTTCGAAACTCTTCTTAGTGATAAAGAAGATCGGTTTGAGGCTTACCCCCCTTATAACATTGAGAAAATAGGCGAAGAAGGTTACCGCATTACCGTAGCGGTAGCTGGTTTTGCTGAAGAGGACATCAACATCATCGCACAAGATGATCGTTTGAGTATCTCGGCTTCTCGTGAACAGAAGGAGGAGGATAATGAGCGAACCTACTTGCACCGCGGAATCGCTCGACGAAGCTTTGAGCGGACATTCCGTCTGGCCGACCATATCCGCGTAGTTGATGCGGTGATGGAAAATGGCTTGCTTATGGTTTCTCTGGTACGTGAAGTGCCGGAAGAAAAGAAACCCCGGATGATTCCGATTAACGGCAGCAAGCCGGGTCTTATAGCAAAAAAGAAAAGCAAATAACTACTTATAATAAATTTTGCTATATGGCAGATATGCCGAAAAACAAGGGCTTTGCCGGGACGTTATAAAAAAATGCACATTTTTAATTTATTTTGTAATGGGCGTGTAACGTTCTGGCGCTCCCTTTGGAATTACTGAGTATAGATAAGATACATACAGCTAACACACAAAAACGACTAAAAACTTATTGGAAGACTTTCTCTCTCATTTCTTTATCTTCTCCACACACACATAACCCAAGAAGAGAGAGGGTCTTCCTTTTCTTTGTTTTTTTCGTTTTGTCATAGTGAGCAAAATCCGCTACACAATATATATGCATTATAAAAATATAGAGATGAGGAGCTAATATATTATGTCAGCTGTTAAGAAAACTGTAAAAACGGCGCTGTTTTTGTTTAGCGCCATTATTCTTTTGGTCGCAGGAATAGGGGCATATGTATATTTGAATATGAATTCGCTGGCCAAAAACTTTGCCGAGAGAGCGGCAAGCGAAGCGATGGGCGTTCCGGTTACTATCGGTGATATGGATATCAGGCTCGACGAGAAAAGGGTCGTTGTTAGTGATGTCGCTGTGGCTAATCCGCGGGGATATAAGAATAAACATGCCATAACTATCAAGAATATCACTGTAGCCGGAGAGAGATTTTCCAAAGATCTTCTGGTTTTTTCATTAATTCAGGTTGATGGTACGGCAGTGAATTTAGAAGTTAGTGAAAGAGGCGCTAATCTGGGAGAGCTTAAACAAAGCGCACAGAAAACGGTTCGGCAAGAAGAGCAATCTTCCGGGGATGCGGCTGCTCCAAAATCAGAGATTAAGGTGATCGTGCGGGAGTTTGCTCTTACAGGAGGGCAGATCAAGCCAAGTGTGACGCTTTTGGCAAATGACAATCTTTCTACCGTGAAAGTAAAAGATATCGTTGTAAATGATATTGGTGAAAAGGAAAATGGCGTAACGTCTGAAGAGGCGATTGCACAAATAATGAGCATTGTTCTCGATCAGTTTAACAGAACAGCCAATAGTGCAGGGTTTTTGAAAGGCATGTCTTTGGAAAAGCTTAATGCAATCGGCGTGAGCACCGGTCAGGTATTTAAAAAGAACCTTAAAGACAGCTATCAGGGCGAAGTCGAAAAGTTCAAAAAAGGGTTCGATAATCTGAAGGGCATGTTTGAATAGCTCCTGACCCTAAAAGATATTTAAGTTATATAGTACTGGCCTTTAAGTTTTTCTGGAGGAAATGCGGATGAATGGTGCTCTGGAGACACTTTTTTTTGCAGCAAAGAGCGATACGATACACAGCGAAAATTGTAGTACGATTTTCGTTAATTCCTTTTATCACAAGGCGCTGGAAGATTTTGATAAAACGAAAATTTATGTGCAGCAATATTTTTGTCCTTTGGCTAGAAATTTAGAAAAACATGGTTTTGAGGTGTACGATTCATTTGATGGTGTGCAGGAACACACAAAGGATCTCGCCTTGGTTATGGTTCCCAAAAATATGGTTGAGGCGCGTTATTTTGTAGCCAAAGCAATCATGATGCTTCGTGATGGGGGTACGCTGATTTGTGCAGCAGATAACAAAGCTGGGGGTACGCGGCTTAAAAAAATGATGCAGGATTTCGGCTTTGATGAGCCGATGCTGTTTTCCCAGAATAAAGCGCGGGCGGTGCGTGTAACCATGAACAAGGCTGGCGTTGATAACGAGGCGCTGGCCGATGCGCTTAAAGCCGGAGAAATGCAGCTTGTACTGGATGGGCGTTTTGTATCCCAGCCCGGAATTTTTGGCTGGGATAAAATTGATAATGGCTCACGGATATTGCTTGAAAATTTACCGTTAGACCTGAAAGGGCGCGGCGCGGATTTTGGCTGTGGCTATGGGTTTTTGTCTTTTTCTATTCTTGAGAAATGTCGCAAAATTAAAAAGCTGTATTGTATTGATGCGGATAAGCGTGCGTTGGTTGCCTGTCAACAAAACTTGAGGGATAAAGAAGTTGACGGGTGTCCGGTAGAATATTTGTGGCGCGATCTGGTTAGCCCTCAAAGTGATTTAAAAAACCTTGATTTTGTGGTTATGAACCCGCCATTTCACGAAGGAAAAAATACAGATGTTAGTGTGGGCGCATCCTTTATTGAGCGTGCTTATGAGTCGCTGCGGCGTGGGGGGAGGCTCTGGATGGTGGCGAACAAGCATCTGCCATATGAGCCGGAGATCACAAAACGGTTCTATCAGGTGCACAGGCATTATGAAGGGCAGGGGTTTAAGATATTTGAATGTGTGAAATGAACAAGGCGGACAGTCTCAGATAGTACTGAAATTATTTATCCCGTCCTTCCGAAAGCCGGATGTCCATTTCTGCGTTCATCTCTTTGAGCTGCTCTGATTTGCTGGCTTCGCTGTCACTGGATTCTCTAATCCGTTTTTCTGCCACGGCTCTTTCGGCGGCAAGCTCAGCCTGAAAATCCCGATCCATTTCTACATTTTTCAGATTGATCGAGGGATCATAATGCTGGTTGCTGCTTTTTTCATCTTGGGGGGCTGTGATTCTTCCTTCAAGGATAGCAACTTCTTCTGCAATATTTTGAATGAGACGTTCATCATGCATCGCTTTTGCATTCAGGCCGGTTTCCCGCGCGATCATGTGGTAAATGGATTCCTGAGAAACCTCCTGATTAATTCCATGAGTAAAAACGTGGAATGCCATGGCGGCATCTGCTGTAATAATTGATTTGTCGGGCTGGTTTCTGCGGCGCATATGTTCTTCGGTAAGGCGCACAATCAACATAATGTTTTCCAGTGAAATGGTCACGCTGTGGTGCTTTTCATAACCTTTAATAAGGTTCTTCATGATTTGATATGTTTCGGGCACATTGGGCTGTTGCAATGTTATTTTCTGGAAACGACGATCTAGTGCGGCGTCGCTGGTAACATACATCCTGTATTCATCGAGCGTTGTTGCCCCGATTACTATTATGTCCCCTTGTGTCAGGTAAGTTTTGATCGTGTCGGATAATCCTGCAAAAGAGCTTCCCGGACATCCCGGCATAATCTGATGGATTTCGTCCATGAACAAAATATAACGGGGTTCTTTAGGGTTGTGATAACGCTCTGCCAAACCCTTTATGAAAGGTAGGAAACGATCCTGAAAATCGGCTTTTGAGACGGTTCCTGAAGCCATGCGTGAGAGGTCAATCTCAAGCACTCTGGCGTTTTTAAGCATTTCAGGGACATCGCCTGCGTTGATTTTTTGTGCCAGACCAACAACGGTGGCAGATTTACCAATTCCAGCTCCGGCAAGAAAGCACACGTTCTTACGTCCACGCTGTAGCATAATCAGTATTGCATCATTGATTTCTTTATCGCGACCTGTGATAGGGTCGTAGCGGCCTTGTTTATCCAGCGCAGTAAAGTCGTTACAGTAAAGTCGGATAAGCTCGTTGAAATCTTCATCAGGTATAAGATAATCCCATAGCTCGGTCATTTTTAGTGGTTCCCTTTTATTTTTGCAGTGCGTTATTTCATTCTTTACATATATTAAAATACGCTGCGTCGCTCGCGCTTACTGCAAAATATGAAGAATGTTTACACAAGAGAAAAGATACACGAGGCGGAGCCATATTTTTTATGGCTATGCTTTAAGGTAACTCTAAATCCTTAACTTGTTCTTAAAAAGATCTTTTTTTTAACGGTTTGACGAACCGGTCTTTTGTATAGCCGAGCGCATATAATGTGACGGTTAAATCACCATGGAGGATGCAGTTCTTAACAGCTTGTTTTACAGCAGGTTTGGGGTGGTAGCCAATACCAAGCCCTGCTTTTTCAAGCATTGGAAGATCGTTTGCGCCATCTCCGATCGCTATGGCGTTGTCAGCGGTTAAACCCAGTTTTTTAAGATACTGATTCATATAGTGAGCTTTTGCATCTTTATCGAGTATCGGATCAATTATCTGTCCGCTGAGTTTGCCGTCGATGATATCCAGAATATTGGCGTGATGGTGGTCAAACCCGCAGTCATTGGCAATTTTTTCCGAGAAGAAGGTGAAACCACCCGTTATCAGAGCACTGGTGATGCCATCTTTACCAAGAGTTCGGATAAATTCCGGTGCGCCGGGGTTGGGTTTTAAAGAATCTCTTTTAAGCTGAAGGTCTTCTTCCGTTGTCCCCGCAAGCAGCGCAACACGGCTGCGTAATGACTCTGTGAAGTCTATTTCTCCTTGCATTCCGCGCTCTGTAATCTCTTTAATTTTTTCCCCAATACCATATATTTCCGCGAGATCATCAAGAATCTCATTAGGGATAATTGTGCTTTCCATGTCTGCGACAATAAGGGAGGGCTTAAATTTTTTGCTTATGCTAAAAAAGTCTATTTTATCATGGGCGAGAGCTTCACGCAGTTCTTTTATAAGAGCCATTGGCGCGTCGTTATTTATGCTGATTTGACCGGCTTTGCTCTCTTCCAGCCATTTGATTTGATCGCCGATAGTTTGTACGGCGTGATGGCTGCAAATATTTGTTATTTTATCAAAATGTCTGTTGGAGAGTTTTGGAGATTGGTCTGATGCAACCAGCGTGAGAATGTGACTCATAGTGTACTTTATATTCTTTGTTATGTCCGTTATCCGGGCTTATGATGAAGAAAAACTCTGATGTTTGCAACATAATTTACAGATCCTGACTCTAGGGTTTCTCCAGTTTTTCCCTGTTTTGTATATATTGTTTTAACATTTTTTTTATTTTTATAGGCTAAATTTTTGGCCAATTATTTTTTCCTTTGCTCTCTTTTCCTTGTTCTTTCCTTGTTTTCCTTCATTTTTTCTTTTCTTCTTTGTTAAAAAAATGGGCGCCCATAGTTTGTTTACGTACTTTTTTTTATAAGCTTTCATCACAGGATTTTTTCTTAAAAATCCTTAAAAAAAAGTATGAGTACAGCAAGACATATAAGGCCGAAAGCTTATAAAAGGCCTTTTGTCAAGCGGTCGATAACTTACTCATACCAACCGGTCAAGAACATATATGGGATATTATTCCCATAATGTCAAGGAATTTCTTAAGCTTGGTTTCAAAAAAAGAAG
>JAGYOK010000048.1 GCA_018399685.1 Alphaproteobacteria bacterium | reverse complement strand
TTAACAAAATTTAAGGTAATTTGGGAGGGTTATGCAGAGGTCTCATCTTAATTATTTACCATGTTTATTTCAGACACATTGTTACCATAACACGAGAAATAAATGCAAGAATGTGTCTTTTTGGTATGTATTGCCCATCATTAAGCAAAATATTTTAATTACATTAATGGTGGTTTTCTAACGTTTTTCACCTTCAATTTAGCATAATTCCAAAAAAGTCAAATTTTTTTTCAAAAAACTGCTTTTTAGTAGTAATTCGTTAATAATTACCCCCGCATAATAAACCCATACCGCGCTGCAATGGTTGCGGACGTGGTCTAAGGAAATCACAGATCAAAGTGGTTAGGGCAATGAGCGACACATTTGAAAAATTCTGTAACGCACATAACATGCAAAATCGTGTATGTGGTGTTGCCTATACATTAAATGACACACAACCGGTCATTTGTACGCACATTGGCGACCAGCCTCTTTATTATCTGGATGAAGAAATCGCAGATGAGCCTGATGATGGCCTTTTTGATATCGAGGAACTTGGCCAGCTTGCCAAAGAAATCGAAACATTAAAACGTGAAATCATGGGTGAAGAAGAAACCCGCGGCACATATGTCGATGAGAGCACTCTCGATGTTTACTGTGATTTTGCAGATAACATGGATGACATTAATAATCTGGTGAGTATTGCCGATTATCATGACACACATGACCAGGAAAAACGTGTTGCAGCCATTAAGGAACTATTGGGAGAGAGCCGCTTGGCCGCCTCTTACCTGAATGTCGCAGAACAACACGGCGTAAAAATAAAGATGAGCGAGCAGATTGAAACTGCCCATTATGATCGTCGCAGCGGGACAATTTTCCTCTATCCTCATATGGAGTTGATAGACCAGACTTTATTGGCAGCAAGAGAGCTTCGCTGTCACTGGCAGCACCGTCAAGGCGCGCTGCTTAATCCTTTGAATTTCCAGCCAGAGCACGCAATTTTGATTAACCGTGCACAAAATGCTGATTTATGTGCGGCAATGATCCGCGTGGCTTGGGAAATGCAATTAGCGGGAAAAAGAGATGTGTGGGAGCGGGTTGAAAACTCTCCCATGGGCGATCTGGCCAGAGCGTTTGCGCGTGAAGCTTTTATAGATTTTCGCACTCTCAACAATGGCGATGCGGCAACGGCTGTATTCGAAGCATGGTTTATGTCCGAGCGCTGCCGCTCTAAAGACAAGGCCGTTATCCAGTCCATGCTGGCAGATCACAGTGGCTACACCATCGCAGACGAGCAATCATCCCACCACATCACGATAGAATTGATTGCTGCTTTAGGCGAAATGCCATTCGGCAAAAATTACCTGGGCAAGTATGCACATATTATCATTGATGACCCGATCTTTATGGAAGTTCGAGACCGCTCAAGCGCGAATTTCCTTTGGTTCCTCAAGTTTGAACGCTCCTTTAAAGAAGCGGAACGGGAATTGCAACGTGATTCTGACTTATCCACAAAAGGCGTTCGCCGTGGGTTATTCAATCAGGAAAGTCAGGATCACGAAAATGACATCACAACAGGCGCAGAAGTTATTCAACTCTTTGAACACGCTCAAAAGCAGGGGCAGGGGAAAAAGCATGCCGTCGGCAGCAAGAATAATGGATATGTCGGTGGGAATGTCATTGACATCACAAGCTTCTCACGCGGCGGCGAATTCCAGTCGTAGTAAAAACACAGAATATTCAGGTGAAAGCGGAACTATGGAGTACGGGCAGGGTTATCCGCAAAAACGTATTATTGACTGCCTCGCTGAGGAGCGGGAGCAGTCCTTGACGTTTTTGACCTTTGATGATTACCACAACGATAACGAAGGCGATGAAACGGGTGAAGACACAGGGGCAGAGTTTTATTCCGATCGCACTTTCGCGCTTCGGGATGTTTGCTCTTACAGCATCAACGCAGATTGCTTTGATAATGTTTCGGACGAGCAGGAATTTGCGGACGAGCATGTGCTTGTCTGGGCGTGTAACATCCTGAAATACAGCCCCAGCGCTCGCGCTATGCTCAAGGAAGCGGCGGATAAGGGATGGAGCATTACTTTAGAAGACCGCAATGGCGGCGATTACTGCATGAATGTAGAAGCGCGCCTGCTTGTCATTGATAATGGCGGCTTATCGGGCAATGCGCTGGCTCGCAGCGAATATTTTCTGAACCGCCTGCTTATCACATTGAGCAAGGCTTTGCGCGACGCGTGGCAGGAAAAGCGCTTTGGCGGCTTTGATGAGGATTACGGCCCCAAAGATGTTATAATGATGGAGCGCATCCGCTTTGCCGATCTTGATACTTTGAGTGTTTTGATCGCGTGGGAATTGCGCGAGGCTGGTTATGAAGAATGCTGGCGCCATTTGTCCGGTTCCGAGACATGCGATATGGCTATGGCATTTGCCAATTATCTTGAGCGCCGTCCGGCGGCTGCGCTGGATTTGCGCCAAGCCCTTCTGGCAGCGTTCAGGCAATGGTTCTGTGAAGAAAGCCGTATTGATGCTTGTGACCATGATACGCTGGATTATCTCGACGAAGTATTGGAGAGCAGCGAGATTGTAAATCCCTTCGGCCACAAAACACCCGGCAAAATGAATATCGAGATGCTCTCAACCCTGCCATCCGGCGCGGCATATCTGCAAGGGCAAGGCGGAGAAATCATGGGCAACCCCACATTCTGTAAAATCGTAAATGATATGAACAACGCGCATTTGGCGCATATCGTGAATGACATCGAGTCCATCACTATTGACAACGTGTCTTTCCGTGATGCTGATCTTGCTCGTAAAATCTTCCCTGAAATGTTTGTGCAAGGAACAGCAGAATAGTAGGGCGCTTATGAAATATAAGCATCACCAATAAATCTTATTTAATGGTAAATTTCTATGGGGCGCCCATAGAAGGCGTATCAACGGAAGCTGTGTATTCCGGGGGAGGAGCCATATTTTGAGACATTGTGTTCTCTGCTTTGTCCTCAGTGCCTGTTAGCTTTTCTTGCAAATCGGGGTCTAGCTCAATGTCGTATCGCTGGGCAACTTCAACCGGGTCTATACCGTTTTTGTCGCAAATCTGTCTAGTACTGTTTACTAATCCATCGATAGAAGAGAAGGGATCTTCAAATTCATCACGAAGTTGATACATTTGATTTGCCAAATCCATGTTTGCGGCTACTGTTCTTTGATTATCCAGCCACTCTTGTGCATCTTCCCCCAAAGAATTGTATAGCTCTCCGCGCATTCTTGCTATCTCGTCGGGATCGTCAGACGTATGAAAAGCGTCACGTTCCTGTGGGTTTAACGGTTTCAGCCCTTGCTCATGACGAGAGGCGTCAACGACGTGCAAATAATCACCTCTTTCTTCTGCCAAAATGCGCTGGTACCCTTCCGGGTTTAGATCTCTTCCACGCACTTCGCCAGAGGCAGCATTATTGAAATTATCAAGAAATTCATACACCAAACGACCCCTTTAGCCTTTATTTTCTTTAGCCTTTATTTTCATACAATCATTTTAACATATTACCGCTCAACACACCTCAAAAAAAATTCTAAAAAGACGTAATGCTGATATTTTATAAATCAGGTATCATAAAAAAGGAAAATATGTGAAAATTTAGGGCAATTACAAAAGTCTTTGAAAAAGTAGATGTTCAAACAAGGTGAAATTATCTGTGTTAAGTGGCACTTCGGGGTGCAGCATGATGGTATCTACACCGCCGATGGTACTGTAATATCGGCATCGGCGCGTACCGGAGAAGTTACCGAGGAAGATATAAACACCTTCGCAGACGGTAAGAAAGTCGTAAGCAAAGGTTACCCCAGCACTCTTCCACCCGAAACCATAGAACAAAACGCCCGCGACAAGCTCGGTAAAACCTATAATCTCCTAAAATATAACTGCCAGCATTTCGCAAGCGAATGCCACGGCCAAAAGAAATCCCGACAGCTCCGCTCAGTAGCCCTAACCGCCGCCGCCCTCGCACTCACGATTGCCGTAGCCCGCGCTAAGAGAAGAGCTTAAACTTTTTCACCACACCAGCTATAGTCAAAATCGTATAAAGATTGGCAGAAAAGATAAAGACATCCATAAAGAATGGCCCTATGCTCCCCACGATAAAATTGTGAACAATCCAAAAGCTATAAAACCAAGGGCTTGGATAAAATACATGTTGTTTAAAAGATCACCTATTCTTGTCAAACGCCTCTTTTATCGCCCCAAAGCAAGACATGTAATTGAGGCAGAACAGTAGCCTTATACCAGCGGTCACGCTTGACAAAATCTACCAGCCAGCAGGTGCGCTCCAGTATTTCTCGGCGTTCGCGTTCTATATTCTCCCCGCCCTCGGTTTTGCCGCGCGCTTCTAACGGTTGCTCATTCAAGGGCTGGAGATAGACCGGCAAATCGGGATAGCGGTCGGAACAGGCGCGTGCGTAAGCATAATCCTTCATATCACCCACAATGATTTTCAGGACGCTCAGAGTGGAGCGCGCCCCCTTGGCAGCCATATCCACACACTCATCAAGTTTTTGCCAATTAGTCTCCATGCCGCTGCTAGGTGGTTTGGGGGAAAGCGTCAGCACGTCCAGATCGCCGAACCATTCCCGCGGCATAGACCCTTGGGTCTCCAGCGCAAAGCGGTAGTCTTTCTCGTGCCCCGCTTTTATTAAAGGAGCAAAAGGATGTATCGCAGGATTTCCACCTGAAAGAGTAACCATAATCGGTACTCCGCCCGAAAGCACCTCTATGCGAGCAAAAATCTGTGCGGAATTCATGGGAATCCATTGGGCGCGATAAGCACTATCCACTGCATGAAGGGTGTCGCACCACGCACAGCGGTAATCACATCCGCCCGTACGCACAAATATAGTGGGCTGCCCGATCAACTTCCCCTCACCTTGAACAGTGGGGCCAAATATCTCACAGACTTTGATGCTATCGCGGGGCGAGGTCTTTGTGTGCATATCTTCGTGCATTGTTAAGCCCGATACTCCGCGCAGCTTTTCGGAGTTTCGCGCACTCGAACAGCCGTGACTTCCGGCCATTTAGCTTTGCACCAGTCATAAAAGTGTTTGGCAAGATGCTCAGCCGTAGCTTTATTATCGCCCAAAACATCGTTAATGTGGCGGTGGTCAAAGGTTTCATCAATGTAAATTTTAAGAGCATCCAGCTCGCGGTAGTCCCGCACAAAGCCGGAAATTCCCAGCTCTTCGCTTTGCAGCTCCACTTCGACAACATAATTATGTCCGTGCATTCGCGCGCAAGGGTGTTCTTCGGGCAGGAACAATAATTGGTGCGAGGCAGAGAAGTGATATTCCTTTGAAATTCTATACATTATAGATACTGGCTCCAGACCACTCTGGCCTCAATTTGTTATAAAATATATTTTATATATTATTTTTTGATGTCCAGTCGAACTTTTCTGAATCGTTCGGTGTCAATTTGCAAATCACCCAAACTATCAGGAAGAGCAGCTGGATAAGCTTGAATTCTTGGAAACTCCACGAAATAAGGCATGGCATTATTCATAAAAGCCAGACGCTCCGGGCTTACAGTAACCTTATTAAAGCGTAATTCTGTTACTTGTGGTATATAGATATTCGTTTCGGGATCGACAAAATATTCAACGCGGCAAATAAGCGGATCCATCCGATATTCCCCAAAGGCATCTATATGTGTGTACCAAAGCTCCATGGCTCCATCGCGCTTTGTGCGCAGTTCACTGACATAGAGTGTATGAGGATAAGGGACATTCATCTCCAGCATGGTATAGCAAATGCCGTATTCGGCAGAGGCTTCAAAGGGTTTGAAAAGGAACCATAAAATATAGGCAAAAAACAAAACGCCAACTATCTGAAGAACCCTTTTAATGGTCTTCTTGCGTTGAAGCCTTTTCTTTTCCTGAAGTTTATCGGCCAGACTGGCCTTCGGCTCGTCTTCGATAACTGTTTGTTGTGCAATTTGTTCTTTTTGATCCATTATCTTTACAAGTCAAAAGCAGGGTTTTTAATTACTAAACACGTAATTTAATACGTTTGGCATCTTCAAGCTCTTGAGTTTCCTTACTTCCCTCGACAAGCTCATTAACAATTTTTTCAATCACAGCACTTATCATTGCCTGCCTTGAATCACCCTCTTCGCTTTGTGATAGAACACGACGGCGTATTTCATTACGAGCGCTGCCGCCAGGAAATTTCATGGCCAGCATTTGCCGCGCTCTGGCAGCACCCAATATGGCATAGAGACGATTACGTATAGACACATCTTCTGCGGATGTTGAAAACGCCCATAACTCAATAGGGCCAAGTGTGTTGTATATATGTTGTTCGTAACGTCCCGAAGTTGAGCCAATAACAACAAGCGCCGGTGCGCCAACTGCTTTTGGCCCGGTCAATTTGTAACGCATGACATGACGGGCTGTATTGGATAGACCAAAGCGATTAACCACATCTTGAACAGCTTTATCTGAAATGGCTGTTCCCAAAATCCATACACCAGTAGCCAGATCAACCATATCCTTGTCAAAGTCATCAAGAAGCTGTGAAGTCAGGACAATCTGTACGCCGCGTTTTCTTCCCTCACGCACGTCACGAATAACCTGAGCGCGCACAGAATTTGATCGGCTGGTACGGTGGAATTCGTCAAAATTGAGACGTTTTGGTGTTTCGGAAACCTCTTGCAGGCGCAGTGCATGATATTCCCGGAATTTTTCGGGCACATTTTGCAGTGTGTCAATACTCATCCACCATGAGCGCACGAGCGCGTGTCGTGCAAGCATGTACATGATAGATGTCTGTCTGTCGGCAGCTTCGTCACCTTGTGGGGCCACATCCATAAGATCCAAAGAACATACGCGCGTATCGGCGATATCAAACTGTGTTACAGATGATAAAATCGGATATTCGCGTATTGCCGAAGTAACCATTCGCTCGAAAGCTCCCACAACGCTTTCAGCACTTACTCCCACCGATGTTTCTTCTAGAAGTGTTCTGATTTGAGGCTTTCTGGATGCTGTAATTGCGTCGTTCAATGTTGGTACAGCATGGCGCTGAGCAAGGTTGGCAAGGTGTGGTTGGTCAAGCTCAAACATCTTGTCGACGATATCCCACCAGAAAGGATCAGATGGCAAGTGTATGTTGAATTTGTGAATAGCAGCATCAATTTCCATTTCCAGCCGCGGAAGATAAGGGCGCGCTTCAGCGTTAGAAGCTGTGTCATCTCGCCAGCGGTACATTTCATCAACCACAAGACCACAAAGTTGTTGCATGCCGTCATAGGGTTTCTCATACCCAGGCGGCGTTGTAAGCAGGGTCAATAATTCGACCAGAAAGCTACGCTCTTCCGGCAACGGATAACGGCAACCAAGTTGTGTGTCAAAAGGGTTAATCGCATATTGGTGAGCCATTTGCAGGCGGTAATAGTTAGCCAGATATTGTTTGTTTAGTGGTAACGCTTCTTTTATCAGTGATACCAAACCTGAAGATGAGGGGCCAATATCAATAACCGCAATGTATGGTAAATTGCTTAGACCCGGCGTAACGCTTGTGCCGAAGTTCAATGTATTGAGCAACACAGATTTACCACCACCGGGTTGTGCAAAAATCAAATCGAACCAGGTTGTGGTCAAATTCGTACCGGTCTGGTAAGGCCAGATTTTCCCATCTGGAGTTCTGAATATCATGGCTCCCTGCTCAAACGGGCTGGATGGGCGCTGCCATGGAAGCAGGCGCATAATATCAATCATAGGCGCAATACCCGATGGTGCTGTCCCTGCGCAATGAATACCCATTGCAGAGGACATAACACAATCCAGAGGATCTCCAGAGTGTTCGCTGACCTGGCAGTATCCCCAGCTTTCAAATGATTGTAAAAGCACAGATAGACGATCCAGAATTAAGTCTTTTTCATCTATTTTGCACCATGTCGCAAAAGAGATGCGAATCTTTACAACAGGCTCTTTGCGCGACAAGGCGGTCAGATTTTCAAGTGAATACTTTATGGCCTTGTTTGCTGCATTGGTCGGCCCCAAAATGGTTGCGCCAAATGTTCTAAATGCAACAGCACTAGCACCTCCACCTTCAATCAGGAAAGAAATGCGAAACGGAATATCGGCCTCAACAAGGCGGTTTAAAAACACAGGGAATGGTGTCGGATCCATGGGGCCAAGCGTCATATCTGCTCCGGCCCATAGCAAATTACCAATACGCACAACAGATTTACCCAGTACTTTGGCATCTGCGGCAGTCAACTGGTTCGGCAGGCTGGGCCACAAAATATCGGACATATCAACGGCGCTTTGCGGCGCGCGTGGCGGTATAGGGTCACCGGGCAAACAAGCGCGCCATTTTTCATTAACTCTATCCGGGAACAGGTTACAGCGAATGGCGTTCAAAGCCTCGTGCACCTCAAGAAGCTGGCATTCAATGCTCAGCTCTTCAAACGCGGTCATCATAGCACCAACAAAGCTTTTGTGCCGTGTTTTCAGTGGTTCTAAAACACCGAATGGATATTGCGATCCCGCTGCGGGAACCCAGCCTTTTCCTTCTTCTTTGGCATTTTCACCTGCTCGTTTTATTTCGCTTTTGGTTAAGGCTGAAGGACGCGTCCACAAAACAAAATACTGTTCTTCATGTGTCAGAAATTTTGATAAGTGTGTAACTTTTTCGTCAAACAAATCCTGCAGATCCATACCGATAGCCTCAGCGCTCTGGCGGCTTGGTTTAATCTGGCTTTCCAGCTTTTGCCTTATGCGTGAGGGATCACGCACAAAATATACTTGCATCGCATGACCCAAACGGTCGAAACGAGCGCCAATTTTAATGTTTGAGGATTCAACAATTTGTTTGTATTCCTCGTCGCCAATGATCTGTTTGCTTCCTTCAACGCGCACATAAGAAACCAAAGATCCTTCTGTAGCTACAAGGGTTGTATCATTTTGCGCGGTCTCAAGCCTGATAAAAGAGGATACGGAAACGCGCAATGCTTTTTGGAACGGGGCTGCAAGTTTGTCGATGAGTTTCATATTACGATACGGTCGTTTCGCTTAATTAAATAATTTCGAAAAAAGTCTAACGTATATTCGAGTAAATTTATACAACAGAATACAGAATAAAGCAGTCTACTATAGAAACCGGATTTGGCAACCGTTAAGGATTTTTTGGCTGTCATATGCCAAGGGAAAAGTTTAACGCACATTGCTAGTTTTGCCAGCAAAAAAAGTGCCAAAATCTCTTAAATTACGGCATTTAAAAAGAATATATCTGGAGAGACTAGGCTGTTTGCAGAACCTGATGGTAGATATCAAACCATTTCTGTGGGGTCTTGCCACCAAAAGGCCCGTCTTTAGAGCGCCAGTAAGCCAAAATTTGGGGGAACTGATTAAATTCCAGATCAGCTTCCTTGATGATGCGCCGATCAAGCGGAAACAGTCGAACGCCCTCAATTTTCTTGTCGCGGTTGTGATAGTGACGATTTGAAAGATAGTTTCGCAAAACCATGGCCAGAATATACGGATCGTCAGTACCAATACGCGTTCTTACTTCCTCACGACGCTGCATGAGGCTGTCCAGAGATTTTCGGGCAGCATCTGCCATTGCTCCTTGAGAAATACGCGCTACGTAGATTGCGCGGGCAATGTGATGCAAATCAGCCTGTGAGATTTCCGGCAACCACAATAGAACACCGGAGCGCATAACGCTGACCTTATCCAGATTAAAGCATTGATGACAAAAAATGCAGGTTGTTTTCAGGTTCTCTTCTGAAAGATCATTTTGATCTCCGTTCATGAAAAGAATTTCTTGATATTTTTTAGATTTGAAGCCGCAACATTGGCAAGTATCATCATCGCGGTCAAAAATCTTTTGTCTTTGCTCTTTGTTCAGCTTTTGTCCTGATACAGAAGCGGCGGAGCCAACTTTGCCGGCTCCGCTTTTTGTTTGTCCAACTCCCAGACGCTGCCTTGGAAGTCCCAGTGATATGGGTAATAGTTCCATATACAGCTTTATGCCTAGATAGTTGTAAAGTTTACAGCCCGTAAAGTCGCCGAAGATGCTCCAGAACCAGAATTATCTTTGTTGAGTGTTTCTGTCATAGCTTCCAGCAAAATTGGAAGGCCGAACAACATACCACCAGCCAGAAGGCGAATAGCTCCATCCTTCAAAGGTGTCTGGGATGGGTTTTCAACGTGATCTTTAATTTTCATCACACCAAGAACCGCAAGGAGCAGACCAGCAAGATACGAGATTGCCGCTACCAAACCAGGTAATGCTGAAATAGAGGTGGTGATATTTGTGGCGATGGAACCGAAATTGTTGTTGCCGCCGCCAGCTGCATGCACTTCAGAAGAAGCCAGCATTCCAACGGTAATTGACGCACCCATTGCATAATATGCAGATTTTGTTTTTTTGAACATTTAATGTTCCTCCTCAATAATCAATTTGGTAAACTTTTTACCTACTTACTATATTCATCATAACATCTTTGCCATAAAGTTGCCACAATTTTTTCACTAATCAAACTTTATGCCAACTTTGATGCTCTTGATAATCAACAAGACTGTAGATTTCAAGACGAATTCCCGAGAATGCTTTGAGTGAAATCTCTCAATATCACAAGATAAAACGATAATAAACCCCTACATCAAATATGTGGCTCATTGAAATCAGCAGAAAATCCCCGAGATATGTTTTCATTATTGTTTGAATTAATCATTGCCTGAATTTCATAGCTTGTTTCTTCAACGGAAATAGATCTTTCGCTATTGAATTGCAATCTTGTTATATTGTCAGGTTGCGGCCAAAGAATCTGTACCTGATCCATGTTAACCAGATTTTTCTTTCTTTCCCCAATATCGTGCAATAATAGAAAATCCGGACAATCTTTTATTTTCTCCGCTATTTCCGAAATAGATTCCTGTACACCGAAGGAATGATTATCCACGTAAACGAGATCTGATCCTGAAGTATCCTCTGATTCGACGATTCTTAATAGTTTACCCAGATTAGGACTGAAAGCCCTTCCTTCTAACTGGGTGTGTAATTCAACAAAATTTACCATAGTTTATTGCCCCCTTGGCATGTGTTTATACCTTACAAGTAGCATAATTTTAATAAAACTATGTTAAATAAAAGTTAAGAAACTAACTATTCAAAGATAGCCCCTAAAGCAATCTTTTAGGGGCTGTCCTAGATAACTGCAGAAGGTTATTGTGAGGACATGCGAAAAAGTCGTTTAAGCAAATACAAGCAGGATCGTTTAATTGAATATTTTGTGTCTGGCTCAACAGCTCGGACTGCTGCTGAATTGGTAAATGTAAACAAGAGTACCGCAGCCTATTATTTCCATCGCTTGCGAGAAATTATAGCACTTGAAACCCAAAATCGCGGCGTGCTTTCAGGGGAGTTTGAAGTCGATGAAAGCTATTTTGGTGGTACACGCAAAGGTAAGCGCGGACGCGGTGCGGCAGGGAAAGTTCCGGTCTTCGGAATTCTCAAACGTGGTGGAAAGGTTTACACACAGATCATTCCTGATGCTAGTGGCAAAACCATGATACCAATCATTGAAGACCGCATTATGCCTGATAGTATTGTGTATTCAGATTGCTGGCGGGGCTATGACGTTCTGGATGTATCGGAGTTTAAACACTACCGGATTAATCATTCAAAAATCTTTGCTGACCAGAAAAATCACATCAATGGCATTGAGAATTTTTGGAACCAGGCCAAGCGGCACATGCGGAAATTTAATGGTATTCCTGCTAAGCATTTTGAGCTGTTTTTGAAGGAGTGTGAATGGCGTTTTAATAACAGTGATTCTAAATCACAATTAAAACAACTTAAACAGTGGGTTAAACATTATATGGGCTGATTATCTAGGACAGCCCCATCTTTTATAGGCACGAAAAAACCAAGGGGCTTGCCCCG
>JAGYOK010000047.1 GCA_018399685.1 Alphaproteobacteria bacterium | reverse complement strand
GATTCTTTGGGGAATATGGGATCATCATCCTTAAAGCCCAGCGTATCGCGAGCATATATAAACCAATTAGTGAAGATTTCCTCCCATACAGGATCAAAGGGCATGAAAACCGTAGTAATGCTTTTCCTGTTCTTTGTTTTGACGTGGCGCGGGTTCTGCCAAACTTCACGCGCATCCAGATCAATATCTTTCATTTTAAGGCTTACAATGGCGGCATCCCGTGCAACCGTTAAGGCGGCAAAGGCTAAAATAGCGTGGTTGCGTCTTTCAATGTCAGTTTCGCTGGGCATTATATCCAAAGCTTTGCGGTATTGCTCAATCGTAGGGCTTGGGCGTTCTCGTGTTGCTCGCCCAGCGCGTTCATCATTATTTGACATACGAAGATACGTAACAGCGCGCCCATCGACTTTGCGGATACATTTTGGGTGCATTGCTAACCATTTAAAAAACTCTCGTACATTACTCAAAATATGGCTTACCGTTGAAACGCTTAACGACTCGTCTTTATTATTTTTCTGTTTCATGAGCCATCGTTTAAAATCTTTTGCTTGGCTCATGTTGAAAGTTGTAAAATCCTTTTTACCTGTAAATTCTTCAAACAAATTTATGGCTTTCCAAGCGGCATCCACAGTGCGCTTTTCTTTGTGCGCACCATGTATTAAAGCATCCTCATATTCTTTTTTGAGCTTTTCATTTATGGCGTTAAATTCAGGCATAGTTGACCATCTCCTTGAAGTTGACATTTAAGAGGCGTTGAGTGCTTTCTATTATGTTGTTTAGTGGTATCACTAAGATATGCTTTTAATGGGTGTTTTTTAGCCCAATCTGCCCCCTTGATTGTCTTGTTTACTTTCGTATGGCATATGGCACATTGTCCCTGAAACCGGATTGAGCCATTAGGTAATTTTACGGCTTTTCCTGTTCCTGATTTTGGTGTGCGCGGCGCTTTGCACTTACAACAAAATGCTTCGTGCGTTTTGCAGAATTGTTTGTGTTTGGCTTTCTTCTTTGTAAGAAATTTTTTGAGCGCACTGCTATGGATTAAGAAGGGGCGTGTTTTTGGAATACGCATAAGCCCTTCTTCCTTTATCCATCGGCGCACGGTCGCAACATCTATCCCGAACAAGTCGGCTATTTGCTCGACTGTGTAGGAATAATTGTCTTTGATAAAGCGCGTACTATATGTGCGCTTTTTCTTAGCCATTGACGCTCTCGATTAAGTCTCGAATATCTTCAACGCGCCATGCAGTAATTTTAAGGCCAAGTTTTACAGGTTGCGGATAGCGCCCATTTTTCACCCCCGCCCACCAAGTTGATTTTGATACGGGGAAGACTTTTAGGATTGTAGGAAGGCGAACAAAGCCCGTTTCTGGAAGGGTGTTTTGGTTCATAGTGTTTTACTCCGTTTGGTTAAAACTGAGCAAAGCTTATGTTGTGTAAAATAATTTGAGGGCGATTATCGTTTTTAGAAAAACGAATTCGTTTTAAGAATCAGGTTTTTCAGCACTTACTGGAAATTCTGAGTAAGCTTTATTCAAATAGTTTCTTATCGTCTCGGCAGTTATCTCAAGGCCAAGCAAACGCAAGTCACCTTCAATTTCTTTTGGTACATTACTTTTTTTAGCATTCGGATCATAAGCATATCCCTTGATAGCCATGCCTATAATCATTTTATAGAGCGTATTGCGCTCTCTAGTTCCTAAAGGACATATATCTATCGAAGCCTTCTTTTTCATTGGTTGTTTTTCTTCTACATAAATACTATTTGTTTGTATCGGTTTGTCGGTCAAATAATTTTCAAACTGCTCCCTGTTAATGAAGATATAATCTCCATCTTCCTTGCTTACGTGAAAATCATTAAAGGCTGGGATAAAACCCCGTAAAAAATCTTTACCAGCGTTTTTACTTCGTAAATAATTTCGATCTATTAGTTTTTTATGGCCATCATAGCTACTGATTGTAAACACTTCCAAATCAGGGGTGACAACTAGAAAATGGATAAGGTCGTCTACAATATCTCCCATTTTCCTGTTTTGTCCTTTTGCTCCATTTTCTTTCTCAGAAAAAAGAAATGCGGCCTCTAATGACCATACACCTTCAGGGCAAGTTATGCCCTTTGGCTTAATTTCCTTTCGTTTAGATTTCTTGTTAGAAATATATATGCCATGTGTGGGGTGTCCGTTCGGATAACCATATTCAAACACAAAACGGATTCCTCTCTCACGCCACC
The DNA here is from genome assembly GCA_018399685.1 of Alphaproteobacteria bacterium. Classification (GTDB taxonomy): domain Bacteria; phylum Pseudomonadota; class Alphaproteobacteria; order Micavibrionales; family Micavibrionaceae; genus UBA1672. Next base: position 9,825 of record JAGYOK010000047.1, on the reverse strand, counting down.
ACGACTCCCTTATTTTCGCCTTCTCTCCATGCTCACCAATAAGAAAAGGATGAATCTCATTGCTCAAAATATTTTCTACGACCGCACTAATAATTTTTTGTTTTCTTTCAAACGCCTTGTTTTCTTGTTTCTCATTTTGGAAGGCTACGCCAACTTGATGTGAACTTGTAAAGTTTGCTGGGGAAGCAATCGTTCCTGTATTTTCTTGCTCTAACCCTCCGATCATGGAAGTAATTTTAATGGCTCTTTTTCTAGTTCTCCAATGCGACTGGCTTTTTTCGTCTTCAGAAATATCTTCAGGGGATCGGGCATAAAGCTCTGTTCCATCCCAAATTTTTTGATAAATTTCTTTTCCGATTAAATTGAAATATTCTGGTAACCAAATGCCATCTGGCACAATATTATCTGGAGAGCTCCGCTCTTTCCATGCTTCCGGCATAAGGCCGTCTGGGTAGTTGTACCCTGTTATCTCTTGCAAAGTATTTGCATTAGAAGAATCAATAATTGTTTTTGCCATAAGCCATTATTATGCGCTTTTCTCGAATTTGCCAACCACTACAGTCCCATTTTGTGCAATATCATCCAGATAATCTGCCCACCATTGCATCATTTGGCGGCGTTCGTCTAGGTAATGCGCGTGATTGTAAGAGGCTCTGACTTTGTTTTGATCTTGCCTAGATTGTTGCAGTTCGATTGCATCGGGATTAAAACCATTCTCATTTAGGATAGTAGAAGCTGTGCCACGCATGCCGTGAACGGTGAGCTTTCCTTTGTAACCCATTTTGTGAAGGGCGCGGGTCATAGTGCCGTTGCTCATTACTTTTCTAGGGTTTCGTTTTTGCGGAAATACATAGTCAAATATGCCGTTTATTCTTTTTAGCTCTTCAAGAATTTCTACAGCCTGTTTTGATAGGGGGACAATATGCGGTTTATCCATTTTCATGCGCTCCGCTGGGATGCGCCATTCTGAACGCTTAAAAATAAACTCATCCCATCGCGCATTAAGTAGCTCGTTGTGCCGAATAAAGACTAGCATCATTAATTTAAGAGCTAACTTTGTTTGAAGCTCACCGTCGTATATCTCAACTTTGTGCAGGTATTCAGGAAGTTCATGTGCTTCTAAATGAGGGTTATGCTTGGTTTTTGTCCGGCGTAAAATGTCTTGTGGTCTAATGCTGTGGGTTATGTTCTGAGTCAGCATTTGTTCAATAAGCGCGTAATCAAGAATGCGTTTAATGTTTTGAAAAGAGCGTTTAGCAATATCTGCCGCGCCGCTATCTTCTATACGTTGCACGCACCGAATAATATCATGTGCTGTTAATTGCGTTATTGGGATATTTCCAATGTCGGGCAGGATATGCATTTCAATTCTGCGCCATGTTTTGTGGGCGTGTTGCTCTTTCCAACTTCTTTTGTGACGCTTGTACCATTGCTCAGCAATACGTTGGAAAGTGTTTTCTGTGTCCTTATAAACTTGGCGTTTTTTGCGCTGTTTTTCTTGGGAAGGGTCAATGTTCTCTGCGAGTAATTTTTTCGCCTCAATTTTTAGTTCTCTGGCTTTTGACAAAGAGACGAGGGGATATTTGCCAATAGATAGTGTTTTTTGTTTTTCTGCAAAGCGATACCTCATTTGCCATAGCTTACTTCCATTCGGCCTGATAAGCACATATAAGCCCTCTCCATCAGACAGCTTGTACTGTTTTTCTTTAGGCTTGGCGTTTTTAATTTGTATATCTGTAAGCTTCATTTGGTGGTAACGCGTGGGTTCGTTTTTACTGTTACCACCAAAAATACCCCCTGTTACCCCTATATGTCAATGGATTATATAGTGCTTCTCTGGACAGTTATTTTGCTGTAACCATTGAGATTGTTTACTTTTTTGGACTGTATTGGATTTTATTGGAAGGGGTGAATGGTAGCGGAGGAGGGACTTGAACCCCCGACACATGGATTATGATTCCACTGCTCTAACCGGCTGAGCTACTCCGCCATCTTTCCGTTTGGACTTTGTCACTTATCGCTTACGTAGTTAACTACGCTACGCTCCTTGTAGCCTGCTCGAACAAAAAACCTGTTTGCTCTAAACAAAAGGGGTTTGTCGCAAAGGACAGAAGGCGTATATGGCCTATTTTACCGGTATTTGTCAAGTATGTTTCTATAAAAAGGATGTTCAATATCTTATAGATAATGTCCTTAGTGGATTTATTCGCTGTTGTTCTTGCGGCGGAGGAGTTTATTTTTTACGAGAAGTCCTGTTGATCCAGCCGCCGCCAATCATTCTTTCGTCGATATAGCATACTGCCGCTTGTCCGGTGGCGATGCCGTATTGTGGGGTTTTTAGATGGATTTCGGCTGTGCCAGATTGCTCGTCTATTTGCAAAAGCGCAGGGGTTGGTTTCATGACAGAGCGGAATTTGAGCATGATTTGTGTTTCTTCGGTTATATCCGCGAGCCAGTTGCAGTCTTTGATATGAAGAGTATCGCGGGCGAGGGCTTCTTTGGGGCCGACGATTACCTGGTTTTCTTCTGGCTTGAGTTCTATGACATAAAGCGGAGAGTTGTTTTCGGACACGCCGCCGCCAATGCCCAGACCTTTACGCTGGCCGATTGTGTAATGAATAATGCCCTTATGCTCGCCTACTTCGCGGCCATCAATATGCACGATTTTTCCGGGTTTGCCAGCTTCGGGGTGGAGGCTTTTAACCAGCCCGGCATAATCGCCGTCAGGGACAAAACAAATATCCTGAGAATCTGTTTTTTCTGCGGTTATAAGGCCGAGCCTTCGGGCTTGCTTGCGGGTTTCATTCTTGCTCCACATGCCCAAAGGGAAGCGCAGGTAATCAATCTGATCTTGTGATATTGCAAAAAGAAAATAGCTTTGATCCTTGATAGCATCTGCCCCGCGCATCAAATAAGCGTGGCCGGTTTTGCCAATTTCGCGGCGGACGTAGTGTCCGGTAACCATGCAATCAGCGTTAAGGGAGCGGGCAAAATCCAGCATATCCCCGAATTTTATTGTCTGGTTACAGTGCGCACAGGGAATTGGGGTTTCTCCGCGCAGGTAACTGTTGGCGAAGGCTTCGATGATCTCGCTTTTAAAACGCTCTTCACGGTTTATGATGTGAAGAGGAATGCCGAGCGCTTTGGCGACGTTTTGTGCGTCTTGTGTCGATTTTTTCGGCAAGAGCTGGAGTGTGACGCCGATAACTTCATAGCCTTGCTCGTGCAGCATTGCTGCGCAGACGGAGCTATCCACGCCGCCGGACATAGCCACTACAACGCGGGTTTGTTCCGGTGGCTTTGCGAAGCCCAGAGAGTTTATTGTGCTATCAGTCATAGGCGCGACTATAGGGGGGCGAAGGCCAAAATACAAGCTTTGCGGGATTACTTGTATTTCTCGATTGCGATTTTAACCTTGCTTTTAAGCTCTTCGGCGATCGGGTCGCCGTTATCGGAAACGCCTGTTTTAAGAACAGTGTTGAGTGCGTCGATATGAGCCTGAATAATGACGCGCTGGTTTTTCAGGTTCATAGTGGTCTCGGCAATATAATCACGCAGGGATTCAGCAAAATGTGCAATAAGGATATAACCACATAAAGAGCCGATATCCTTTATCTCGTGGGCGATGGTGAAAATTTCCTGCGTTTTTTCTTTGCGTTCAATGCTGTCGGGCATTTCCTGAATGCGTTTCCACAGATCCATCAGGATTTTAATTTGCTCTTCTATCTTTTCTTTTGACCCGTCACATAGCTGGGCGATTAGATCGTCAGCGGCTTCTATTTTTTTCTTTTCAATAAAGCCGTTGTCTCTCATGTTAACGCGTGCGCCAGCCTTGTTTTTAAGCAGATTATATTTGGGGACAATAATCTCTGCTTTTACCGAGGTGTTTTCCGGCATTGTGTTTTGCCCTGTTTCTTCGTTTTTCTTGTCACTCATTATATTTCGCGCTCCACAGTAATCGGATTTTTAGATCGCCTGTCTTCGCCGTGGAAAGGTAGATCCTGCCTTCTGCGATCGGGTCCGAAATAATTTGATGTTCGTATAAAAGGTCTTGGATGATCGATGACCGAGCAAATGCGCGAGGCAAGAAGTTTGCCGGAAATGGGCTTGACGAGCATCTCGTTTATACCCATGTCGCGTGTTTTAAGAGTAAGTTTGGCGGTCGTATAGCCGCTGACTACTATAATAGGTAAAAAGTGTATGTCGGGTTCTTCGTTATTTCGAATCCATTTTATAAGTTCCTTGCCGCCGCCGCCGGGCATAAGCCAGTCGGTAAGTACGATATCGATCTTGTCAATGTAACGCGAGGATTTACGGGCGTTTGTAATGGTGATGAGGTCGATGGCTTCGAGAGCATCGCTACACCTGAGTATATCGCCTACACCAAAAAGTTTTAGCATTTCTGAAGTGAGGCTTTGCATGTATTCGGAATCTTCGACCAGAAGGATTGTAAAGTTACTTAGATCGTAGGGTTCCGGGGCGCTTTGAAAAAGAGAGGGCATATTTATCCTGATGCGGGTGAAACATTTCGGAGCCATGTTAACGAGATTGGAGTATTGGTCAAGATACTAATGTAGTCTTTTTTTAAAAATCATCGTCTACAGTAATATCAACAGCAATACGCTGGTCGCGAATGGGGCGGACGAGGGCTGTGCATTTTTGATATGTGGGGTGGGTTTTATAATAGGCGAGAGTTTGCTCATCAGGGAATTCACCATATACAACAACGTCTATATCGTTGGCGCGATGGTCAACTTTGATGTTTTTTGTGACCGTTAACTTCCAGTCGCCTTTGATGGTTTCCAGCATTTTTAGTCCGTCAAAAAGCGCCTGAATATTTTCAGGGTCACCAGGCTTTTTTGCATTAAACATGACAATGTGGCGGATCATAAAAAAAACTCCAAAATTATTAAAAACTCAGTTGAAACGGCTAGCGGTCTTATAGATTTTACAGGACTTAAACAGGCTGTTTGCATAACCGTTATGCATATTTATACTTTTTTTTAGTATTATCATACGTAAAAGAGTTACGAGTATTAACCTTATTTTTTAGTAGATCAAGGATTTCTTTGAGGTTTTTTAATCTCTTCGGGACTTATCTTCGTTGTTTGGAGCTGTATTTGCCTATTTGTTTTTCACAGATTTATGATATTAATTTTCGAATAATTACCTTCGCTCGTATTACGTGTATTGCGCTGCATTATATTAAAACAATATCACAGTATTTTTGTGCAGACTTTTTAAATGCTGCATCTGCGTCATAAACCGTGCATTATTATACATTCATAATTCAGTGACTTTTCAGATATCCACAGCAATTTCAATGACTTATAAGAATTTTGTAGACTTATTGCTCGGATTTCAATATAACAATCGCTGTGTGGCAGGGACGTTGTCTATAAAAATTACGCCTAAAACATAAATAATAAAATAAGTGTAATAGCTTAGCTAACAATAATCAAAAAGAGGTTTTATATATGCCTGAAGTTATTTTAAACGGGCCGGCAGGCCGCCTGGAGGGGCGCTATTATCATTCAAGAATTAAGGATGCGCCGCTTGCGTTAGTTCTTCATCCTAATCCGCAGCATGGCGGAACTATGAACAACAAGATCACATATGCTCTTTATCAAGCTTACGTTGCTCGCGGGTTTTCGGTGTTGCGTTTTAATTTTCGTGGCGTTGGCCGTTCGCAGGGAACCTATGATGAAGGTGAAGGGGAGTTGAGCGATGCAGCATCAGCATTGGACTGGATGCAGGAAATTAACCCGAATGCGCCTTATGTCTGGGTTGCAGGATTTTCTTTCGGTGCGTGGATCGGTATGCAGCTTTTGATGCGCCGCCCGGAGATTGCCGGGTTCGTGTCTGTGGCTCCACCGGCTCATACGGATGATTTCTCTTTCTTGGCTCCGTGCCCGACGTCGGGGCTTATGCTCCATGGTGGACGCGATGACATTATTCCGCAGGAATGTGTGGCCGAGCTTGTAGAGCGCATCCATATGCAAAAAGGTATTATGATTGATATGCGCGTATTGCCTGAAGCAAACCATTTCTTCCATAATCATATTGATGAACTGGTCTCTCATGTGCACGATCATATGAATAATGCCGAGAGCGGCGGGGTGAACGTTCCTGTCAAGCGCAGATTGGCTGCCTAAGTTTCCTTGACACTGGGTATCAATTATCCTCTTGAGATGTGTATCTGTCAGTGGGCGGGTTATTCCGCCCTTGACCCCCTAAGGTATAACTGGAACCGGAAGAAACCGTGGTCGAGAAAGTTAAAAGAGTTGTATGGCGTACCAGCAAATTGAGTTTTAAAGCGCTGGGTGTTGTCGTTGTTCTTTTTTCTTTGATTGTCGGTGGGTTCGTGTGGCGCGTTTCTTCAGAGCCTTTAGATATCAGTTTTATCAAAAATACCATTGAAGCTGCTGCATATGACAGTGCTTCGGGAAGCCATGCTCGCATGGAAAAAGTGGTGCTTTACTGGCCGGATTTAAGTGAGCCTTTATATCTCCAGATTCACAATGTGCAATTTTTTAACAAGGACGGTTCATTGATTGGCTCGACCGGGCAAATTGATGCCAGCTTATCTGGTTTGGGTCTGCTTGTGGGGCGTCTATTGCCCAAAGCGATTATTATCAAGCAGCCAACGGTGCGCCTTGAGCGCGGAGCGGACGGTAATTTTTCCTTTAATATAGGCAGTGGTGATGCGCAGGAGAAGGGAAATTCTGCAAAAAGCAGTGAAGGAGGAGGAGCCACAAGTGATATTATTCGTGAGATGCTTTCCTATATTGCTTCTCCGGTACGCGAGAGCAAAATAACCTCTGGGGCTTTACTATCACGGCTGCGGGGCTTTTCCATAGAAAATGCACGGCTTTTCGTCAATGACGAGGTGTTGCACCAGACATGGTCTTTGCCGAATTTTGATCTGGTGTTTATGAGAACAACATATGGCGCCGGTGGTTATGCGCAGATGACACTGCCCGGTTCCGAGTTTGAAACTTCAAAGCTGGATGTTTCGATAGAGTATGATTGGTGGAAAGGCAAGATCGATTTATCAACGGATGTTGTTGCGCTCAATGTTAATGACATTATAAGCAAAGTTCCGGCTCTGGACGTTCCCGCTACGCAGGATGCTGTTATCAATGCACACATAGAAGTGACGTTAAATGACGAGAGTTTTATGCCTTCGGAAGTGCGCGTTGATGCCTATTCCAAAAGGGGGAAGATATTACACTCCATGCTCGCGGAGGAGCCGATTACCTATGAAGATCTGGCGCTAAGTGTGCTGTATGATTACGAAGGAAAGGTGATGCAGCTTCGTGATACGCATGTGTCGCTTGGCGGGGTTACGTTCGACTTTAATGGTGATCTGGTGCGCGAAAAAGAGGCAATCCACGGCCCGATGCGCATTTGGACAAAAGATGTAAAGCATGAGCGTGTCGAGGCTTTATGGCCGAAATTTCTGGAAGAGACGGATGCTGAAAAGTGGGTTGTCAAGCGCATGGCTGACGGTGTGTTCGAGGATGTTTCTGTGGGGTTTGATCTGGTCATTCAAAAGCAGGCAGGCGGCGAGCCTCCTGTCTCGGAAATAGAGCCTGAAGCGGGAGATGGGGCGGCTAAAGCCGCTGTAATGTACGTAGAAAAAAAAGCTAAAAACGAAGAGCGCTGGGTTGCTGATATCAGGAATATTTTGCTCGATTTTAAGGCCAGAGATATGAGCGTTGATTATCACTCTCCGTTGCCAAAGGCTTATAAGATGAGTGGTTCGGGGCAATTTGATATTGATAAAGATGAATTAAGCATTGATATCGAAAAAGCGCAGATCGGCGGGATGGCGGTCGGTTCTTCGAAGCTGTATTTTGACAGGCTGGTGGAAGAAGGCATTGGTGACGCGGATATGCGTTTCGATCTTAAAGGCAGTGTAGCTGACGTTATGCGCTATATCTCAACCGAGCCGATCAACCTTGGCGGTGGTATCGGGATGGATATCGATAAGGTCAAAGGCGAGGCCGAGCTTGATGTGTGGCTTAATTTCCCTGCACGTAAAACCGCGCTGATGAGCGAGTTTAAGATTGATATCGGTGGCAAGCTTAATGACGTATTGTTTCCGGCGGTGGTAAAGGATCTGGATATTAGCGGCAGGTCGCTGGCACTTTCGGTTAAGGATAATCTGGTTAAGCTGCATGGATCTTCACTTCTTGATGGCCGTAAGACAGAGCTTTCATGGGAGGCGTTCTTAAAGAGCGAGGGGCAGGACTATGAAGAGAAGGTCTCGGCCAGCCTGCGCGTGGATGAAGATTTGCGCAAAAAGCTGGGCATGGATTTGAGCGAATTTTTGGATGGGGCGCTGGATGTAGAGCTTACCTATACAAGCTTTCAGGATGATACAGCGGTTGCAGATATCGTTGCGGATATCGCTCCGGCGCGGCTTTTCGTTGATCCTTTTGACTATGAAAAGCCTGTCGGGGAAAAGGGAAAGGTGCGCTTTAAGGCAGATTTTATAAACGGCACTCTTAAAAAAATTACAAGCCTGAGCGCTGAAGCCCCGGAGCTCACAATCAGCAATGGGGAAGTTCTTTTCACCGAGAAAGACGGCGAGGTTGTGCTGGCTAGCGGCAAGGCGCCAAAATTTACTGTCGGAGAGACGAAAGCCGCTCTGACCTTTGCTTATGACAAGTATCGCGCGGTTGATATTACTCTGGATGGTGAGTTTTTGGATGCGCGGCCATTCATGGATTCTGAAGATAAAAATGCGGAATATACCGCTCCGCCCATGCGCATTAAGGCGAAAGCCAGCAAGGTGCGTATGGACTCGGAGCAGCTCGTGAGGAGCTTTAGCGTTTACATGGAAATTGATGAGCAAGGGCGCTTTAACCAGATGGATATGGACGGGCATATCGGCTCTTCTGATGTTTTTGTGCGCTTTAACAATGACGGCAATAATAAGGGTGAGCGCACCTTTCGCATGAAAACGCAGGATGCGGGAGCGCTTTTACAAGCCTTTGGTATCTATGACAATATCGTCGGCGGTACTATGGCTATTTACGGCGAGCCTATACGCGGGGTCTATGACCGCAACATTAGCGGAAAGGCGGAAATCGCCGGTTTCAAGGTCGTGAAAGCTCCGGCTCTGGCAAAATTATTAAGCCTCTTGTCTTTGGGTGGGATTATGGAAGTTCTGACAAATGAGGGGCTGTACTTTGACAAAATGGAAGCCGATTTTAACTGGCTATACCGCAGAGAGGGGAGCCTGCTGGAGATCAAAAACGGGCGCACATCGGGCAATACTCTGGGCATTTTATTCGAAGGATCATTCGATAATAACAAGCGTGAGATTGACGTTGCGGGCACAATCGCGCCGATGGATACCTTGAATAAGGTGCTGGGCAAAATCCCTCTGGTGGGCAATATCCTGACCGGAGGGTCGGGCGGAGTGTTTGCTGCGACCTATAGCATTAAAGGCTCCTCCGACGATCCTCAGGTTGTGGTTAATCCTCTTTCGGTTCTGACACCGGGGATTTTGCGTAGAATTCTCTGGGAATAATAATTGTAGGAATTTCTTCCTTTTTCCCGATTTTTGTGCTATAGTCGTTTTTAAGGGCAAGGCATGCCTCAAGGCTCCAAACATATATATAAGGGGGATATAGGGGAGTGATATATATATGCTATATAGATATACTCTCGATTTTGCCGCGAAAAGCTATTATGGATGTATTTTAATACCTTATATTAGGCAAAATTTTTCACGAAAATATATAGCGAAAGGATATATGTTTTAAGGTTATTTGAAATGTGGATTGTTTCGCCTAAAGGCTCGCAAAGATG